>CAZZCF010000081.1:0-18664 GCA_964652955.1 uncultured Leptospirales bacterium
CCCTTATATTGAAAAATTACCCATTGAGCTATACCTGTAATCCATATTTTAATCTTTACTAACTATTTTTTGATATGTGCAATTTACCAAAACCCTCGAATTGATTTTACACTCCCCTCCTATAAGGGCATTCGACTTTATTGCAGAACAAACAGGGGTATTTTATAGGTATATCCCGGGCGATGATTGCACAACAGGAGATCGACTTTACGGGGATCATGGAAAACGATGGCATAAGCCTGACACCTATCTTATCGGCAGAGACCGCACCAAAAATCACTTCCTGCCCCGAAAGCGCCCAGTCACAGTATCCCGGGCTGAACCTGTAGCTCGTCTGGAGCACTGAATCCCCCATTTCCTTTTCCCAAACCACCTGTAGCCTGTCTGTAAACATCTCCACCGCCTCAGATCCTATGGCATCATATATCATCTGGTTCGAGACATGGGAGAGATTCCTTGCTATCTCCTCAAATTCAGCCCCTATGGTAATCACGGCAAACAGGAGCTGCCTGTCCCCCTTTGAAGACTTAGCAACTCTTGCCCACATCCTGCTCGCTATCATCTCCCCCTGAAAGAGTATTCGCCCTTTGGAAACATCCAGCACCGGGAGGATCCGGTATACACCCCGGGGGCCGCTTGGTGCCAAAGCCCTCCTCAGATCAGATATCCCCTCATCTATGATTTCAATAACCCTGTTCGGGGCCGTCCCCCTCCGGAGCTCATCAGGGCTCCCGACCTCTCCTTCGGCTATATCCGTGTCTGGTGTATATCCCAGCCTTCTGATGGCCCCCCGCTTTACATCGAGAAAGAATCCATCGTCAAAATCGAAACAGATGATCCTGTCGTCACCTGCCACTACGACCAGCCCGTACCATCTTCGACACGCCGGAGAGCGGCATTTGTCTCGTCGATCAGGTCAATGGCGGATTCTGCGTAACCATCCGCCCCGTATCCCTTTGCGATCGTCTCGTCGATAAATGCCCCCCCGACCATGATGGTCACCGTTGAATAATTTGTCTTCACCTCATGTATAATACCCTTCATCCGCTCCATTGTGGTTGACATCATAGCTGAGAGCGCGAGGATACCGGAACCGGTCTCCCCAACGGCATCGACAAAGGACTTTTGGGCCACGTCTCTGCCCAGATCGATTACGGGATAGCCGTAGGCCCTGTAGATACTTGCTATGATGTTTTTACCTAAATCGTGGGGGTCCTGCTCAACCACACCTATTACTATAGGCTCTTTTGCCTGTACCTCATCACCTCCGACACCGACTATTCTTGATAATCCATCGTTCATGGCATCAACCGTGAGGAGGAACTCCGGGATGGAGGCTTCATTTGACATCAACCCCAGGCGTACCCGCTCCATCCCCTGAAAGAGGGCACCTTTCAACATCTCACGGGGAATACCGAGTCCAAGGGCCTCGTCTATGTATCTTCCCACTTCTTCAGAGGAGAAACGTGATACGGAATCTTCCAGATTCTTCAAGAGTACATCCCTATCGCTCATACGTATCGCCTCCAGCTCAAATTCCCCTGTTTTTATCCCTCTAAAATCAATACGAAAAAAAATGAATACAATTACTAAACATAGTATGCAATTACCTTGAAATAGATCGAACACCGCTGAAGCTTATTTGGTGGTGTCATTTCAGCACTACCCTGTTCCCTGATATTATTTTTAGGACCACATTTTTATATGATGTATCTGTAGCCACTAATATGGATAAAAACAAACTCCTATCGATTCCTTCTGTTTCCGTCTCCCCGTTATCAAGGTTTATCGAGAATACCGCTCAACCGCCTTCACCATGGCAAAAGCATTCGTCAGGGGGATATTTGGTGGATATTCACAGCCCGGGGCAAGGATAAAGCCACCGTCCTTTCCGAATACCTCTACTTGCCTTACAGACTCATCCATTACCTCTTTGGGGGTTCCATGGGCCAGCAGCTGGGTCGGGATATACCCCAGCAGGGTAATCTTGTCGCCATATTTCTCCTTCAACTCCCCCTCCGTCTTACAATCATCGGGGAGAAAGGCAAAACTGACGACATCCGGCTCCATGAATTTGATCTGGGAATCCATATAGAACCCATGACCGCAGTTATGAAACCCCATTACCAGACCGTTTCTTTTGATAAGTCGGCTCATCTCCCTTACAAAGGGGCCTTCGATGGCCTCCCATAAATGTTTGGGCAATCCGTTCCATGAGGCATACAGTGTATCGATGGCGATGGCCGGAAGTCCGGTATCACACTGCAGCTGTACGTATTCAAGCAGTGTCTCCGTAATCGCCTCACATGCCTTTATAACCTTTTCCGGATAATGTATACAATCTTTGAAGAGGTTTTCCACGCCCCGCATCATACTGAGGACCCCCAGGGGGCCGAATGTAAATCCTGACACCAGTGCCCTGAGCCCGGCCCTCTTGACCATGATCTCACAGAGCTTGACGAATTCCTTCATCCTCCTGGTCTCTGAAACGGAGACGGGTCGAAGACGTGTATAATCCTCTACGTCCTTGATGAGCGGGTCACTATAGTCACGATAGGGAGTGGAGTTCTCGGGAAAGATCACCTTCTGGCCGAAATCAGCTGCCTCGACAGAAAGGTCCCACATCAGGATAATTATATCACCTCCTATCAGATCGAATCCCGACATAAACACTTCTGCTGCCTTTTCTGCGTCCTGAGAATACTCGGGGAAAGAGATTCCCGTAATCTGCCGTGCCGCGCCACCCAACAGGGTCATTACCGGGGGACGATCCGGTTCCTTATGTCGTATCGTTGTTATGACCCTTTCAAGAGAAGAGAGCCGGCTGAACTTCCCCCTGATGCTTGTCGCGGTGGCAACAATATCAAGGAGTGAATCGGGTATCTCACCCATGAGAGGTACTCTTCCTTCAATGAGTGTCTTAATGGCTTTCAGTATATTCATATCAAAAACCCGATTTTTTCGTATCTGTAAGTTTAGAATCCTTCTCGATAGTGAATCCATCAGGATTATGCCCCCTGTGGAAGAGGAGGCGCGGCATCCTTTTAATAAGGAGCGTGAGAAAGAGCCCGAACCTCTTTTGTATAGGGGTAGTGATTGTATCACCGTATGCCCTCAGAAGCTCATCGGGCATATACCGTAATCCCACACGGCGTAAAAAGTTCGTGAAGCTGAGGCCTATAAAACAACCGGGGCAATTAAGTGCCATATACTTGACATCCGCATCCTTTGCCTCTCCATATTTTTTATTCTGTTCTTTCACCATAGAGAGGAAAGCCTGTGGGAAGTTGCCCTTTCGTGCCATACTCACGAATCCACAGGTGATGTTATCTTTCCCATGGTGTTCGAGCTCTGTGAGTTCCGCTCCTGTTGCCGTGTAGAGTGTCCTCAGGATTTCGGGGAACCGGCTTCCAAGCTCGCTTACATAGCAGGATTCATGTACGGCTGCCCTGAAGTTGAGAGGTTTTTTGAGCTCCAGCCCGCCACTCTCCACCCTTTCCCACAACCATTCGTACATCGATACTAATTTAAATGGTAATTCTTTTCCGTAAACTTTGGGCAGTATGTTTGAAAGGAAGTTATAGCATGAGCCGCAATAACAGACCATTCGCTCGATATCCAATTCGCTAAATCTCTGTATCGTCTTCTCGATCATACTCGTATAGGCATCCCAGCCCCCGATCCGATAGTGCAATTCCCCGCAACATATATCGCGTGGCCCGAACTTGGGAAGCTCCTTCAATACCTCTGAATGTTCAATATCATAGGCGCTTGTTGCCTTCCCAATGCATCCTATAAAGAGGATTTCCTTGGATGGAGGAGGAATCTGTGACCATCGGTCCAATATATCCTTTTC
This sequence comes from uncultured Leptospirales bacterium, assembly GCA_964652955.1. GTDB lineage: Bacteria > Spirochaetota > UBA4802 > UBA4802 > JAKQUI01 > CAZZCF01. The sequence goes on from CAZZCF010000081.1 coordinate 3,857, forward strand.
ATTGTCATTCAGTCTTTCATAGGCGTCCTGCCATATCGTTGGGGACGGCATACTGTTCAACAGATACTTAATGAATTCCGGTACCTTCCCCCTGTGCTCCAGCATCCGCTGTTGGATGAGCTCGTGCGGTCTGAGACCCTCAATCGGACAGTAGTTATTGCAATTGAAACAGAGCGTACATTCGTCGAATACCCTGCGCACCTCCTTCCCCTCGATGAGCCGGCCAATCGCAATACGGGCCTCATCTTTTTCCATCTTCATCACAGGGCATTTCATCAGGCATTCGCCACAACGCGTACAGTCATCCCAATTGCAGCAATCCATGTAGGACATATTATAATCCCTCTCAAATAAAATCTGCCATTCCCTCGAAAGCCCGACGCTGTGAAATCAGAGCCGGGCAAGGGAATTACGGTTAGTGGAATTAATAGAAATGTAAATGCTACAAATAATATATATCTTAGATTTACACGTATGGCTAAATGTGTAACCCGATTGCCAATTTTGGTCAAATAGATTTTTTGATCTCTCCAACTCATCAATAACATTGCATTGATTCACTACTCCACGCCCGCCGAAAGGGGTCAGAGGATTGTTGACGAACATCTGTCATCAAGACCCCTCGATTGCTCTCGGGGCAAACTCCGCAATAAATCTCATAGACGTAATGACAGTGCGAGTAACTTACGTTTCTCGCAATGAAATATTACTTTATCAACAGTTCCGCGATAAAGCGAGTCGTCTCCCACCCGACATTTCACTTGACAAAATGACTCAGGGGATAGATATATTACGAAAGATATAAGGACACTTCCATAAACCTCGTTTTTGTAGTGCTCTGTGTGTGCGAGTAATAATGTAAAAGCTCTTTTTTTATCAGTTTAAAAAGGTGGCCCATAAAATAGTGATACGGAGGCCCTCATGCTCTACCTTTTCATCATCCCCCTTATCCTTGGAATCACGGCTAATATTCTTATATATTCTTCGGGAAACGAAACCAGACCTTTCCTCTGGGTTAAAGCCCTGACGACGCTCTCGATATGCGCTCTGGCACTCTTCTCATTTCATGTAATTGATAATCCCGTTCTCTCGGGAGGAATTGCCCTTGCCCTCCTCTTCGGCGCCGCAGGAGACTTCTTCCTCTCCTACCGCGAGGACTTTTTCATTTACGGGCTCCTATCCTTTCTCATCGGTCACCTGTTGTATCTCACTGCGTTCTTCATCATCGCGCCGTCCCTTCATATCATCGCCTTTCTGATCGTCTTTGCCGTTTCAGCTTTCTACTACGGATTCCTTACACGCTTTGTCGGAAAAGAGTTCAAAATTCCGATAGTTGTGTACTTTGTGGTGATCTCCCTTATGGTGGTTGGCGCCTTCTCGCTCCTCGGAAGCGATCTCTCACCGCTTCAGAAGATGATTCTCCCCCCTGCCGCGATTCTCTTCTACCTCTCCGACAGTATACTTGCCTACGATAAGTTTGTTCGCAAGATTAAAGGTGCGGATTACATCATTCTCACCATATACTACGCGGCGCAGATTCTATTCGGGGCGAGCCTTTATCTGTGACACTCCACAGGCGAAACGTCGACGTGTCGCCTGTGGATTATCCGACGATTATCACCTCTACAACTTCCGGGCCGTGCATGCCGTAGGTCGCCTGGAGGGCAATATCGCCTGTCATGCTGGGACCGGTTATCAGGCTGATGGCGCTGGGCAGCTCTCCCGTTACGGGATTAATCTCTGCAATTACCGTATCGATATCCGGCAACAGCTTGTGAATGGGGAGGATGACAATGTGCGCTGGTGGCGCCAGTGAGATGAGACGGGGATTATTCCTGTTATGGACGATCACAACGGTTCCGGTATCGGCAATTGCATAATCTGCACCGGTTATTCCCGCATCGACCGTGAAGGATATATTTCTATGTTCGTCAATACTCTTCGCCAGATCCCTGACGACGATTTTTCTCCCCTGGAAGTAAGCACGCACTCCCAGTGAACTGATAACCTCATCTCCCGAAAGGGCAATCGATGAAGCATTGAATCCCGTTAGAATCTCATCGATTTTCTGCAGCGCCTCATTATTGCTTTCCACGCGATGGGCATTACCTGCCGCGACGACCAGGTTCTGCCGAAAGGCTTCGTACTGCGCTGATATATCTTCAACCGGTGTTCGAATCAATTCTGAGCTCAGATCAGCTTCAGGTCCAGATGAGCATATCCTGAGCTTCTTGAGAATTTCATCTCTGTTCTTGAGGGTATTCATAGCTTTACCTCTGCTCGTTCATCTGTGCAAATAAGCGGTGGAAGGTTTTCGGAGCAAACCGGGGAAGATCCCTCGCTTTCATCCAGCCCGAAAAACCGGGCATCCACAAGAGCTTCCCCCCCCTCACAAAGGGAGCGGTGAGAACCCGTGCTGCAATCGAGCCCATGTTATACAAGAACGTGCTGAGGAGCGCCCAGGACCAGAACCTGATAAAAAGACGGTGGAACAGTGACGGCCGCTTTGCCCCGAAGGTCTTATTGCCCGTCATCTCCTTCGCCCGGAGGTCCAGCAGGATGCCGCGGAGATCGACTCCGGCAGGGCAATAGCGGTTACAGGCGCCGCAGAGTGTTGTGGCGTGATAGAGGTCCCGCGCCCTGTCGAGACCGAGGAGAAGCGGATTGAGAACAGCGCCGATGGGGCCAGAATAGACCCAGCCGTAGGTGTACCCCCCGACTGTTGCGTAAATAGGACACACCCCCGAGCAGAGGCCGCACTTGATGCACTGAAGGCTGCTTCTGAGCATCTCATCGGCATATATCCGACTTCTCCCATTGTCCAGTATGACGATATAGAGCTCCTCGGGGCCATCATTCTCCCCCTTCTTCCGGGGACCGTTAATCACCGAGACATACTTGGTAATTGCCATACCCATGCAGCTCCTGGTGAGGAGCTTCAACATGTGCACCGCATCGGTAAAGGTGGCGACGACCTTTTCAATTCCCATGAGCGCGACATGAACCTTCGGGCCGGATGTCGAATATCGGATATTTCCCTCATTCTCAACGAGAAAGATGGATCCCGTCTCCGCAACGGCGATATTGACACCGGTGATGCCGAGATCGGCATTCTGAAACTTATCCCGTAGGAACTGACGGGCATACCCACCGAGCTCGTTTGCATCTTCCGTTTCCGGAGATCCGATCTTCTCATGAAAAAGATCAGAAACCTCTTTGACAGTCATATTTATTGCCGGCCCGACGATGTGAAAGGGGGGCCGCTCGGCGAGCTGAATGATAAACTCTCCGAGATCCGTCTCATAGGTTTCGATACCGCTCTCTACAAGCGCTTCTCTGAGCGATATCTCCTCTGACACCATCGACTTCCCCTTGACGCAGATCCTGCACCCCTTCTCCTTCGCGAGGGAGAGTATGAAATCGTTCGCCTCCTTCCCGTCTCTCGCCCAGACGACTTTCGCCCCGGCTTTCGTTACCTCATCTTCGAAGCGCTCGAGGAGATAGGGAAGATCCCGAACCGCGTCCTCCCGGATCCGCCTGCCTTTTTCCATAGCAGCTTCTTCGCCGAGATCCTGAAAGGATGCATCCCGCAACTGTTTGAGCAGGGGCGGAAAGAGCTTCAGCATTGCCCGCTGCGTGCCATCGGACATATTCTCCCTGGCCAGCTCTTTGAATTTTTCGGTCTGTGGTTTCATGCCTGCACTCCCTCCTGTCCTGCCAGTATTTCCGCAATATGCCTCACCTGCCCGCTCATGCCGTGACGGGTTAGATATCCTCTGATATTCAGGAGACATCCCGGCTCGCCGAGCACCAGGATATCGGCATCGGCATCCTGAAAGTTCTTCACCTTCTCCCTGACTATCTCCTCCGATATGTAGGGATAGTTGATAGCGAATTCGCCGCCGAAACCGCAGCAGATATCGGCATCCTTGAGAGGATTCATCTCGAGCCCCGCAACGTTATTCAGCAACTGTTTCGGCTCATCTGAGATGCCGAGCTGTCTGAGTATGGAACAGGATTCGTGATAGCAGGCCTTACCCTCATACCGGTATCCAACCTCTTCAACGCCGAGCACCTGCACCAGAAACTGGGTAAACTCATACGCCCTTTCAGAGACCTTCTCTGCACGCTGATACCATTTCGGATCATCGGCCAGGAGCCTGAGATACTGTTCCTTCACGGTGTGTATACATGAACCCGACGGCGCAACGATGTAATCGCTCTTCTCGAAGATTGAGATAAACCTCTTTGCGACCCTTCGGGCTCCCGCACTGTCACCGGCGTTAACAAGCGGCTGCCCGCAGCAGGTCTGCCGCTGATCATAGGTAAATTCAACCCCCAGCTTCTGCAGTACCTTCACAACGGCAAAGCCTATTTCGGGGAGAAACTGATCTATAAGACAGGGAACAAACAGAGCAACGCCTTTCATATTAATCTCCACATTGGTACTATTTAACAAAAAAACACATTATATTCGCATCTTTTCCGGGTGAATCTTTCATGGTAGAAAGTTGCTCATAATGTCATTACGAGGAGCGAAGGGATTCCTCTCTGCACTCGGAACAGGTTCCGTAATCTGTATTCATTGTTAGCTGATGTTAATTGAAAATATGCAATTTATTAACACTCTTTGCATATTCAATTAATGCAACTATTCCTCGCTGCGCTCGGGATAATATGGTGTAATAACCAAATTCTTCTTCTCAATATGCTCTCTACTCAACAGAAAAAAACATATTCCATTTGCATGCTTTCCGGGTGAGTCTTACCGCGCAATACTCATGATGAACGTATTCGCCGAATCACATAATCGTACTCCAGCGACCGCTTCTTCTCGAGCTCCTTCATCAGCTCGGTGATCACCCGGTTTTCACGGCAGTCGATGCCGTGCTTCTTCCCTATATCGGCGACATAGCGGTTCATATAATCGATCTCGGTTGGGTTGCCGTGATGAATATCCTGCCACATCGAGGACTTCACCTCCCTGTGCTGCAGAACCATAACAAAAAAAATTATCCTCCGGAAGAGATAATTGGGCAGATAGAGCGCTCTCAGCATGAGCTTCTTCATCGGCGAGAGCGGCCTCCCCTCTTCCAGCTCGCGGATATAGATGGGATCGGCGAGCCATCTGAAGTCTATCCGCTCCTTCAGCTTCTCGATGAGAATGCCCTCCTTCTCGGCAACAACAACCACTTCCGAGATTATCTTAAAACAGGTGGGGAGGAAGTTTTTATCGGAGAGGAGCTCGCCAACGGTCTTGTCGAAGATCGCGCAATTCGCATTTACAAAACAATTGACGAGAAGCTTGCTCCAGAGATGGCCATATATGTTATTGCTTATGTGTGTGGTGAAGACATCGTTCAGAAGATTCCGCACCGCGATGAGCCGGTCATCCTCGCTTCCGTCGAGGTAGCCAACGTGAAACTCCAGTGTCGGTGAGGTGATACTGAGGCGGCCGCCGCCGTGATTGATGACGGCCCAGGCGATAACGCATCCAACGACATTCCGCTCCGGTATTATCGTCTTAATATAATCCTCATTGATGCCGTTCTGAAGAGAAACGACAACGCCGTCTTTCGCGAGATGTGGCTTGAGATCTTCAACCGCCTTCGCGGTATCGTACGACTTCACTGCCAGCAGGATGATGTCATATTTCTCTTTTGCCGGGATACGGAGATGTATCGGGATATCGTTGACATCCATATCACAGCCGTACCCCTCTATGTGAATACCGTTTCGGGAAATTGCATCGACGAGATCACGATTGATGTCAACCGTGATAAGAGAATGACCCTTCGAAAGTAACCGCGCCGTGACAACACCACCGATGCCGCCGCACCCCAGCACGAGTATCTTCATAAGCCCCTCCTCATCTCAGGCTGCTGTAGAGCCGAAACACTCGCGTATTCCGACACCGATCCCCCCTCAGGGTGAATGCGTCGGCGAAAAAGTCAAGATAAATCAAATAATCAGCAGCACATTTTTTTATCCGCTCGATTAAACCGGCGGAGGAGAGGATTCGATCGATTCAGCTTTTGATGATTTTACTCACCCGTTTGCTCGAAATCCTCTTTCAGCTTTGCCTTCATGATCTTCCCCACAGGAGTCATCGGGAGACTCTCGCGAAAAACGACCTGCTTGGGCACTTTATAGTCAGCCAGGTGCTCCTTGCAATAGGAGATGATCTCCTCCCCGGTTGGCGTTTCGCCCGGTTTCGGAACGATATAGTATCTGCCGATTTCACCGAGCACCGGATCCGAGACGCCGATACCTGCCACCATGGAGACTTTCGGATGCTTTGAGAGCAGATTCTCAACCTCAACGGGATAGACATTGAATCCACCCTGAATGTACATCTCCTTCTTGCGACCCATCAGGATGATATATCCCTCTTCATCGAGATACCCCATGTCGCCGGTGTGCAGCCAGCCATCCTTATCGAAGGCCTCCGCCGTCTCCTCCGGCATACGAAAATAGCCGCGGCAGACCGCATCTCCCTTGAAATGGAGCTCGCCGGTTTCACCGGTGGGGAGCTCCTTGCCCTCATCGTCGACTACTTTGACCTTGAAATCGCCAATGGGCTTCCCGATGGAGCGGACAGTCTGCTCGAAGGTGCTTCCCCAGGGGCTCAGAACGAGCGCACCGGAAGATTCGCTGAGCCCGTAGAGGTTCATCACCGTTGCATTGGGAAATGTTTCTTTCATCTGCGTGAGGAGCGCCGGCTCCACATTTGATCCGCCCACAATCGCAATTCGTATTCTGCTCGTATCCAGATCCTTTATTCCCGGTGTCATGAAGAGGAGCGTGTACAGGGTGGGCACAAAACCGATAACCGTCGGCTGGTAGGTGCTCCACTGCTGAACCATATCGTTCATGTCCGGTATCGCTATGAGGACAATGGGCTTCATGCCGAGGAGGCAGGTGAGCACCCCGCAGGTGATGCCGCCCACGTGATTCAGGGGCAGAACAAGGAGCATGAGATCATCATCCTGAAACCTGCTGTGCTCCGCCTGCGCCCTCGCTGAGGCGAGCTGGCTCTTGTGCGATATGGCCGCACCCTTCGGCTTTCCCGTCGTCCCGGAGGTGTAGATGATTATCATGAGGTCATCGGGCTTCACGTCCCCCTTTGCCTTATTGAGCGCTTTTTCATCAATATCGCTCTTCAGGAGATCATCGAAGGTGTGGCTCCCGCTGAATCCCTCGCCGCCGATGAATATAAAGTCCTTTACCGATGGTATCTTCTCCCGAAAACCATCGAAGAACTTCACATAATCCATGTCCAGCAGGCTCGTGAGGGTCATTACTCCCCGGGCTTCGCTCTGATTGAGCATATAATCCAGCTCCATATCGCGATACCGGACATTGAGCGCAACGATGGTCACCCCGATCTTTGCCGCAGCGAAATAGGTATACAGCCATTCAGGCTGGACGAGCCCGATGATTCCGAGGCGATCCCCCTTTTTAAAACCGAGCTTCAGGAGACCCGATGCGACCCGATCGGATCGCTCGTCGACCTCCCTGAAGCTAATCTCGGTGCCCCGAAAGATATACATTCTGCTGTCCCCCTGACTGGCGGCAGCATCTTCCATGGCTTTCCCGATGGTCTTTGATTGCAACACATCTCCCATAGCGAACCTCCCCCTTTTTTTATTCTCAATAAATCGAATGAATGATGGTTTGCAGAATGATTCTTACATGAAGAACAGAAATATTCAAGAACAACGGCTAAAAAAATAATTTTTTTCTTGACTATATACTTTATATATATATAAAGTATATATAAGTTTGGCGGTAAATAATGTCCATCAAATATGCAATTCTCGGCCTCCTGCACTACAGGGATATGCACGGCTATAAAATTAAGGAACACATCGAGCGGAACTTCGGCTTCATGTGGTCCATTAACTACGGCCAGATATACCCGAACCTGAAAAACCTTGAAGACGAAGGACTCATCTCAATGTCCGAGATAAACAATGTCGGCGAGAAGGGGCCAAGCAGGAAGCAGTACTCAATAACTGATGACGGGAAAGCCGAATTCCGGCGCTGGCTTGAGAAATCACCCGAAAGAGGTATACTTCTGCGAGATCCCTTTCTCACCCGCTTCGTCTTCTTCGGTTTCGGGAGCAGAGAACGCGCCCTGGAGCTCATCGATGAGCAGATTGAGCTTTACGAGGAGCAGCTCGATTATCGCTACGAAAACAGGAAACACTGGGAAAAGTACAGCATGTACGTAAAGCTTATCGCCGATCTCGGTGTGGATTTTAACGAGATGGTGCTCAACTGGCTGAAAAGAGCAAAGGAAGAGATTCTCGAACATACGGAAGAGGAAAAAACCATCAGCACGCTGTAGTTCATAGAGATAACCGTGAAGGGACCTGTTTCCTTTTGCTTGAGAAAGAGGAGGAGTTTATGTACACAATGAGAGCGTTCAGTTGTGCACGTGTTGTAACCGCAATCCTTATATTCGTGACACTATTCCTCGCCTGCGCAGACAAAGAAAAAATTGACACCACTCCCTGTGATACATTAATCGTTCAGCACTATAAAGAGTACGTCGGAGAGCCCCGGGTGGAGAAGATCTCCGAACATGTCTGGGTTGCCATCAGCTACGATACCGCCCATACCGCTCTTATACATACCGGTTCGGGATATGTTATCGTTGATACGGCGATGAACCCGAAGAGGGGAATGAATGCAAAGAAAGCCCTTCTGGCCAAAGTTCCCAGAGCCCCCCTCAGAGCAATCATATACACGCACAGCCATATCGATCACTGCGGCGGGACAACATCTTTTATCGAGAAGGGAGTCCCCATATGGGCAACCGATAAGTTTGCCGATCACTTCGTCAAGCAGTATCAGCTCTTTGTGCCCATTGAGTCCCTTCGTGCGCGACGGCAGTTTGCGGCACATTTATCTCTCGAGGATATACCCAGCACCGGCATCGGGGCACGTCTTGACATGCACACCCCCTTTGAAGAGGGGGGTCTCGGAATGATATACCCGACACACACCTTTTCCGGGAAAAAAATGCTGACTATCGACGGTCTTGACATCGAGATGATTGAGGCCCCCGGCGAGTCGCACGATCATCTCATCGTATGGATTCCGGCCGATAAGACCCTGATTGCGGGAGATAATTTCTACTGGGCATTTCCGAACCTCTATACCCTCCGCGGCACCAGTCCACGGAAAGTCAGTCACTGGTTCAACAGCGTTGACATAATGCGGAGAAAGGAGGCAGAGCATCTGGTTCCCATGCACACGAAACCTATTCACGGCAAGAAGGAGATAGCCGAGGCCCTCACCAATTACCGTGATGCAATACAGTGGATCAGAGATGAAGTGGTACGAGGGGCAAATCGAGGGGAAGATATAGACACCCTTGCCGAACGAATACATCTCCCCGAGCATCTCGCAAAACACCACTATAACAAGGAGTTCAGAGGCCAGATTGACTGGTGTGTACGGTCAATATACACGAACAATCTGGGATGGTACGACGGAAGACCTGATAAATTATACACCCATCCGGTAAAAGAGATAGCGAAACGGGAAGTGGAGCTTCTCGGCGGAACTGACAGGATCATGGAGCTCGCTGACGAGGCTTTCAAGAAGGGCGATGAGCGATGGGCAATTCATCTGCTTGTCAAGCTTCAGGACAGCGGCATTGAATCGGATGACCTCAAAGAGAAGCTCGCACAGTGCTACGAAAGCCTGGGCAGAAAGACCTGTAATTTCGACGGGCGATCCTATCTCATGGAATCCGCCTATGAGCTCAGAGAAGGCATGCCTGAAGTAAAACAGGCAAAGATAAATGAAGAGATGGCCCTGGGAATGCCTCTCGAGCAGATGTTTAACGTAATGGCAACACGGCTGAATCCCGAGAAAGCCATGGATGTTCATGAATCGGTGTTCTTTGTCTTTCCCGATGAGAAGAAGCGATTCATCGTCACCATCCGGAGAGGTATCGCTGAGATTGTTGCCGGTGAACCGCTGCCCGGTACGCCGAAACCCATCGCCACTCTGACCGTTGATTCCAAAACCTATCGGAAAATGGCGCTGAAGATGATAAGCCCCATTTCGGCAATTGCCTCCGGGAAGCTCAAGGTTTCAGGGAGCTGGATTGGATTTTTAACTTTTTTCAGAAAGTTTCAGCAGTAGCTAAAGAAGCAAAAGAGCATTAGGTGTCTCTTAATCTCTATAATGGGGAGGTTCTATGGAGTTCAGCGGCATTACTCTGGTAACCGGTGCAGCAGGCTTCATGGGAAGTCACGTTGTTGAACATCTGGTCAAAAGAGGAGTCAGAGTCAGAGCAACCTCGAGACCGCGCAAGGATATCTCCTTTTTCGAAAAGCTCGGCGTGGAATATGTTGCTGCCGATCTCACCAGACCGGACACCCTCCCTCCCCTCTTCGAGAACGGTGTGGATCGTGTCTTTCATCTCGGCGCAATATGCAATTTCTCAACGCCGTACAAGAAACTCTATCCTACCAATGTCCTCGGCGTGGATCATATGACAGAACTCGCTCTGAAAGCAAAGGTTAAGCGATTCGTACACGTTACTTCGACGAGCGTTTACGGCTATTATCAGGGAACGCCCTTTACCGAGCAGAGCGAGCGCAATCCGCAGGACGATTACGGCCGGAGCAAGCGGGATGGGGAGAATATCCTCTTTCAGCGCATCAGTGAGGGGCTCCCGGCAACGCTCGTCCGTCCCTGCACGGTGTACGGCCCGCGCTGCAACGATGGTGCCGGAAAGGCATTCTCTCGTCAATCATCAATTGCCGCAATACCGGGGAGCGGAACGCAGATCCTCTCCAACATCCGTGCAGAGGATGTCGCCGCTGCAATAGAGCATCTCTCGCGCCTCGATACGGCAGTCGGTGAGATCTATAATCTCGCCGATGAATCGAATCCGACACTCGAAGAAGCTCTGAAGCTCGCCGCGGAAACCTATAATACGAGTGTACCGAAGCTCCATCTCCCTCTGTGGCTTGTCAAGGCGACGGCCCGTATTGACGGATTCGTATCAGGGCTTCGCGGGAAAATACCCGATCTGGAGTACGACGCGGTAAAATATCTCTACCGAGATTATGTCATTGACATAAGCAAGGTGAAACAAAGCGGATTTACGTTCACCTACCCGGACTTTCGCGAGTCGATGAAACAGATGGGTGAATGGTACAGGAGCAACCGGTAACGAGTGGAAAGTGACGGGTGAAAGTTATTCATCCGTTTCCCGTATGTCCTTATTACGGGCAACGAAATAAAATCAGATAATACAGGGGGGTACAATGAATGAGGTAATCGTCATAACAGGATTAGCGCAGGGAATGGGCAGGGAGGTCGCAAAGCTCCTTGCGGAATCCGGCGATTCGGTAGCTGGCTTCGACATAGATAAAGATGGTATAGCCATCCTGAACAAGGAGTTGCAGGATATCGGCGGCGATCATCTTCTGACCACGCTGGATATAACCGACCGGAAGGGAATAAAGAAATTCAGTGATCAGGTGCTGAAGAAGTACGGAAAGGTAGATACGGTTCTCTCAAATGTGGGAAACGGCTTTTTCGGACCATTCGAGGAGGTTGACCTTGAAAAGGGCCTGAAGAATCTGGAGATGAACGTTATTGGAGCAGCCGCAATATTTCAGGCATTCATTCCCGCAATGAGAGAAAAGGGCTATGGCAAGCTGATCGCAATGTCCTCTCTGGTCGGTGTGATACCCTTTCCCTTTGAGTCAATCTACTCTGCATCGAAGTTTGCCCTCGAGGGACTCGTATTGTCCATGCGATATGAGCTTGAGCCCTTCGGCATTAGGGTCGCATTAATCGAGCCCGCACAGGTCTCGACCGATTTTGCAGCGAAAATACACAAGCTCCCCCCGGAGAAATCCCCCTATAGAGAGCGGGCCAATAGATTCATAATCAGGGATGAAGAGCTTATAAAGACAGCAACAACTCCAATTGAGGCATCAAAGCAAATCGTTAAGGTTATAAAGAAGAGGAAACCGAAAATTCACAATCAGGTGGACTTCATGAGTACCTTCTTCCTCTTTCTCAACAGGTTTTTACCAAGACGTATAAGGGATGCTATTCTATTGAGCCATATGGACATCAAGGTCAAAAAGGGGAAGTAGTTATCCTGTAATTCTGTCAAATTTTTATCACGCATACGTGAATTATGTGCTTATATTATTAGTTAAGGAACATCGGAAAATGCGATTCATTAAAACACACTCATTGCATGAGAGTGTGAAAGGGAGTGATTTATGAAAACAAAAACTATTTCTCCTGACACCGTTGCTAATCTTCGGGTGAAGCGACTGCGTGAGCGCATCATCAATGCGCCGCAGGAGGTCTGCATCGAGCGTGCTCGCCATCTAACCGAATCCATGTCCGAAAACTGGAACAAGCATCCGCTCACCCGAATGAGCATCGCCTTCGAGAACATACTGAATAAAATAAGCATTATAATCAGAGATGATGAGCTCATCGTGGGATGCAGAACGAGCAAGCTGAAGGGAGCGCCGCTCTTCCCTGAAAACAAATCCCGCTGGATTGAGGGGGATGTTGACAATTTCGATCACCGGGTCGTGCAGCGAGCGCTCATCTCCGAGGACGAGAAGCGTGAGCTTGTTGAGGAGATACTCCCCTTCTGGAAGGGAAAAACCGTTGAGGAGTATTTCGAGGAGCTTCTTCCCGAAGACGTCTACGATGATATGGATAAGTATATCTTCACCATCATGCTTGAGATAACCTACGGCATCGGCCATTTTACCATGGACTACGAGAGAATCCTTGCGAAGGGGTTGTCCGGCATTATCACGGATGCGAGGGAGCGATATAACAGCCTGAGCGATAACGAGAAAAAAGGCGAAAAAGGGCTCTTCTACGATGCCGCCATTCGCTCAATGGAAGCATCGATACGCTTCGCCCATCGATACGCCGAACGCGCCGAGGAGATGGCCGCCGCGGAGAGCAATACGAGAAGGGCTGAAGAGTTGAACGAGATTGCCCGTGTCTGCAGACGGGTGCCCGAATATCCACCTGAGAACTTTCATGAGGCAGTGCAGAGCGTTTATTTTATCCACCTTCTTTCCCAGATCGAATCCGGGGGTAACTCCATCTCCCTTGGTCGCATCGATCAATACCTCTACCCCCTTTATCAGCGGGAGAGAGAAGCGGGGAACATCACCGTCGAGCAGGCACGGGAGCTGATAGGGCTCCTCTTTCTGAAGACGAATGAGTTGTGGAACGTGCTCGAGGAAGCCTTTATCGCCGGTGGCGAAGGAACGGAAGGGAAAACCACACAGAATGTCGTCGTCGGCGGCGTTGACCCCGATGGCAAAGACGCCACGAACGAGCTCAGCTTTATCGTACTGGATGCCTATGCGGAAATCAGAACGGTACAGCCGAACTTCGGCGTCCGGCTCAGCGGGAAGGCGCCCGATGAGTTCTTCGAGAAGGCGGTTGAGTATGCCCGTGACGGCGTCCTGATGCATTTCTTCAATGACGATACCATTGTGCAATCACTGACCGATGCAGGGCACACCTTAGCGGATGCCCGCAATTACGGCGTGGTTGGATGCCTCGAGCCCAACGCACAGGGAAAGACCTTCGGATCAACCTTTGCCGTTCAGCTCAACGGAATGAAGTTTCTGGAGTTCGCTCTGAACAACGGCGAAGACACCATTTTTGGCTTCCAATCGGGAATTGAAACAGGAGATCCCGCATCCTTCATCTCCTTTGACGATGTCTGGAAAGCCTACGACAGACAGCTCACCCATTTTATCGGTCAGATGAAAAAGGGAATGGAATGCCTCGACCGGGCCATTGCCGAGATGGTTCCCTCCCCTTTTGCCTCAGCCATGATCGAGGGACCGCTTGAGAAGGGGATGGATCTCACCAGCGGCGGTGCCGTGTACAACTCAACCGGTGTCCAGTTCATGGGCTTCTCCAATGTTGCCGACAGCCTCTATGCGATTAAGAAAGCTGTCTTCGAAGAGGAGAAGTTCACTTTGGGAGAGCTGGCCCAATGGCTTTCCGATGACTGGATAGATGCAGAGGAAAAGAGAATCTATCTCCTGAACAAGATTCCCAAGTACGGCAATGACAATGACGATGTTGATGCCATTGCGGTACAGGTTATGAATCACTTCTGTGACGAGCTCGCAAAGCACACCAACTATCGGGGCGGCGCTTTCTGGCCCGGAATGTTCTCAGTGGGATTTCACATCGCCATGGGTGCCTTTACCGGTGCGTCAGCCGATGGCCGGTTAGCCGGTGATATTCTCGGCAACGGAATTACACCGAGCGAAGGGCGGGCGATATCAGGACCGACCTCGTTGATGAACTCGGTTACCAAGCTCCCCCTGAAACGCCTCTTCAACGGAGCCAATCTCAATATGCGCTTCTCGGGGAACAGGATAAAAACGAGCGACCTGATATCACTCATGAAGGTCTATTTCCAGAACATGGGCTATCAGGTACAGTTCAACATGATAGATACCGATCTCCTCCGAACGGCACAGGAAAAACCGGATCAGTATCGCGATCTCATCGTCAGAATAAGCGGCTACTCGGTTATTTTCATCGGTCTGAGCGAGACCGCCCAGGAGGAGATTATAAGCCGAACGGAATACGGACTGTAAAAAGTTCGGAGTTACTTTTTTAACAGAACGTACATACCTCTCTCATAAGAGTTCAAGAGGGAAAGAATTAGACGGGATTACAGGATAATACGGATACAATCTCTCGTTATCCTATTCCAAATCATCGATAATTACATTTTCATTATATGTTATT
>CAZZCF010000082.1:0-18312 GCA_964652955.1 uncultured Leptospirales bacterium
TGAGCAGAGAGGTATCGCCATGTTTCCGCCCTTTTCGCCGATCTCCTTCACGCGCGTGAGAATGTCAGTTCTTTTATAGGCATTTATGGAATGCTTCAGGGTCCTTGTTCTCCCCGTTTTCCATGCTGTCCTAGAATTTCCAATTATCATAATACAGTTCATCGCGGATCTCCTTCTTCGGTTTTTCTACCGACGTGACGAGCAATTCTCCTCGAATGTTGGATCAGGTGATATTCATGATAGTCTGTCTCATAATATCATTCAGCTTCTATCGGCAACTGATCGGCAGGCTGTAACGCCTTACGGTTGATATGCCCTTGTCCCTCACGAATCCGCGTCCCGGAAGCCCGCCTGTGCTGTTGGCAGTGGAAGATCCTGGCACCACTTGGAAGGACAGGTTTGTGCGCTGTATATATGTGATAGTATTTAAACCGATCATTACCTTGACTGAACTATTTGCTATTAATCTACCCCCGTTATTATTTTTTTCAATCGGACAAACTCCCTTTTTTCGGGTGAAGTAGTCCTATTTTTTTGTCAGACGGTTTCAACAGCGCCTGTAGGACATTTGCGGGGAGTAGTGTAGGTGTTTGTCTTACAGCAATTTTTTTTCGGCAGGTATCTGTTCATTCGGCATAGAAATCAACCTACTATCTGATAGAAGGCGTGAATCAATCGATTAGCTGATCCGGCTCTATCAATGATTGTCTTTGTAATGTACCTGATTGTGATAAAAAATTCTTGCCACACAGTATATTTATATATATACTATACATATATAAAGTAATTTTTACTACAATGAGGTAATTTCATTTTATTTAATTTTAATTAAAAACGGATACAGGAGTACGTTATTTTTGTTAATTGCCAATTTATTCATTCTCTAAAAGCATTGAGAAGGATAGTTATTGCTGTCATATATAATAATGAGCGGTAACATATAAATCCAATGAAGCGTTCAGGATATGCAGATCTCCCCCTTCACCGTGGCCGGGTGCCGAAATGGCTCGCCGAGCGTATGAGCAGACTGGGAGGTGCAATTATCGAGTGCATCGTTGCCGATTTCGGGAAGGCCGAGGTTCTCCGTCGCCTGAGCGATCCCCTCTGGTTCCAGGCGCTGGGAGCCGTGCTGGGAATGGACTGGCACTCTTCGGGAATCACCACCTCGGTCATGGGTGCTTTGAAGCGTGCAGTAAACCCAATATCAAAGGATCTCGGGGTATATATATGCGGGGGGAGGGGGAGGCATTCGCGAAGGACTCCGGATGAATTGCTCGCGATTGCCGGCACAACGGGACTGGACGGGAACTATCTGGTGCGCTGCAGCAGGCTCAGCGCTAAAATAGACAACACGGCGGTACAGGACGGTTTTCAGATCTACCTCCATTCCTTCATTCTGACCGACGAGGGGGACTGGGCGGTCGTTCAGCAGGGATTGAACGGTTCCAGTGGGCTGGCACGCCGATATCACTGGCACTCGCCGGCCATTACCTCCTTTGTTGAAGAGCCGCACTCCTTTATCTACGGTATGAATCAGGGTCTGATACTTAATCTCACCGACAAGAAAGCTGCGGCAACCAGAAGCAGCGTGCTCGCCATTGCTCGAGAGGATCCGGAAAAAACAGTGCCGGAAATCAGGAGAATCGTGATGCCTTCCCACCATGCCGTTCACAGGGATGATGTTGACCTGAAGCGGCTTGGCAGCGTTCTCGCACTTGCCTACGACAGGCAGTGCCGTGACTTCGAGTCGCTGCTCATACTGGAGGGACTCGGGCCGCGAACCATGCAGTCACTGGTTCTCGTCAGTGAGATGATATACGGGACCCCTTCGCGCTTTACCGATCCGGCTCGCTTCTCCTTTGCGCACGGCGGCAAGGATCGGCATCCCTTTCCGGTTCCAACCGGGGTTTACGACGAGACGATTGAAGTTCTTCGGAGCTCGCTGCAGAGGGCGAAGATCGGCTATCACGATAAAAAGCGCGCATTTCAAAATCTCTCAATAGCAGCCCGGCACATTGAAAGGTCTTTTTCCCCCGAAGCGCATTTCGATGAGCTCATTCGCAAGGAGATGCGGGAGTCCCACAGGTATGGCGGTCGCTCGGTTTTCGGTTTTGTTAAGGAGCCTCCCGTGGATTCCTCTCCTGATGAACAGTTGAAGCTCTTTCCATGTGATAATTTTTGATAGAAGAAAAAATGAAAGGAAAGTTGTTGATTACGGTTAGGGCACTTGTTATTCAGGTATTGCGAAAAATGGAGGGGATTTACTCCTCCCCATAATTCTTGATAAACTCTCTGCATGCCTTTTCAATGACATTGGTAAAAGTAATGTTATCATAACCGGTCTTTTTTTGCTCCTCAATGGCAATTTCTTTCAGTTGCTCAATGAGTTCCTCTTCAAGCCGTATGTTGACCTGTCTTTTCACTTCTTTATATACCTTTTAGGTGCTGATGTACTAAAAATATATTTTTTTTTAGCAAAGTCAAGAAAAAACTTGACTTTGTAAATTATTGTATATACATTACACTACATTATATTCCTACTTATAGGCATTATCATAAGAGAAAAGATGCTAACTTCAAGAGGGTGAAAATAGTATCTCAGGTATTTTCTTATGGGGGCTATACGAGCAGCGCAGTGTTTAAGAGAAATTGCTCCTGTATTTTATCAACCGTACACTTCATCGATGATGATAGACAAGTCTCAGGGAATGTTTAAGAATTACTATCTGGATGCCCCCTGTGCAAGCTCCTCTTACAGATGCTGCGCATGCGAGCGTACTCGAAGTCATGTTGTGGAGTATTTTTAATTAGAGAACCGGTATATATCATATTAAAGAATGATGATAATACGGGTTTTAAGCGATGCCTGTGATTAAAAAGTAATCAATAATCGGGAGGGAAATTTATGAACAAGGTACAGCTCTACGAAGATCTTGGCAGAATTCTCTATCTGCTGTGCGACTATACGGCCGAGGAGAGCGATCAGTACATTAATGACGACAGAATACGGACCGTTCT
Source organism: uncultured Leptospirales bacterium (assembly GCA_964652955.1). Lineage (GTDB taxonomy): Bacteria > Spirochaetota > UBA4802 > UBA4802 > JAKQUI01 > CAZZCF01. The sequence continues at coordinate 3,019 of CAZZCF010000082.1, forward strand.
GCAGCGATCTTTCGAAGAGATACATGATATTTACGAGGAGCTCGATGGTGACAGCGGGATGTACTCGGCGGAGGATCATGTTGTTCATGCCTCTTGAGCTTCCATAGTGATAGAAAACAGTATCGATAGCCCTTCACCTAAATCAATGAACCACTGCGTGCTTATGCCCGGGAATATCTTCAGGTTCTCTCTTTGTTCCACAATCCACCGCTGAAGTGCTTTTGCAGTATATCTTTAACATATGGATAGAAGTCATATCTGGAAACCCTTGACCGGGAGATACCGGAGATAGCACGGAAGGTCAGAGCGGAGATGTTCAGAAGGGGATGGCTTCTCTTCGAGCACCTCCTGCAGTTTCCCGACAGGATTATCAGGAATGTTCTGCACGGTATTCCCGAATCGAATATCGATGATCTTGATCAGCTCGACTGTGCGCTGGCCATCGCCCGACTCGATACCGGAATTCAGAATAAAATACTTCAGAATCTCCCCGAGAAAGCGGCTGCATATGTACGGGATCATCTCGAATTCGAGAATATGAGCTTCGATGAGCAGGCCTGGGTGCAACAGAAAATAGTTGAAAGGGTACTGAAGCTTGAATCGGAGGGGGTGATAACAGTCGTCGGGAAATGACAGTGCCGATGAAGAACGACGTAAAAAAGAGCCCGCGAAAAGCGATCCCCTCCGACGGGCTTATCATATCGTAAAAAATAACTTGGAAATACCATCAGTGTATCGTACTTTATTAATCAGATATATACTATTTACGACCGGAGCACAATACTGACAGGAATACAGTTTCTTCAGAGAGAACGATATGCAATCATATCATTGAGGAGGTACTCCATGGGAAGAGTCAATTGCATTTCGGGAATCGTACTGCTCCTTTTTGTATTGCCCTTCGCCTGTACGCAGTCCAATTCTCAAGGAGGCAAAAAGATGAATATTTCCAGTACCGCTTTTACCGAAGGGGGGATGGTACCGCAGAAGTATACCTGTGACGGTACCGATATTTCTCCTCCGCTGAAATGGGATGCCGTCCCCGCCGGCACCAAGAGCATTGCCATCATCAGTGACGATCCCGATGCGCCGGTGGGAACCTGGGTGCACTGGGTGATTTACAACATACCGGCGCATGAGAGTGAACTTCCCGAAAACATTCCGCCGCAACGGACCCTCTCCAATGGCGCAAAGCAGGGAACCAATGACTTTCGGAAAATAGGGTACGGGGGTCCCTGTCCTCCCGGCGGAACGCATCGCTACTACTTCAAGATATATGCTCTTGATGCGATGCTCGCACTCGATGCCGGCGCGACCAAGGCGCAGCTCCTCGATGCGATGAAAGAGCACATCCTTGCCGAGGGCCAGCTCATGGGGAAGTACAGCCGGTAAGCCGGTGAGCATTCACCGGGCATATGCCCGGCAATCAGGCGGTTGCTTCACCTCTTTATGAAGCAGCAGTTCTGTCTCGCGTGCGTTGTCTCTTTTTCAGCAATGTAAATATGCCTTTCTTTCCCGTCGTATGTCGAATCACCGGAGATTCTCCGGGAGTGATAAGAATTCTCAAACCTTTCCGGTATATCACCGAGCAGAGGAGTCTGGCGTCCTCATTGAGCCTCTCTTCATCTATTAAGAATAATACAATCAACTCATCGATATTTTAGCTTTTTTCTGAGATATTCTCCTTGCGAGCTATATCTTTAATGGGTATGCTGCCCGTTTCAAAAGCTTTCGATACTTGTTTCCCTTGTCGTTTCACGGCATTTCAACAGTTATACCCGGTTTAGTGGAAAATAGAGATGAAAAGAAAGTGTTTCATCGCAGTGCTCCTGTACTCTCTTTCGGCTCATGCGCTTCAGGCACAATCCCCTTCGGCGAGAGATGAGAGAGAGAGGCCCCGATCCTCGACCGCAATTGATATCTCCTCGGAATATCTCCCTTGTGATTCCTTTTGCAGCAGCACGTATATGCTCGACATACGGGATACGAGACGCCTCACCGGAGATATCGGTCTCATGAATACTCTGCATGGCGAGTATCGGAAAACCGAGCATGATGAGCTCTTCCCGCAGGATCTGTACCGGCTCAGGTATATGTTCCGCTTCGATCTTCAGCCTTTTCGATTCGGCGCCGGCATATCCTCGAGCAGCGATGAGCCCTTTGCGAGCAATGATGAGATTGAATACATGGCGCACGCGGAGCTCAAGGTCTATGAGAGTGTCAGGAGTTCACTCTTTATCGGTCTTCTCTACTCATCGAAACAGATCTTCTACAGGGATTACTATCTCCCCTTTCCCTTCTTTACCTATATATACCGCGACAGGACCCTTTTCCTGTCCATCGGCATCCCCTTCATGGTGCGGTGGATGATGGCAGAGCGCGCCTTTTTCCATTTTACCTATTTCCCGGTCTATAATATCAGCAGTGATATCGGTTATCGCTTCTTCGGGCTTCTTTCGACTTCGATCAACATGAACTGGAGGCAGGATAAGTATCTCCTCGCCGACAGGGAGAAGAAGGATGAGAAGCTCTTCTACGATAGAAAAACTGTCGGCCTGAAGGTGAAGCCGTCGATCGGCCGCCATTTCGGTGTCTTTTTCCTCTGCGGGTATCAGTTCGACGGCAGCTATTATTACGGTGAGCAGTTCAGCGATAGAGAAAAGGAGAAGCGGATTCAAAGCTCACCTGTCGTGCAGTTCGGGATTAATGCGATGTTTTAGGACATATTTTAATCTCTTTCGAGGATAAAACCTATGAAGCGGTTATTTCTCTTCTTTATCGATAATTACAAGCTCTCACTCCTCCTCATCGTGTTCATTGCCCTCTATGGGATTATGGGTCTTTCGCGAATACGGAGCGAAGCCATCCCGCCGGTGAACTTCGCTGTTGCCATCATATCGACCGAATATCCCGGTTCATCTCCCGAGGAGGTCGAGGAGAAGATAACCAAAAAGATCGAGGACGAGATACGAGCGGTTGACGGGATCAGGGATGTGAAATCGGTATCCCAGTCGGGGAGGAGCACCATTACCGTCAGGCTCGAGGTGGATGATATCGATATCGATCGTGCCATGAGCGATCTGCAGCGGGCGGTACAGCGGGTGAAGGACCTCCCCCGGGATATACGTGAGGATCCGGTCTTTACCGAGGTGGACTCGCAGGAGCTGCCGGTTATCGAGCTCGCTATCGTCGGATCGCAGAAGAATCGGGAGCGGGATGTCTGGGCAGACAGACTCAAAACCGACCTTGAAGAGATACAGGGGGTATCGAAGGTAAATCTCGTCGGCTTCAGAGATCGGGAATTCCAGATACTCCTGAATCCGGAAAGGATGAAGCAGTACATTATCGGCACCTGCGATGTCGTCAGGGCGGTGCAGAGCCGTTCGATGAACATCCCTGCCGGAAATATAAAATCGGCACAGTTCGAGAAGCTCGTTCGCGTACAGGGGCAGGTGCGTTCAATTGAAGAGATCGAAAACATAGTCGTTCGATCAAACTTTCTCTACAATGTTAAGGTCAAGGAATTGGGAAAGGTTGTTGATGCAGCCGAGGAACCGCGAATCCTGACACGGGTCAACGGGAAACCCGCTACGCTGCTGACCGTCGTAAAAAAACCGAACGCGGACTCTCTGGAAACTGCTCGCTTGATTGAGGAGCGGATAGCTGATTTCGAGAAGGTAATCCCCGAGCAGTTTCCCATTGTGATCTTCAACGATGAAGCGCAGCGGATCGACTCTCGTCTCAACGTGGTGATATCCAATGCGCTCACCGGACTTGTCCTGGTGCTCGTCATCATGCTGCTGTTCCTTCCGGGGAGCATCGGCATCGTCACCGCCCTCAGCCTCCCACTTGCCGTGCTCGGCACGCTCGGCATGATGGCCGCCAACGATATCAATTTCAATGTTATCACCATGCTTGCTATCGTCATCGTCATCGGGATGCTGGTCGACAATGCCGTCGTTATCAGTGAAAACTATGCACGACTTCGCCAGGAGGGAGTGACTGTCAGGGAGGCGACTCTGCAGGCGGTTGCCCAGTTCTGGCTCCCGATAACCGCCACGGTGCTCACCACCATTGCAGCATTCCTCCCGATGCTGGTGACCCGCGGCATCATGGGCCAGTTCATCAAGTATATACCCATTGTGGTTACCTTCGCACTCATCATCGGCCTCATGGAGGCATTTTTCCTCCTTCCTGCCAGGCTTCAGTTTACGCTCCGCCGTGAGCCATATGGCAAAAAACCCGATCGGAAATCGATCTTTTCCACCATACAGGAGTACTTTACCGGTTTTATGCGATGGGGCATATCCCACCGCTACCTCGTATTTATCCTTCTGACCGTTCTGCTTCTCGGAAGCCTCGTTCTGAGCGCCCTGGGGAATCATTTCGAGCTGTTCCCCAATGAGGCGGTGGAGGTCTATGTTGCCCGCTTTGAAACTGCCGAGGGATCGACGCTGGAGGTAACCGATGCGGCTGCCGTTACCCTGACCCGCAGAGTACAGGAGGTTATGGGTGATGATGCTGCGAATATCGTTCAACAAACCGGTATTGCGCAGGTCGGGCTCAGCGATCCCCGCAGGCGCAACGGCGATAATGTGGGCATGCTGCTCATCTACGTTCCGCTTGAACGGGCGAGGAAGAAGGATGCAGCCGCAGTGCTGGAGCGCCTCAGAAAGATAGCGGTTGCCGATCTGAAGAAGCTCGAGTTCGAAAATATCGTCAACGGGCCACCCGTTGGTAAAGCGGTAAACATAACACTCAGCTCAACGGAATACAGTCAGGCTCGTGAGCTCGCCGATCTGCTGCTCAAGAGAATTGGAACCGTGCCGGGCATCAAAAACCTTGCCGATGACGAGATAAAGGGGAGCTCTGAGTATGCAATTCGAATCGACCATGATAATCTCGCAAAAGCCCAGCTCACTGTTGAGACCGTTGGCACCTGCCTCCGCACGGCCCTGCAGGGTTTTATCGCCTCGAAGGTGAACCTGGAGAATGATGAGTTCAATCTCATCATTCGCTACGCGGATGATCACCGCAGCAGTGCCGGCACTCTCATGAACACCGAGGTGTTGAATAACCTCGGGAGACTCGTCCGCCTCGGTAATGTTGCCTCGATAGCGCCGAATACCGGTCCGCCGGTGCGCAAGCATTTCAACTATCGGCGATCAATAACCATATCAGCAGATGTGGATCCCTCCGTTATCTCTGCGGTGGCTGCGAATCTAAAGGCACGGCAGTTTCTGGAAGCCTATACGGACAAGTATCCGATGGTCTCTGTCAAGTTCGGCGGCGAGGAGGAGAGCACGCAGGAATCCCTGATCTCACTCTTTCAGGCGATGGTGCTGGCGCTTCTCGGCATCTTTGCAATTCTCATCTTCCTCTTTCGCTCCTTCTCGAAGCCTTTTATTATTCTCAGCTCCATCCCGCTGGGCCTCGTCGGCGTCAGCTGGTCGTTTTTCTTTCACGACAAGCCCCTGAGCTTTCTTGCGCTCATCGGAGTTGTGGGACTTGCGGGGATAATCGTCAACTCGGCCATTGTCCTGTTGAGCTACATTGATGAATTGCAGGAGAAGGGGGATCTGGAGTACGGCGAGCTGCTCGCCGTTGCGTCGGGAAACAGGCTCCGTGCCGTACTCGTAACGAGCCTGACAACTATCGGAGGTCTCCTCCCCACCGCATACGGGCTCGGCGGCTACGATCCCACGCTGGTGCCGATGACCTTCGCCCTGGCATGGGGACTTATCAGCGGAACGCTCCTGACTCTTATCTGGGTGCCCTGCGGTACGGCCATTGTCGAGGACATCGGCCGTTTTGTGAGGAGGCGTATCAAGCGTGAAGAGTGAGATGCGGGTGAAATCTTAACTGAACGTATCAGTTCGGGCGGAGTGTATGCGTATGTTTACCGCTGATGGCCAACTCTTTTTCATTTGACTTCCGCATCTTCACGGCATTTTTCCTGTGCTTCTCAAGAACATCTATCAGATGCCCCCGGTTCTTCCTGCTCCCAATCTCTTTCAATCTCAATCTCACGAGTTGTGCGGCTTCACTGAACACCGCACCTGGATGGGCGACACTGGTGCTGGCTTCGAGGTAGCAATTGACGTGGCACCGGTTATCGCAATGTAATGTATTGAGGTTTATAGCAGTGGATGCGTGTCTCACGGCGTCAATCAATCTATTATGGGCAAGCACATCGACCTTCATTCTGGATAGAATCATACAGGGGAAGAGGAGCTCCCCTGCGGGGCTTATTCGCATATACACCGTCGGGAGGCAGGTAAAAGGTGAAAACTCCCTGATGCTCGATAAGTAGATGAAAGTCTCGAGAACCGGCATGCCGCGCCTCTTGATATCGATTATGCTATCGATGAGATGCATATATTCCTCATTGCCGACAAGACTGTTATCCGGATATGGTCCAACAAGAAGCGGTGCCGGGGAAAAGGTAATACCGAGCTCTATGCAGAATGCCATGACATCATACAGGGATAGGATATTTTCGGGCATGATGACGCTGTTGATAATCAACCGGAAGCTGTGCTCGCGCTGCATCTCCGCGAGGGTTTTCAGGTTCTCAATGATTCTTTCCGCTGTGCCGTTGCGGACGCCATAGAGCCGGTCGAGGTACTCTCGGTCCATGCTGTCGAGGCTTATCATGATATCATCGAGGTGTTGAATAATCGAAGGCCTTTTCAATATGCCCAACGAGTTCGTATTCATCATTATCCGCTTGAAACCGATTTTTCTGGCATAGGCGATAAGCTCTTCAAGATCGGTCCGCATGAGTGGTTCCCCTCCACCGAAGGCGATGAGGTTTGATTCACGCCGGATCATCTCAATAATCCTCTTGAAAGCGTCGGTATCACGTTCAGCTGCGATGAGCTCCGGATATTTCGCCTCGGTCCCGTTATCGCAGTATGCACACCTGAAGTTGCACCGGTAGGTGGGAAAGATAGAATAGACCAGCGGGATGAGCTTGCTGGTATGCCTGATGTGATAGAGATAGAGATTGTACAGCCACTTAATAAAGGTATTTCGTATCATGGTTCGGTTGTGAAATCACGGATCATTTCTGATAGAATTTAATTCCAGTTATTACAAAACTGATATATTCCTGCCCGCGTGTCCAGGGCGAGAAACTGATAGATGCCGTTAATGCAGCTTCCGCTGTTCATGTACACTTTTTTTCCGAATCGTTCCAATTTTCCGTAATGGGTATGCCCGGTCACGATAATATCAGCCCTGTTCATTTCTGCAGCGCGACAGGCAAGTGATTGAAATCCGTTCTGATCTGTTCTCATTGAGCTGAGAATGAATTTGTCTTCCACATCGGTAAAGAAATCGTGAACAACATACATCCTCATTCGTCTGAGCCAACCGCCGATCCATGCCAATGCTTCGGCGAAGGATCTCGCTTTACTGGAGAACCAGTCATAGAGGTGACCGTGGGTGAACATGAGACGCAGGCCGTCCGTATTGATATAATACTCTCCAGGTGCTGAAAAGACCTGAGAGGCAATTCGGTCATGATTACCGATGATATAGGTGTAGCGTTTTGGATTGAGCATGCGCACGGCGAGTTTGCTGTGTGCCATGATGCATCGTTTGAGCTCATCCCGGGGATTTCCCCACTGCTGTCCTGACAGCGTATCGAAAATATCACCGAGCAGGATGATCTTCTCGAAGTTCGATTCCAGAAAATCGAGAAATCGCAAAAACCGGCTGTCATCGGCACCGAATCTATCAGCCTCATCACCCCTTCCGAGGTGTAAATCAGAAATCACTGCAATTTTCATTTCGACCTTTCGTATTATACTTCACAGTTAATAGCTCTATAACCTGCCCCTTTTTCAACGTCACAGCAGCGGAAGAATAAAGGGCGGTAGTATATTAGTTGGTACTTAGGATATTACAACTCGATTACAATACCCGGTGCACATCAAAAAATAATAAAGAACAGATGAATATTCCGTTGAATATTAGTTCAGGGAATTTGATATGGAGAGAAGTGTTTCAAATTCCTCTTCACCGTACAGGACACGGGGAACTTTATGCTGTCCGCCAATTTTTCCCTTCTCAGCGAGCCATTGATAGAAGGTATTCTGTTTCAGGATGATGAGATCGGGAAAATCGATACCAAAATCGCCATTGCGATGGGATTGGTAATCCTCATTTCTCGACTTGATGTACTCGTCAACATCGGTGATAAAAGAGATTGGATCGTCCGCCGGTTTCTTGAATTCTACCAGCCAGCGATGTCTCGGGAGAATCTTATCCTTCTTCGGATAATGCGGAATAACGGTATAATCAGCGACAAGAGCATCATGCTTCTTACACGCGCTTGCAATCCCTGCATCCATTTCCTCCTGAGTGACATGTTCACCGAAGGCATTGAGCGATGTTTTCGTCCTGCTCGAGAAGAAGAACCGATGCGGGAACACGGAAACGAATTGTATAACATCGCCGATGAGGTAGCTCCATATGCCGGCATTGGTACTCACGGCAACTGCATAATTTTTACCGCATTCGACAGTATCAACAGTCAATCGCCGGGGATTCTCCTTGGAAAGATCTTCCACCGGAATAAACTCGTAGAAGACTTCGAGATCGGTTATCAAGATCATATGAGTGTCTTGGTCCCGGTCCTGAATTCCCATCATGCCACCCTCTGTTGCCGTGTAGGTATCGACATAGGTTATCGGTTTGCCGATGAGCGTGGCGAATGTCTGGGAATAGGGCTTAAAGCTCATGCCGCCGTGAATATAAACCGATAAGGAGGGCCATACCTCTTTCACCGTTTCTTTTCCGGTATGGGCAAGGACGCTTTCCAGCATCAGTGAAATCCATGAGGGGACGCCTGAGATCAGACGGATATCCTGTGTTGAGGAGATCGCAATCGTCTGAGCTATCTTCTCTTCCCAGTTGCTCAGCATGGCAACCGAGAGCCCGGGAGAATAAAAGGGCCTGGTATAGAAGGGGATATGGCGCGCCATGATGCCGGTGTTGTCGCCGATGAAGGTGCCGTTGCGGGATTCCTGTAATGTCGTGCTTCCCCCCAGGAAGAGCATTTTGCCTTCAAGCAGTTTTGTGTCCCGACTCCGGTGCAGATAGAAGGCAAGTGTATCCCGTCCGCCAAGACGGTTTGTTCGAATGGTATCCGCTGTCACGGGAAGGAGCTTGTTTCCTGAGGTGGTACCCGAGGATAATCCCCAGTAACAGGTCTTTCCTGGCCAGGTTATGCTGCTGTTCCCTTCGAAATACTCATTCCACCACTCCTTCATTCTTTCATAATCGAAGAGTGGAACAGCCTCTTGATAGTCCCCGTTACATGCAATATCCTTGAACTGATACTTCCTGCCGAAGAGGGTTTTCTGCGCCCGCTTCACCAGGGAGATGAGCTGCTTCTCCTGTACGGGAAGCGGATTCGTGGCATAGTTTTTAATTTGCTGTACCCGTTTATCAGCGAAAAGCAGAGCAACCTGTCCGATAGTGCTCATATCTTCAATCCTCTTTACTCATTTCATAAGTTTCCTACAGTGTTGTAATACCTGACCAGATGAGATAGATTCCAATACCAATCAGTACCGAGCTGAGAAATTTGAATGCGCTTTTCAGGAATTGTTCGGTGAACGATTTCCTTACAGTACCCAGGAGCTTCAGGTATATACAGAACCAGATGAGCGTTCCAGTGCCCACCCCAATTGCAAACAGAATGCCCTGTACAAGGGTGAAGTGGATGCCTCGCATTGAAAAGAATGTTAAAATTATCATCCAGCTGAGTATAATTCCGGGATTGAGGAGGGTAATGAAGAAGCCGATGCAGAAATCTCCAAACCGGTTGAGGTATGATGGTACAGGCTTCTCTCCCTTTGTTGCTATCTCTGTCGTATACACCTGAACGCCCATAATAATCGTCAGAGCTGCTCCGGTGAAAAAGGTGAAGCTCTTCAATGGCCTGGAGGAGAATATGAAGGTCATACCGAGAATTGCCAGGAGACAGTAGACGGTTTCAATAATCGCAGTGCCCAGCGCGGTATAGAATCCCTGCCTGAATTTTCCTCCTATTCCCTTGCCTGTCAGGTATACACCCACCGGGCCGGTAACCGGTATGGTTATGACGATGCCACAGATAATTCCGGCTGGCATGTATATCAATACCTGGAGGAGTGTGTTAAAAAGTGAATCTAATGAAATCATCATACACGGAGTTTCGGTGTACCTCATATCATGCGATGAATATCTGAGCACGTTGCTTGTGCATGCTGGCAATGAGTTGCATCTCTTTAACCTTCAGCAGTTTTTACACTACTTTTTCGATCCGTAGAATTCCGATATAAATTTTTTTCTCTTGCTGAGCACAAGGGGGAGCTTCAGGGCCCGCTTGAATGTGCCCAGCTGAATCTCGGCGAGGAGGTGCCCTGTCTCTATCAGATTGTGACTGAAGGGGAACCACCACGGGTCTGGCATTTTATTATTGTCCAGTAAATATGTTTTTGGACGAGTAAACGCCGAAAGGGAATAGACACTGTTGGTGATTCCATACCCAGAACCCTTCACACCGGTCCATGGTGCGAAGGGCATTGCTCCGGTTATTGCGTGATTGTTGATAGTTACCGTTCCAGCCTCGAGCCGTTTTGCAACCGTTTCTGCTCTACGAGAGTTTGCTGTCCAGAGTGAGGCGGTCAGACCGAATAAGGAGCTGTTGGCGAGATCTATCGCTTCATCAACCGTCTGCACCCGTACAACGGGAATAACGGGGCCAAAGGTTTCCTCGGTCATTATTTTCATTCGGTGATTGCAGTGATCGAGAACAGTCGGTTCATACCAGAGCCCGCTCCCTGAACGCGTTCCGCCGCAGAGAAGAGATGCGCCCTTTTCAAGAGCATCTTCAACATGGTGCTCAACAATCGCTAATTGCTTCAGGTTGTTCAGGGGGCCGATGTCGATGTCGGGATCCTCGGGAGGGGAGGTCCTCAACCTGCTCACGCCGTGAGCGAGCAGTTCGACAAACCGGTCCGCAATATCTTCCATAACGTACACGCGTTCAATGGCACCGCAGTTCTGGCCGACATTATGCAGCGCCCAGTACACAATGCCGGCAACCGTCCTTTCGAGGTTGCAGTCGCTGAAAACAATGGCAGGATCCTTCCCCCCCATCTCGGCACTGCACGGTATCATTCTCTCGGCAGCCAGGGAAATGACCTCTCTCCCCGTCCGGGTTGAGCCGGTGAATACAAGCGAATCGATACCGGATTTGATGAGCAGCTCGCCTGCGATGCCATCGCCGAAAACACACTGCACAATGCCGTCGGGAAGATGCTTCGAAATCTGTTCTACAAACCATGCAGCGGCTCGCGGCGCCTGCTCGCTGGGTTTAATGACCACGCTATTGCCGCACAAAAGTGCCGGAAAGACAGGCCGGAATAAATTTGCCAGGGGATAGTTCCAGGGCGCAATGACACCCACAACCCCTCGAGGCATTATCTCAATATATCCCTTTTTACGGGGAAAGGAGAGTGATGAAATCGGGAGCCTTTTCCTCTTTATATAGGGACGAACTATCTTTATCCAGTGTAAGAGCTGATCGAGCGGCGCAATGGCTTCGCTGAAAAGCCCTTCAATGGGGTATTTCCCCGATTCGTCCCGAAGGATGTCGAGAATCTCATTTCTCCACTTTAACATCTCTTTAGAGGATTCCTTGAGCATTTTAACCCTTTTGCGGAAAGGTATTCTGCTCCACTGCTGTTGGGCAGCCCGTGCACTCTGCGCGGTTTGCACTATCTGTTGCTCCGAGCTGATTTCTATTTGACTGAGCACATGCTGGTCTACCGGAGAGTGCCTCTTGATGGTATCGGTTTCTGATAAGGTGTTGTGTGCGTTTCGCATCTTTGTTTTCTCCACAGGGATTTACATGCAGTTATTGATTATATATTCAGCATTTCTCGTTGCCAGTGCCTGCACCGTAACCATTGGGTTTATTCCTATGGGTGAGGGGAATATACTCGTATCGCTGATAAAGAGGTTTTGAATATCATGAGATTGGCCGTAGCTGTTCACAACGCTTGTTCGTGGATTCTGCCCCATTCGGCAGCTGCCCATCAAGTGGAAGGTAATGAGTTCGAATTCATGGGGCTTGATGGTTGCCTGGAATATCTTCGGAATCTCGGACTGTGCATGGAGAACCTCAACCTCCCTGAAGGGGAGGATAACCTTTATGGCTCCGGCGGCAAAGGCGATTTCTGCGAGCAGAGCAGTGGCGTACAGGAGCTTGCGTACATCCTGTTGATTGAGGGTGTAGCTCACCATGGGGAACCGTGAAAGCATCATGCTGACGGAACCGGCATGTGAATCCTCAACCAGTGCACCCATTACCATCATTCGATTATAATTCCTCATCTCTTCAAGGAGCCTATCACCGAAATAGGGGAGTGACGCAGAGAGTACCTCGGGGGGAACGAAATTAATTGAAAGGAGAATTCCCTCATCAAGGAACTCGTGGACCTGATATGATTGCGGGGACCCCTTCCACCCAACTATCTCCTCATCGAATACCGCAATCACCTTTATACTTGGATGGATGTAGAGATTTTTCCCTATCATGCCGCTGCTGTTTGCCAAACGATTCTGCAAGAGGAGGAGTGGTGTCTGTATCGCTCCACCGGCAATGATCACATTTTTGCACTTTACCCTGATCTTACTTCGAGCGGATTTATTCTGACTGCTAAAAGATCCTTCGATATACGAAATCGTGCCATTATTATTTCCTATGGTCGTCGCTTTGCAATTGGAGAAGAGGGTGGCTCCATTTTTGATAGCTCGCGGAATGTATGAAACGAGCGTACTCTGCTTTGCGCTGGAAGGACAACCCAGCATGCAATTGTTGCAGCCGCAGCAGGCTATCTGATTCCGTTTATTCTGAAGGATTTTATAATTTAGCGCTTCAGCACCCTTCTTAAGGAAGAGGCTATCTTTCCCGATTATTTCTTGAGGCTCTTCCGAGACGTGAATTCTCTCTTCAACCTTCTGAAAATAGGGCTCCATATGATCCGGTAATATGTTCTCAATTCCAGCTTCCCAGTTCCATCGTTTGAGTACTTTCACGGGCGTTCGATGACATATCCCGCTATTAATTACCGTGGATCCGCCAACGCATTTGCCCTCGGTTATGATGATCTTTGCGTTCCCATAGATGAAACTGGTTCCCCCGTCACGATAGAGCCTGCGGATAGAATGCAATGTATCACTGTTGAACTGACTTCCGTAGACATAGGGACCCTCTTCAAGAATCACCACCTGTAATCCTGCCTCTGAGAGTTCAGAGGCAATGCAGCCACCACCGGCACCGCTACCCAGCACACAGATATCGGTTGAAATTTCGATGTCCTCATTGACATCGCCGCTGTCGATTATCATTACTTTACTGCCTCTGGTATTCGGTTTTTTGCTCCCGGCATTGATCGATTGCTCCGGTATGCGGCATTATACAAACCGGTGACATCCTCCTTGCGTAAGAGAGTTTGATTGTTGTATACCTTCTCTCTGGTCATGAGATAATCGCGTTCTCTTTCACGCTGCATCTGCTCCTTCGAGATCATGCGCGACCGTAACTCTATGGAGTTCTCAAGGTGTTCTCTGGGCCGGTAATCGATATATTCCCAGAGCGGGGGAAGGTTCAGATATGCTGTGTGGCAGAGTCCCTTTAAAATACGTGATATATCTCGTTTAACCCGGAACGAACTCTTATCCATAACATTTATGAACTGAATTCGTACCGATAACGGCATTCGTGAGAATCGGGAAAATTCTCTCGAGAAAATGCCTGCGTATTCCACGAAGATCAAGATAATTGATAAACCCATCTGCGTTATCTGCGGCATGCTCGATGAGCAGCGTTCCACCCTTTCAATTATCTGATCAAAAAAGTATGATGATATGGTGACATCGCTGTTATAAATCAGCGCTTCGATTATCGCCTGCAGTATTTTCTTATGGTGCCTGGAAAAGTGAAATTTCTCCATCGGCTTCCTCCCGGTTCCAATGAATGGTATCCTATCAGGTGATAGGCAGAAATTGGATAGGGCACTACCTGAATTATCAGGTTAATTTTACATCAGTTGATTTAAATAAGATAAATCGTCGATAAAGCATGTAAAAAAATAATCAAGATAATGTGAATTGTTGTATGAGCAGTATTTTCTCATCGAAAACTATTTTTTCAAAAGCCATGCATGTACCATCACTTCCTGCAATATTTCTCCAGGGAGGTACGCTCAGTAATCAAACTCCTCATGCGGTCTGTCTGATAACGCCCATACTTTTGCCTGGTAATCGCATGGCGGATGCTCATAGCTTAAGAATGTCTCATGGGTGGAGGATGTATAGTAGGCAGGCAGGAGGTCTCAGAAAGTGATGTTGAAGTTTATGGAGAATCCCGAAGTGATTTAACAGCATGTCCCTGGGATCGAAAACCTCTCGGGGGGAAACCCGTCCTCGATTTCACCACCCAGTGATCAGATCTCCATGAGAAGGGCACCTTTGATACTGGCTCTATTTATTGGAGAACCGGTTGCGCGGAAGAGAAAAGTAAAAAGACGCTTGTCGTCATAATTAATGTAGAGATGCCTTCCTGAAATGGCATTAATAAGGTCGTTTATGCCATTCCTCATGTGCATGAAAGAAATTCAGGTTACATTACTGCCCCTCGGCACCGCTCGCAAAACCTTTGGAAGGTGGGCCGGTGTCTGCAGGCGTGCCGGCAATGCGAGCCAGGAACGCGGAACCCAGCTTCTCGATGTGATCGCTGATATTGTCGAAATAGTTATAGTGTTCCTGCTCCTCGTCGATAATGGCTTCGAAGAGTTTCATGGTTGTGCTGTCGCCGTTTTCTCTGCACACGAGGAGGTATTGATTATAGATGTCTATTGTATCGTCCTCGAGTTTCGCATCAAAGGGGAAAATGTTCTCGACCTTCTGACCCGGATAAACCTTATCGGATAAATCGGTCGTGGGCTCACCGCCCAGCTCCTTGATGCGCTCGGCGAACATCTCCGCGTGACGCATCTCGTCGATGGCAATGAGCTTGACCTTCGCTGCCAGATCACCGTAGTCCATATCATCCAGGTTATAATGCTGGTTCATGTATTGATGAATAGCCTGCAGCTCCATCGAGCGGGCCTTGTTCAGTACGTCAATCACCTTTTTCTTTCGATCTTCACGAGAATCTTGAGCCATGATGCTCCTCCTTCAATTAATGATAATCGGTATACACAGAAATGCAGTCACCGTGAAAGTGAA
>CAZZCF010000083.1:0-18301 GCA_964652955.1 uncultured Leptospirales bacterium
AGAAGGACACCGTCGACTTCGTGCGGAACTACGATGAGACCAGGAAGGAACCGAATGTTTTACCTGCGTCGTTTCCGAACCTTCTTGTCAATGGGTCCTCGGGTATTGCAGTTGGCATGGCAACATATATTCCACCGCATAATCTCGCTGAGGTTATCGACGGTACAGTGCGTCTTATTGATAATCCTGATATTGATTTGAAGGATCTCATGAAGAGTGTTAAGGGTCCTGATTTCCCCACTGCCGGTATCATTATGGGAGTAGATGGGATCTATAATGCATATGCTACTGGAAAGGGGAGCATCATTGTTCGAGGAAGGGTAGAAATAGAGGAGACGAAAAAGGGAAAAGATAATTTGATAATAACCGAAATACCGTATCAGGTGAATAAGGCTGTTCTCATCTCTCGTATCGCCGATCTGGTGAATAATAAGGTTATTGATGGAATTACTGAATTACGTGATGAATCTGATAGATCAGGTCTGAGAATCGTTATTGGTCTGAGGAGGGATATCAGCAGCGCCGTAATTGTTAATCAACTCTATAAGCATACACCGTTGCAGAGCTCCTATGGTATAACCCTGTTGTCGCTGGTGAACGGTGAGCCAAAGATTCTCAGTCTGAAGGATATTCTCTCGAACTATATTCTTCATCGCAAGAATGTTGCAGTTCGAAGGACTCAATTCGATCTGCGGAAAGCTGAAGAGCGGGCACATATTTTAGAGGGATTACAGATTGCTCTTGCCAACATTGATGAAGTTATTGCCATAATAAAATCTTCAAAGGATGCTGAAGAGGCCGGGAAGAAGCTGATAAAACGGTTCCAGCTTACTGAGATACAGGCGAGGGCAATTCTCGATATGAGACTGCAGCGTCTGACGAGCCTTGAAGTACAGAAGATTATAGATGAATTGAAATCATTGAAGGAGTTGATAAAGGAACTACGGGCAATATTGAAAAGCAATAAGAAGATATTGGATATCATCAAGAAGGAGTTGACTGAGGTAAAGGAACGATACGGCGATAATAGAAGAACTGAGATAATCGTTGGCGGAGAAACGTCAACCAGTTTTGATATTGAAGATCTCATCGTTGAGGAGGATATGGTGATTACCATTACCAATGATGGTTTCATCAGGAGACTGCCCGTCGGGACATTTAAGAAGCAGAGAAGGGGCGGTAAGGGAGTTATCGGGCTTTCATCCAAGAGGGAAGATTTTGTGAAGATGATGACCATTGCTTCAACGCATGATATGATATTTCTCTTCTCGGATAAGGGTAAAATCTTCGGGCTCAAGGCATATGAGATTGCGATGGCGTCGAAGAGCAGCAGAGGAAAGTCACTGAAGGGGATAATAAATCTCTCCGCAGGTGAAGCGATTACGGCGGTTAGTGCTGTGCCCGATTCTGATAAGGAGCTCTACTTATGCATGGTAACTCGTGATGGTATATTGAAAAAAGTCGGTATTAATGAATTCAGGAATGCAAAACGGGGAGGTATTATCGCAATTAATTTGAGAAAAGATGATAGCCTACAGGGCGTTAAGCTTGTTGGAAAGGATGATGATATTGTTATCGCTACACAGCTGGGGTTACTCCTGAGGACGAACCTCTCAAAGATGCGTGCGATGGGAAGAAACGCCGCAGGGATAATTGGTATTCGATTGAGAAAAGATGATAAAGTGATTGGAATGGATGTTGTCAAGAAAGGATCACACCTTTTTGTCGTGACGTCACGTGGATTTGGAAAGAAAGTAGATTATAAGAATTTTGCAACAAAGGGCCGTGGCGGAAAAGGGATGACCTATCTGAAAATTATGCAGAAAAACGGTATTGCTGTCGGAATTCGATCTGTTTTTGATGATGACGAGATTATTATAACATCGAAGAATGGCATGACGATACGACTAAAGGCAAAGGATGTATCGGTTCAGGGACGATCGACGGTTGGTGTGAAATTACTTGATCTGGATGAAAGCGATACCGTTATTGATTTTGCTCTCCTTATTGGTGATCTATAATAGCAGAACAGGAATGACGGGTACTTTGATAAACGACAATTGTATCAATTACTCGCGAATGAGATAGCTCTCCCCATATTTTGTAATATCCTGCACTTCGTTGAGCATATCAATTGCCCTTCTCTTTGAGAAGATTGGACCAATTCGTACACGGTAGTATTTTTTCCCGCTGACAGTTGCTTTATCTATGAAAGCATCATAGCGAAGCCCCTTGAGCTTTCTTATCTCTGAGCGAGCTCGGGAGTTACTATCGTAGGACGCAACCTGAATTGCAAAGTAATGCTTGGATTTCAGTGAATCTTTTTTCTTGCCGGATGAGACCTCCACCGTTCTTCTTTTCTTTGTCGATTTCTTTATTCGTTCATGTTTTTTTGCTTTAATGGTGCTCTCTGCCTCTTTATCTTCCTGAGCGGCACGAACGATAACTTTTGATGGGGGTATTATTTCCTTTATTGTATCGTTACTGAGCACGTCGGTGTTATTCTCTCTGTTCGCTGTGTTGATCTTTGTGCTTTCATCGACATTCTGATTAATCTCGCTGTTTTGCTTCGCAATGGAGTTGTTGTCAGTGCCGTTGAGTAGAGCATTGTCATCGACGGACATCTCCGGAGTGGAATTTTCAAAAATTTTGTTCTCATTATTACTGTCATTCAATTGCAGATCAAAGAGAGGATCCTTTTTCGACAAGGTGTCCGTTGATTCATCGTTCCTGGCATTTATGTTCATTCCTATAAGAAAGGTGATGGCAAGAAGACCGATGAGAACTGATGCTAGTATAATAATCCTTGGTGTATCAAGGTGAAGCAAGTATATGCTTTTCTCTTTTATGTTCTTGTGAGCTCTTTCGTCATAATTTTCCATTGTTGTTTATCCCTTACCTGTGCGTATATTCAACTTCAGTTATTTCATCGGTTTTTTTATCCGTTTATTTTAGAGAAATTTATTGTATGGGCATCATATAATAATTCCTGTTTTGAGTGTTCTGAAACGCAGGCTGATTCGATTAATAGTGAGATGTGGTTATGAGGTGATTGAAGAGACGAGCGTCCTGATTCTGTTTAACCGGATATCATTTAAAGGGGGTAACCCGGAAGCATTGATTATTTTTTGGAGGATGCTCTTTTCAGAGAGTACACCCTTGATGATATCCAATGATATATGGTTACTGAGTGGTGTTGATTGATCCATTATGGAATTGATAAGCGTGTGCTTCTCAATTATATTTTTGCAGTGTGATTGTATAAACTCTCTCATAGTCATCGTTTGCAGTGATGAGATTGGAATACCGGAAGAGTGTATGTTTACAATGTTCTGAGCTGTATATGTCTGGAGCATCTCCTCGATTGATAGTTTATACGTTATGAAGGATCTCCGTGAAAATACTCCTGCATGCCTGTATCCTCTGCTCGATTTCATTATATAGTTAAAGTTGCTTGTTTCAGCGGTATGGAATCGTGTTTGATAATAGAGGGCGTATCGTATCTGATACGATGTTCCTCGAGCGTAGATATTGTAATAGGGAAAAGAGAAATCGAATCCGAGAAGACCGATACTGTTAAATCCCAGAAAAAGTGCAAGCTTAATGGCATCACCGGCAACCGAGCCGGTTGCGGAGTCGATAGATCCTATTGTATCGGGGAAGAGCTCTTCTATGACCTGCGCAAGGGGGTGCGAATTCAGTGATACGAGCCCGGTATGTTTTTCAAAGAGAGTGTGGTTTGAAGATATGGAAAAAACGGGTATATATGATCTATCACTATTGAGAAAGTGCTCACTGATATAGTGAAGAGGATCAATAGATATGCATAAGTCGGGTTTGATTCCCTGTTGCCTCAATACAGGAAGCGCAGAATCAACGGCTATAATAAATACCTTTTGCTGAATGGATCTGATATCCTTTATGTAATTGTCAAGAGAAGGACCCGTCGTGATCACTATGGAAGGGAATTCGGTAAATTTGTTGGAGAATGATAAAACCGGGATGTAGTCCAGCATATTTACCATATTGAGCAGTATGTTCCTCATGTAGAGATTACCGAGAGCTGTTTTTGTTGCCTTGTTGCTTGACTTCTTTGCTATAATACCTTCAATGCCCTCACGTATTTTTTGATAATAATCTGAAAATGTTCTCATGGATGGGGCGTGTTCGATGATGTTCAGCCCCTTAATTGTGTCGAAATCAATCTCATTCGATATAGTGTTGAGTACCTCACTGATTGTTCTGCCGGTGATGAATGTTATTATATGCTGATGCCGGGTGAGGAATATGGTTGTATTGTTTGTTGCTATTTCAGTTTCAATTTCGGAAAGTCTCTCGATGAGGATTATCTTTTTGTATTTTGTCACGAATTTCTGTAATTCGATAAGATGATAACCGAGCCCTGTTCCTAAAACGATGAGGGAATCGTATTTATCTGGATTGAATCTATGCCGGTATTTCTCTGCTTCCTTTGTGGGATAAAATCTGCTGTGAAGGTATATTTTTCTGTTATTGTCAAGTACAGCGATTGTTGGTAGTCCTTCCTTCGTTTCTTCGAATATGCAATCTATATGATTACTGTTTGTTCCCATTTTTCAATTGTTCTGGTATTTTATGTCGGATACTTATGCTGTTTCGTGAAGTGTAATTTCTTTTGGTGAACACTATCGATAAATGAACAGTGTATTGAAAAGATACTATATTGTAAATGTATTGCAGTGATAAGCGCTTAAGAAGGAGAGCGACGTCGCCTAGAGAGCAACTGTTGAATGTATCCAGGCTTCGAGCTGTTGTTTGGGGAGCGCACCGGAAATCTCATTTAATTTTTTACCCCCTCGATACAGCATCATGGTGGGCACACCGCGTATACCAAACTGATAGGCGAGGTGTTGGTCGTTCTGAATATTGACCTTGAGAACTTTCAGGAGGCCGGCTTTTTCCGCTGCAATCTGATCCAGTACGGAATTCAGTCTCAGACAGTGACCGCATGTTGGTGACCAGAACTCAAGAAGGACAATTCCGGGATCTGAGAGCACCTCTCTGCGGAAATCACCGGAGGAGATGTCAATCGACCTGTTTGGAATGGTTATTTTTGTCTTGCACTTTCCGCATCTGGGTTTCGACTGAATTTTTTCTTTCAGGACCTTATTGACGGAACCGCATGATTGGCAGCGAATGAGAACGGAATTCATAATTGCCTCTGCACCTCTCATTTCGTTACGGATAATCTACTCTTTAGTATACATCAGCAATAATTGATCTTTCAAAAAAAAATGACTAAGTACATGTCTTATAGCTCAAATCCATCATTCTCCAGTTGTTCAATAACGGTATAAATGACATCATTATCAAAACCTCTCTGATGTAAAAAATATATAAGCTTTGATTTCTTGTTGGTCTTTTTCTCCAGTGAGGTGAGCTTTTTTGTGGCAAGCGTGTAGATCTCTGTAATATCATCATGGTCAAATGATGTTTCTTTTAACGCTCTGTTGATAGTATCTCTTGATACACCTTTTCCGAGGAGCTCTTTTCTGAGTAGATTCTTCCCGATAGTCTTTCTTTTCTTTTTGGACGTTATATATCTCTTTGCAAAATCAAGATCGTTCAGGTAACCGGTATCGCGCAATTCCTTCAAGATATTGATGATTATATCTTTGGAGAAACCCTTTTTGATAAGATAATTTTCCATCTCGCGGGAGGATCTGCTTCGGATTGACAGATAGTTAACTGCTTTTCTGTTACATTCGAATCTCTCTGATTCCTCCTTTAACTGCAGGTATTCGGTGCGATCGAGTTTCTTGCCCGTCTCCAGTTTATAGAGCTTGTAGAGGTCAAAGGGGAATTTAATTGATTCTCCCGTGTCCAGGGTGATTGTAACGTGATCAGATTTATATTCTAGTGAAACAATCTCAAACATAGTTGAAAAGTATATCCCCAACAGTGTTGAATGCGGGAGTTCGTGTTATTGCATCTTTCACTGAATATACGGTTTACCGGTTCCCGTTTCTTCAACAAATATATTGTATCATAGACTGTTTTTGCTGACAATGAAAAAGGATGCCCTCTTTGTGGACATCCTTTTCACTATCATATTGATTAAAAAGATGTTGTTATCTCTTTGAGAACTGAAATCTCTTTCGTGCTTTCTTCCTGCCGTATTTTTTTCGCTCAACTTCTCTTGAATCCCTTGTCAGAAAACCCGCTTCTCTGAGGGGCTTTCTGTTTTTATCGTCTGCTTTGAGAAGACATCTCGCAAGACCAAGTTTTATCGCACCTGCTTGACCGGACCATCCCCCTCCCTTAACTGTTGCAAGGACATCATAGGAGTCGATCTGATTGAGGAGCTCCAGTGGCTGTCGGACGATGAGCTCGAGTGTTTTTCTTCGAAAATAATCTGAGATTGGCTGTTTATTAACAGTGATTGTGCCACTTCCCCTGCTTAACCAAACTCTCGCTGTTGATTTCTTTCTTCTTCCTGTAGCATAATATCTTTCAAGAATCATCTGGCACTAATCCTCCGAATTATTATACAATCATATTTTAATTTGTTCCGGCTTCTGAGCTTCATGCGGGTGTGTGGCACCTGAATAGACCTTGAGATTTTTAAAAATCTTGCGTCCAAGTTTGTTCTTCGGGAGCATTCCCTTGACTGCATGTTCTATAATTAATTCGGGTCTATCCTTTCGGTATTTCTTTATACTGATGAATTTCTTTCCACCGGGATATTCAGTGTGTTTGAAATACTTCTTGTCGTCACTTTTATTACCGGTGAGGATTACTTTATCGGCGTTGATGACGATAATATTATCTCCCGCATCCAAATGTGGAGTAAATACGGGTTTATTTTTGCCTCTCAGTATCTTTGCGATTTCAGATGCGAGTCTGCCAAGCACTTTTCCATCGGCGTCAATGAGATACCACTTTTTCTCAATCTGTGACGCTTTGAGGGAAAATGTCTTTTGTATTTCACTCATATTGCTTCCCCGTGAACTAAATGAACATTTCGTTATATGTTCGTCTGTCGAATAAGCTGATTAATTACCGAATTAAAGGTATGTTTTCTTCACCGTGGTTTCAGACGTAAAGAGAAAAGAACTTATTCGCAAGATGCAAAACTATTACTCTCCCCTTTTTTTGTCAATAAAAAATAGTTGAATCACGGATTGTCTTTGAAGTTGAGACCAGGATTCAATTCGCTGAAATTGATACCGGTATAGATTTTCCTTGACTATTCATTGTTTAGCATGAAGACATATCTTGAGCTATTTTATATTGTTGTATTAATTTTGCAGTGATGGAAAGAATCTGGAAGATAATTAAATCGTATATTTCTGTTCTCAACATGCATCCTGCGGTTGAGATGTCGGAAAGAGCGTACTCGCGTAAAGAAGAGAGGGATACGCCTCTCTGGATACACCTGCTCCTCTTTTTCGTTACACTGATCACGACAACGATTGCCGGAGCGAGCTCGTCCGATTCAATAGGTGAGATAATACTGACCGGGTTGCCCTTTTCATTAACCATTATAGCGATTCTTCTGTCTCATGAAATGGGTCATTATCTCGCTGCGAGATACTTCGGGGTTAAGGCGACGCTCCCCTATTTCATTCCTTTTCCCTCGATTATTGGCACTATGGGAGCGGTTATCAAGATTAAATCGAGAATTAAGGACAAGCGGGCGCTTCTCTACATCGGTGCATCAGGACCTCTTGTCGGCTTTGTGCTCAGTCTTATTGCGTCAATTGCAGGTATATACTATTCGGAAATAAAACCGCTTCCTGCTGTTACCGGTGATATGACCATTCCGATTTTTGGCGACTCACTGCTCTTCTCTTTCATAACAGCGATGATACACGGGGAAATACCTGCTGGATACGATATATATTTATCGCCCTATGCCTGGGCCGGATGGATCGGCTTTCTGGTTACCAGTTTGAATCTCATGCCCATGGGGCAGCTCGACGGGAGTCACATTCTCTATTCACTTATCGGTGAAAAACAGCTGGTGGTGGGGTGGATGACCTTTCTGGGGTTAGTAATTCTCTCGTTTATCTGGATTGGCTGGATAGTGTGGATTATTATGGCACTCCTCTTTCTCATGATCGGTCACCCGCGTATTGATGAAGGAAAGCCGCTGACGTCCGCTGAGCGGTTTACGGGATGGTCCTGTGTTTTCGTTTTTTTCCTCACGTTTATACCTGTACCGGTTACGTTCCTCTCCGGGATAAGTGATGCCCGCGTGTATCCGATAGAGTGTGAGAAGTGTCGTGATGCGCTCGATCCCTCCGGTATAACGGTATTCGATGAGAGAATTCTTATGGTGAGCGATAATGATGGCGATTCTGTGATTTACGAGATCGTACCGGGAGAGACGAACTATCAGGCACGGGGGTTTATAAGTTTTAGAACCGGCTATGATACCGTGAAGAGGGACAAGCGGGAGGAGCTTGATCTTGAAGGACTTGCTCGCTATGAGAATTCCTTTCTCATTGTCGATGAGCGGGACAGGAAGGTGTTACAATTATCGCACAGTGGTTTTATAAAGGTCATTGATAACGATATTGATCGGTACGGCAGGAAAGTCGGCTTGCGGTTTTCATCAAAGAGGAATGCTGGTTTTGAAGGCATCGCTTTTGATAATGAAAAGGGCATCCTTTTTATAGCAAATGAGAGGGAACCGGCTACTATCTTTCTATTGCGAATGAGAAGTGACGAATTCATTGCAATAGATCATCTGAACATGGAGGAGATGCTTCGTAGTTATGTTGACATTTCGGATCTCTTGTTTTATAAAGGGTCTTTGTATGCAGTACATCGTCATGCTCGTTCTATCGTTAAGATTGATCCGTATAAGAAGATAATTCGAGATTCGCTTCACTATGGAGATGTCACAAGGGGATTATATAGCGAGGATGCGTCGAGAGGGTTTGTTGAGGGACTCTCTATCAATGAGGAGAGTATATTGCTTTTACTCGACAGCAACGGGAGAAAAATGAGAAAGAGGGAATACGGTCAGAATGGAGCATTAATAATTATGAAGAGACCGGATGGGTTTTGATCGACACTCATCTGTAATTACGGAATTGGGTGTTGCGGTCTGTGTAGTGTGTACAGTATGGCAATGAGACTTTTATGGAGGTGGGGTTATGAATAAGCTCACTGTCAAGGCGAAGAGAGTCTGTGTGGCAGTTATGAGCTGCGCTTTTCTTGTATCGGTTGTCTTGTGCTGTGAGAAGGTGCAACATTTTGAGCTCTCACGCTTTATTTCTCCGGAAACGTGCAGTGGATGTCATAGCGAGATATATGAACAGTGGAAGAATTCAATGCATCATCTCTCTCATAAAGATTTTATTTATAAGGGTATAGCACTTCATTTCCTCAAAGAGAAACTGAGCAGCGATGAGTTGCAAGAGGCTGAGTTGTGCGTGAAATGTCATACTCCGGTTGGTTATCTATCTGGATTTCCGAAGAAGACCTCTGATGACCTGGACAAAGTTCCCGATCTCGCACAGCAGGGTATACAGTGTGATTACTGCCATTCGGCAACCGGTGCCTATAAGATGTATAATAATGGGTTGAAGCTGGATCCCGGTTTCGGTGAGGAAAATCCTGGAACAAAACGGGGTCCCTTCAAGGATTCTGAATCTGATTTTCACAAAAGTGAATTCTCCGAGTTTCATACCGGCTCGGAGATATGCGGCACCTGTCATAATGTGAAGCATGTCACTTTTGGCACATGGCTGGAAACAACGTACGAGGAGTGGGCACGGAGCCCCTACAACTCGGATAAACCCGAGAAGCGGATACCGTGCCAGGGATGTCATATGTATCACCGGCCTGGCATTCCGGCGACAGGTTCAACAGAGCGACCGAAAAATCCGGGTCAGGCGGCGGATGGTGGCCCGGAGAGAGAGCATATATTCACGCATTACTTCGTCGGAGGGAACAGGTTCATACCTGGAGTATTCGGTGACAAGGTAAAAGAAGCAATGGCGAGGGATAGATTACAGAATGCTGCAAAAATTGTCATTGATGACTCAACATTGTCAGAGGGGAAAATTACCATTGCAGTCAGGAATACGGGAGCGGGACATTATCTGCCAACCGGCCTTACTGATGTGCGTCAGATGTGGTTGGAGATAGTCATAAAAGATGAGAGGGGAAAGGTGATTTATTCATCAGGCGTGCTGGACAAGAATAAGTATATTCCGAAGGATGCGATAATCTACAATACCGTTTTCGGTGATGGGAAGGGGAATCCTGTTGTTAATATTTCAAAAGCGAGGGAGATATTAAAGGATAGACGAATACCACCGCTTGAAGCACTGAAAGAGCATATCAGTCTTCCGAAGGGTAACTGGAAAGGTGTGCATATCCGTGTCTCCCTTCTCTACCGAAGTGCACCGCAGCGAATTGTTGATAAGGTATTTGGGGTTGGCAAGCATAAGTTGCCTGTAACTGTTATGACTACTGCTTCGAAAAATATCAAAAAATAGTGGAATCTACCGGGGCGATGCATCAAACCTTCACTATTGAAGCAGAGAATATAGCCAAGAGATACAATCGACAGACACTCTTTCAGAACCTGGATTTTTCTATTGAAACGGGCCGCTCCCTCGCTATTACCGGGCCGAACGGTTCTGGAAAGACGACATTGCTCGAGATAATTGCTACGCTGCGAAGGCCATCGGCAGGATCAGTGCGATATCTGGTAAACGGTATTGAGATTGAGAAGAGAGAGATTCTCAATCTGGTCGGTTTTCAGAGCCCTCGGAGTAATCCCTACAGTGAACTATCAGGTTTGGAGAACATTCAGTTTATTGGATCAGATGTCGATGATACCGTGATAGATGACCTCCTCTACCGGTTTGGTCTCTATGAGCACAGGAACAAGCAGGTGAAGTTCTATTCATCGGGAATGAAACAGCGATTGAAGCTACTGCTTACTATTTTATTTCGTCCTCCCATCATAATTCTCGATGAACCGGGAATGAATCTCGACAGCGCGGGCAGGAGTATTCTTTTTTCGTATCTGGAATCGATAAGAGAATCCAGAATAATCCTCATTGCAACAAATGAAGTGTCAGAAGCAGACTGGTGTACGGTGAGAATAAATCTTGAGTAGTGATATATACAGACATATTCAGAAGGACTTCAGGATAGAGTTTAGAAATCGTTTTGCGATCATGGTAATGTTTTCGTTTGCTGTTATCGCTACGCTCGCTATTAGCCTTTCCATTGGCGGGATCCCCTTATCGCCAATCGTGCAGTCAGTCCTTTTCTGGATTATCATGTTTTTCTGTGGGATGAGCGGCTTAGCGCATGTTTTTGTTCGCGAAGAAGAGCAGGATACTTCGCTCTTCTTGAGAATACATTCACAACCGGAAACGGTTTATCTCTCAAAGGTGATTTTTAATATACTGGTTTTTTTCCTGTTACAGATGGCAATTACTCCCCTGTATATTTTTCTTCTCCAGGTTGAGATTAGAATGATAAGTGCGTTTATTATGATAGTCATCGCCGGTGGATTGTCAATTTCGACGACAGTTACCATACTTGCTGCAATAATAGCAAAGGCGGGAGGAAAGAGCTCGCTTTTTACTGTTATTTCTTTTCCGCTGGTGTTGCCTATCTTGTGGATTGCCATATCTGCTACCAGGGCTACTCTTGAGGTGCGGGGGAGGTTTGAGCTTAACAATCTCTATTTTTTACTTGCATTTTCTGGAGTTATGATTGCTCTGTCCTATATTCTGTTCGAGTATATCTGGCTTGATGAATAGTTCTCTTTCTATACAACAGGTGTAACAGATAAAATTTAGTGTGCATTTACATGCAGTTATGATGAGCGTAGTAAAATAACGTGAAGTGAACAATAAAAAACCATATTTCGTTTCCCATGATAATGTTAATTGTTATTATTATTCTGATGTCCTTTTCAATTCTCCTCTCCTTTCTCTGGGCACCATCAGCAGCAATTCTGGGTGAATCGAGTAAGATGCTTTTTTTCCATGTCCCACTCGCATGGGTGTCGGTCCTTGCTTTTCTCACTTCAGGTATTTTTTCTATTATATATCTTGCTGACAAGAGGAGAAGGTTCTCATTGCTTGATGAGAAGTCTCACAACTCGGTGATACTGGGGACACTCTTTACAGTGCTTGCAACGATAACCGGTGCGTTCTGGTCAAAATTGAGCTGGGGAATGTACTGGAACTGGGATCCGAGACAAACATCGATTGTCGTCCTTATATTGATATATCTAGCGTATTTTAGTCTTCGGTCATCGTTGCAGCATAATCCGAACAGGGGACGAATAACCGCGGTATATCTCATTCTGGCCTTGCTGACGGTCCCCTTTTTTGTTTTTATCATTCCGAGAGTATATCCCTCTCTACATCCTGATCCAATTATAAATCCGGAGAGAAAAATACACATTGCCGGGGAGATGAGGATTGCGCTCCTTCTTTCATTGATTTCATTCACCCTGTTGTATTTTTATCTCTTAACACTGCTGAATAGAGTATCTCGAATAGTTGCGAGGATTGAGGAGGCCGATGAAGGTTAAGATATTAGTGTTCGTTGTTATCACTACAGTTATTCTCAGTGGTGTATCATCCTCAGTTATTTTTGCGTTTCCGGATCGTTGCCTCTATACGGAGACTGGTAGTACATCTCTTGCAGTAAAAGTGGTATACAGAATTGCAAATAATTCCGTACAATCGAATGTTCATAAAAAAGCGGTTATCTCCGGTCCTGTGAAAAATAGTGATCTTTTTGAGAAAGGTGATAAACTTGAGAACGATGCGGCACGCAAGTCGAGGGATAGCAATAAGAAGATCATCACCGTAACCGTGATTGTTATTTTTGTCTGGCTGTTTCTCGGCCTATTTCTCATTATCATTGATATAAAACTTTCTCGCCTGGAGAAAATGATAGATGAGTTATAAAAAGGTAATCGTAACTATTCTGATAGTCGGTCTTCTCGTCGTTGCTTTCTATTCGATACGAGGTGTTCTCACACCCTATGTCACTTTTGAGGAGGCAATGCAATTAGACCGATATGTTCAGGTTATAGGTAAAGTGCGGAAGGCCGGTATGGTATATGATGAGGGATCATTTACCTTCTCGCTTACTGATAAAGATGGTACCGCTATGAGAATACGCTACAGCGGGGTAAAGCCTCTTAACTTTGAACATGCGAAGCAGGTTGTCGCTCTGGGGAAGTACAATAAAAGCGACAAGATCTTTGAAGCGGATAAAATTCTCGTGAAGTGTCCGTCGAAATATACAAAGGAAGAGGTAAGATGAATTTAGGTTCAATACTTATTATATTTTCATTGGTGATATCTTTTATTTCTCTGTATTTTCTTACGCGTAGTGCAGGAGGAAATGACTTTGCCCGAATCACATCGCAGAGACTCTTTTATCTTTCAGGTATTTCAATTACCTTTGCGGTTATTCTCCTTTTTACAGCATTTTTATCGAATAGCTTTCAATTTACCTATGTTTTCAATTACTCATCAAGTGATCTCTCGGTTTTTTATCTCTTTTCCGGTTTTTGGGCAGGGCAAGAGGGGACCTTTTTATTGTGGGCATTTTTGCTGTTCGTTTTGGGCTTAATCGTTATTCGCTCTGAGAAGGAATATGGGAGCATTATTCTCTTTGTTATTACAATTACACAGATATTCATATTGATTACATTAACCATACCGGATTACAGTCCCTTTCGATATGTCTGGGATTCCTATCCGGACCATTTTAAGGCAGGTGCGATACCTGAAAACGGCTCGGGATTGAATCCCCTTTTGCAAAATCCGTGGATGATTATACATCCACCTGTTCTCTTTGTCGGATATGCTTCGGCAACCATCCCCTTTGCCTATGCAATTGCCGGTTTATTGAAAAAGGATTTTACCTCCTGGATTAACCGATCCTACCGATGGGTGCTTTTCTGTATGAGTACACTGGGTGTCGGGATCTTTCTTGGAGCCTATTGGGCATATACCGTTCTCGGATGGGGCGGTTACTGGGGATGGGATCCTGTGGAAAATTCGTCACTCATTCCTTGGCTCGTCATAATAGCATTAATGCACGGCCTCCTCCTCCAGAAGAGAAAAGGTGTGCTTGTTAAGACCAATATTCTCCTTGCACTGGTCTCTTTTATACTCGTTTTTTACAGTACTTTTTTAACGAGAAGCGGAGTCCTTTCGGATTTTTCTGTGCATTCTTTTAGCGATCTCGGATTATCGGGTCCGTTAATATTTTATATTTTATTTTTTATTGTGATAAGTGCTTATCTCTTTTTGAGAAGAATCGGTACAATTCAATCAGCTCGAATTGATGACAAGATACTTTCTGCTGATAATCTCATCAACTTTGGAATTATTGCACTGTGTATTTATGCCTTTTTCATATTGATTGGGACATCAATGCCAATTCTCTCAAAGGCGTTTCTGTCTAAGCCGACCACGGTTAAGCAAGCTTATTATAATAATCTCTCTATTCCCTTTGGTATTATAATGTTACTTTTGATCATCCTGTCGATTCTGCGGATGAGAAAAATAAGTACAATCTCGTTGGTAGTTTTGTCTTTATTGTCTCTTATCTTCGGAGTTCTGTTTAATGTGTTTCATACCAATAATTTCTTTGCCTACATTTTTGCTGTTCTTTCACTCTTTATGCTCTTTCAGAGTATTCTTGACCTCGTCCAGGCACGAACGGCGGCAGTTGTCTCATCACGTGTAGCGCATATTGGGGTGGCTTTTCTCGTTATAGGAATTATTGCCTCCAATCTTCATTCATCGAGTGTTCAGAAGAGAGTAACACAGAATGAAGAGACCAAACTCGGTTCGGTGAGCCTGATATTTGAGGGTATCACGCAGTCACAGAAATCATCGCTGCAATATACTCTCCGTGATGGTGATACAAAGATGGCTATCGAGACACCGTATTACTTTGATAGAAAAACAAATTCACTTTTCAGGGAGCCGTATATTCGATACGGTTTTTCGTATGATACGTATATTTCACCGGTTGAATACGTTTCAGGAATCGAAGAAATTTCACAGGTCATGCTCTCAAAAGGCATTGTGAAAAACTATGAGGGATATGAGGTTCAGTTTGTCGGTTTTAACGCCGAGAAGCTGGATATGATGAAAGGGAATGGTATCCTCACTGCTGAGATCGAATTCCGCAAATCGGGAAGAAAATATATGCGTGCGCCCGGTCTTGAATTGCGTGGAGGCAAGGCTATTAAAAATGTCGAAACGCGCTTTCCGGGGACAAATCGTGAAATATCATTGCTCAGTCTTGATGTTGGTGCTCAGGAGGTTATGCTCTATATTGAGCCGGGAAGAGAGAGCACTCCACCGCCGAGTTTTGTTATTGTTGAGGTATCATATAAACGACTTATCTGGTTGGTATGGCTTGGAACGATATTCATAACCATTGGTTGTATTTTTGGGGTGAGGACTTCTCTCAGGTCACTATTTCAAAAAAAGTAGCGGGATAATGCAGGAGAGAATATCAACCATTGCAGTGAATAGAAAAGCTCGATTTGAATATGATATTGTTGAAACTATCGAGGCGGGAATTGTTTTAGTAGGAACCGAGGTAAAATCGATTCGACAGAAGAGAGTGAGCATACAAGAGGCTTATGCGACAGTGAAGAGGGGTGAGATATTTTTGATCGGTTCGAATATTGCTCCCTATGAGATGGGTAATAGATATAATCATGAACCGGACAGAGATAGAAAACTGCTTTTACACCGGCAGGAGATTAAGAGATTGACTGGAAAGCTCAAAGAGAGGGGATTTACACTGGTACCCTTGAAGATGTACCTCAAGAATGGGAAGGTAAAAGTTCTCCTTGGACTGGGGAAGGGGAAAACAATGTATGACAAGAGAAAGGCTATTCAGAAGAGAGATCTGGATAGGGAGATTCAGAGGGAACTGAAGAATCGATATTAGCATTGTTTATAGACCGCATTGGCTCTGTGCAGGAATTATTGTCTTTACTCCCATTCAATCGTACCAGGAGGTTTGGAGGATATATCATAAACAACCCTGTTTACCCCTTTTACCTCATTGATGATTCTGTTTGATATTATTCTGAGAACCTCTTCCGGAATATATGCCCAGTCGGCTGTCATAGCATCCACAGAAGTAACACATCGAATGACGATAACATTCTCATAAGTTCTCTTATCTCCCATGACACCAACTGACTTGACGGGAAGGAAAATCGTAAATGCCTGCCATACTTTTCGATAGAGTCCGGCATTTCTTATTTCCTGTACGAGAATGTCATCTGCTTCCTGAAGTATTCTGATCCTTGTCCGGGTAACGTCACCGATGATTCGGATGGCCAGACCTGGCCCCGGGAAGGGATGTCGGTATAAGAGTTCATCAGGCATGCCAAGCGCCTTACCGAGTTCACGAACCTCGTCTTTAAAGAGCTCTTTCAACGGTTCTATCACTTTTCCTGATTTAATGAGCCTGAGTATTTCTTGAACTCTGTTGTGATGGCTCTTTATCGTGTCCGAAGGCCCCACGGTGGAGACTGATTCGATTACATCCGGGTAGAGGGTTCCCTGTGCGAGGTAGTCAAAGGATCCTATTTTTTTTGCCTCTTCCATGAAGATCTTGATAAATTCGCGACCGATGATTTTTCTCTTCTGTTCAGGATTTGACACTTTTCTTAATTTAGTGAGAAACCTCTTTGAAGCATCAACATATATGAGATTGAGGTTGTAGTATTTCTGAAATCGATTAATGACTTCATTTGACTCGTTTTTTCTCAAGAGTCCGTTGTTGACGAAAACAGGGTACAGTCTCTCGCCAATCGCTTGTTTGAGAAGAATTGCTGTAACCGATGAGTCTACTCCACCTGATAGCCCGAGTAAAACGGTACCGTTCTTGACCTCATTACGAATCCCCTCAACGGTGGATTGAATAAAGGATTTCATTGTCCAGGTGGGTTGTAGTCTGCAGATTTCGAAGAGGAAGTTTTTAAGAACTTTCGTTCCGTTTTCCGTGTGATAGACCTCTGGGTGAAACTGAACACCGTAGATTTTTTTTTCCTGGTTCTCAATTGCTGCAATCTCTGCATTTTCGGAGCTTGCAATAACGGTGAATCCATCAGGGGGGTGTATTACCTTATCGCCGTGGCTCATCCAGACAGACTCTCTTTTTTTTAAACCTTTCAAAAGGAGAGATTTATTTGTAACGGTGATTATTGCCCTTCCGTATTCCTTTGATTCGGCAGCTTTGAGTGTTCCTGTAAAAGCATCAACAATTATATAGAGACCGTAACAGATGCCCAGGATGGGGATACGGAAAGAGAAAATGTCTTTGTTGATGTTTGGCGGGTCTTCTTCATAAAGGGAGGAGGGTCCTCCCGAAAGTATTATGGCGCTTGGTTTTTCACTTTTAATTTCTTTAATTGAGTAATAATACGGGACAATTTCGGCGTATACCTTGAGCTCTCTGATTCGCCGGGCGATAAGTTGCGTGTATTGTGAACCAAAATCGAGAATGATAACTCTCTCGAGCGGAATGTCGGATAATCCATGGTCAATCATATTTTCTCTCTTGATGGTCTCTCATCGTTGCTCCTGGGAAACGGATTATTTCAAACTGGAGGGTGTCAGTTTTTTGTTTTTCTTCATAACAGTGTGTGCCATTTTTTCTCGATACTTCTCAAGCTTATTTGAAAGGGTTTTGTTATTCAGTGCGAGAATCTGGATGGCATGGAGTGCTGCATTCGTTCCACCTGCTTTTCCCGCTGGCATAGTTGCAACGGGAATCCCTGAAGGCATTTGAAGTATTGAGAGGATTGAATCGAGTCCTCCTGCGATATTTGTCTCGATGGGTACACCGATGACCGGAAGTGTGGTATGCGCGGCGATGACACCGGGAAGATGTGCTGCTCCTCCAGCAACGGCAATTATCACCTTGATTCCTTTTGTTAGAGCTGATTTCGCCCATTCTTGTGTCTGAAGGGGTGTTCTGTGTGCGGAGAGAATAGCTATTTCAAAGGATATATCAAATTCTTTCAGTATTGAAAAACACTCTTTGACCTTTGGAATATCGTTATCACTTCCAAGTACTATCCCAATATCTGGCATTGATTCCTCCAAATGCGTTTAATGGGTTATGGTAAACAATGGTGAAAAATACAGCACCACTATTTAAGTAATATATCTTATATTTTATTTGCCATAATATAACGAAACGAGATTAATAACGAATTTTGCAGAGGTTCCTCACTTTATTCTCTGTTAAGGTACAGGTAACAGAGAAT
>CAZZCF010000084.1:0-18197 GCA_964652955.1 uncultured Leptospirales bacterium
CAAGGAGCATGAGGTGTTCTGTATTTGAGTAAGATCACTCTGAGATGCAACCGATATTCGTCGAACAGATGATGGCCGTGCAATCGCGAAAGCGTTACCTCTGCAAGATTATCATGATGAAAATTCTTGCATAATCGGGATGTTCCTGAAAATAGAAGAGTGGTGCCCGACCCATTCCCTGATCTGTTCAATGACACCATCAGCACCAAGGAGGAGCACCCCGAACGAAGTTTTGCCAAGCGCTGTTATATCACAGGTGAATGCCTGTCCCGTGAAGCGGGTACTGTGAATGCCGTGCGACCCTCTGCACGTGTCGGGCCGTGAAATAGTTTCAGCTTCATACAAGTATTATCTGAAACCCCGACGGGGGTTCCTCACCGTGGTGAGCCGAATTCTGCCATCATCATCGCTCCCCACCTGAAAATGAGCACCGCCGGTTCTATCAGAGAGCGTATACAGTATATCCGGCGGCTCTCGCCTGCCGATATATATTGAATGCACGGTAATGTTCTCGCGCTGTGCCTGTAAAATCTCACCGGCAATTTCACGGTCGCCATCTGTCGGTCTCCCGTCGGTTATGAAAACGATATGCTTGCCCCTGACCGTTATCCCCCTGAACTCTCTGAAAGCATCCTGGAGGGGGAGCTGATAATTCGTAAAGCCATTGCAATGGCATCGCGAGGCAACCTCGCTCACTTTCCTATAGGCACGACTGAAGAAGGTCGACCGGTTCATGTACTTTTTGGAATGGTGATTGAACTCAATGTACCCGAGCTTCATCCTCTTTTTCCGAACCAGCTGTATAAGTCCCAGGATGAACATCGAGGACCAGTGAGAGCGCGAACCGGTCATAGAAGAGCTGATATCACGGATGATGGCAAGCGCGCCACCTTTCATTTTCTTTTTCCTGAGAAGCGCCCGGGGACTTTCAGTACGCTGCTGATCTGTCCACAGGGTTAACTCAACGGGATCCATATCAGCAAATTGCGAGAACTCCTCAAACCGCGACCATCCCCGGGGAGTACCTCCGTAATCCTTCATCAAGTTTTCTGTTTTCTGCAGAATGTTACCTTCGATGACCTTGAGAATGGGCCGTACATCCTGAAGAATTTCCTGATTGACCTCTTCGTGCAGCTCGGCAAGAGCATCGCCTTTCCTGTCTCGTGCCGGCGAAAGATCCCTTACCTCAAAGGAATCGAGCGGTACGGCGTTGCTGTCGTCATCGACCGGTTCGAGGCTCCCTTCCCCGTCTTCGAGAGAAGGCATATCAATGCTCTCCTCCTGATACTGCGGTTGCATCTCTAGTTTTTTTTTACCAGATCGGTGAGGATTTCGTCAACCCTGATCTGTGCTTCCTCGGGCACGCGAAAAGTCGTCAGGTATTTTAAAACCGACAGATCTTCCGGAATGACCTCCATTCTCCCCTCGATCATCGCTTTTGCCTTCAGAATACGAACGGCTTTCACGAGAAAGGTCCTGTCAGTGAGGAGAGAGTTTGTTTCATCGAGGTGAAAATTATTAACAAGTCGTTCAAGAAATTGCAAAAGGAGAGCCCGTATCTCCCGGGAAACGGTAATGGAAAGGAGAGACTCGTCTGGTTTGTAAAAAATATCAGTATCCGCAACCCCCTCTATGGATTCCTTGTTGAAGATATGATCCGTGTAAAAATCAACCACCGCCTTGGCCTCATGCCAGCTTCCCTGTGAGATGAGACCATTAGATTTGAGCTGTATTGCAAAGCGGTCGAGATTGGCAAGATCGAGCGGCTCGTTGTAATAATCATCCTGCGTGGGATTGCTCGTCGCTATGGCGGTAATGAGGGGGAGCTTCTCGCCCATATATTCCCGTTCATTGAGGAGCCTCAGAAGGATATTCAGCGCCTCACCAGGTGCGCGGGTGATGTCGTCGAGAACCGCGAGCTGGGCTGTCAGAATGCCGCCGCGAATCAGTCGCTGGCGAATTATTTCACCATCTTCCGTATCATCTCGCTGAATAACATAATCACCGATGAGCTCGCTCAACCGGGTGTCCCGATGAAACTGATAAAAATAAAACTCGAGGCTGGCTGCCCGTGCGGTTATCTCTGCAAGCATCGTCTTCGCTGTACCGGGAGCACCCTCGATGTAAACATGCTCGCGCGCAAGGAGCGCGAGGAGTATTCCCTCCTTTATATCATCGTGGCCTATCACATACTGATTTAAAAGCTCACGTATTCGCGCAATTGCATTGAGCATTATACGTCTCCACTATATTTGTCAGTACTGAATGAAGGTACAGTATAGTAAATAAGGTTCTCAGATCAAGCATTTTCCCTGATGGTCCTTCTTCACATACCGTGCACAATCTCTTAAAAAGTCACGGGATTAAGCGGAGCTCATACGCTCAAAAACCCTGTACAGCGCCTGCGTCCCCCGATCCTCCATGCCACAGGCCATTGCCGAGAGATAGAACTGATGTGCCAGTGACAGACCGGGAAGCGGGAGGTTCATCCGCCGTGCCTCATCAAGGGCAATCCCCATATCCTTCACGAAGTGCTTGATGAAAAAGCCGGGATCAAAATCACCCTGTACCATACGCCTGCCCAGATTATTGATCGACCACGAGGAGGCGGCGCCCTTGCCGATAACCTCAATGACCGCATGCATATCCAGTCCTGCACGGTGTGCATACATGAGCGATTCCACCACACCGATCATGGTTGAGGCAATCAGTATCTGATTGCACATCTTCGTGTGCTGTCCCGAGCCGGGCCCTCCCATAAAGGCAATGTTTTCACCAAGATGCTCGAAAAAGGGATACACCCTCTGAAAGATATCCTCGTCCCCTCCAACCATAATGGCCAGCTTCGCTTCACGGGCACCGATATCCCCTCCGGAAACCGGCGCATCGAGGGATGCGACTGACAGGTCTCTGGCCCGTTCGTATATTCTCCTGGCAAGCGAGGGTTCAGATGTGGTCATATCAACGATAATGGAATTTTCACGTGCACCCGCAAGGACTCCCCGCTGGCCGAGAATAACCTCCTCCACATCAGCGGGATACCCCACGATGGAAAATACGAGATCGCTGTTCCGAGCAACTTCCAGCGGGCTGTTGCACCATTGTGCGCCCTCTTTCACAAGTAGATCGGCCTTTGCCCGCGTCCGATTATGCACAAAAACGGTGTAGCCACCCTTCACCAGGTGCATGCACATCGGCTCACCCATTACGCCGGTGCCAATCCATCCGATAGCTTGTATGGACATCATACCTCCCCAGAAGTTATCAAGGAACAAACTCTAATCTGGAAATTTCACTCTATTAAGCAAGCAGGTGGTCACGAGGACCGCCAGAGCCGCAAATATAAGAACAGATTATTTCGGCTTTATATTTCTAATGTACCGATTAATGTATAAACCACAGATAAACGCAAATGTTTATCATCGCAACAGGTGACGGGTAATGGGTAACCTGTAACATGGAAAAACCAATTACTCGTCACCTGTCACTAATCACTCTTGACTATCCCCTATTGTAACTCAGAATAGCTCAAAAGGCAACAGAGAATATTGCACAACCATTTTCTTCTTTCAATTCTTCGCTTTGCTTCCAGTAAAAATACCTGATGCATAGGGAAAACGGTTACAATTATCTCGTTTTCATAACCGGCATCAGGAGGCGAAAAAGGGCCGCGTAAATCTTCCGGACAATGCGAGAGCGGAAAAGAAACCTGATCATTTTAAGCAACGGATATCGTTTCGGGTGGAAGGTGCTCAAATCACTGTCGAAGGTGATCTCCGTTATCCGGAAATTACGCTGAAAGAGCGATATAAGCAGCTGATAAGTTATTATGGCAATGACATCCCAGGCCCGTTTGAGATGATCCTCCGGATAGTTAAGCCGCTCGCCCATCGCCATGCGCACCACCTCAACGATATGATAGATATCGATATCGCTCCCCAGGAGCTCCCTGCTCGCCCAGAGAAGATAGATGCACCCGCTGCAATAGGAGACGAGCGCCGCACCGGTATCCTCCGCTTCCCGAATCTTCTTCTTCCCCTCGGAAATGATGTCAAAAGGGATAGACATGTTCCGTACCCAGGAAGCACCTGCGCCGAAACCGCAGCAGAGCGCATCTTCCTTGATATGGGCCATTTCGAGGATCTCGCAGCCGCATCGTCGCAGGATCTCGCGCGGCGTCTCCCAGTACCGCTCGCCGGCAACTTTCGAGTAGCAGTTATCGTGAACGGTAACAGCCAGCTGCAGATCCTTCAGGGGGATGGTGCCGTCGTCAATCTGCTCGAGAAGCCAATCGTGGAAATTGACGAAATTCATCCGATGCGCAACACCCATCTCATCCGGATGCACCGCACTGAAAATATGGTGGAGCGCCTCCAACGGCGTTACAATGGTGCTGACTCCCCATTCATCGAAATCGGCTTTCGTTCTCTCGGCGATTCGCCTGACATCATCCAGAAAACCACCCTGATAGAGATAGGCGCCGCCCTCCCACTGATCAATTCGGTCTACCGGCTTGAAGAAATCGAGCAGTCGGCTCCCTCCCAGAATAAACGGGAAGAGATGCGTGTAATTCCCTATCAGAAGGACCTGATCGGTCGGCTGCGGTACGGCTGTCATCCACTGCGTGATCCATTTCTTCTCCTGATCCGAGAGGAATACGTTAATCAGCTGCCAGATATTCGGCTCCTCCGTCGGACAGACAAAGCGATAGAGGGGCGGTGCACCGCGCTGCTGATAGCGATCATTCCACCGCTCCAGTATCAGCTGATAGGGATTCGCCTGCTGCGGACAGTAGCAGTTGCAGGACATGCACGACGTACACCGATCAAGCACATACTCTGAGTTCCTGCCTTCGATGAGATTTGCTATCTCCTTCCGGGCCTCCTCGAGCGGTAACTGCAAGACCGGACATCGCTGAAAACAGATCCCACAGCGATCACACCGCTCTTCGGAAAATGCCGATATTCTCCCTTCCGTCATGTGATATTCTCCATACGTGATACTACTAACAGTTGCAGTACCGAAATACTGCGCCTTTGTATTGACACAACGAGGCCGCCCTTAAGATACCATTTCCTGTATAACGTCCCTGACCGGTTTTATCTTGTCAATACGGGCGGCAACCTGTCCGGCTCCGGCGGGGAAAATTGAGAAATCTCCACTGTTCCATGCCTTCGGCGCATCCATCAGATTGTATTTCGTCGAAAGATCAACATCCGGATTCTCCATCTCCTCCTTGAGCTTCGGATTGATAATCGACTGCATGCACATAGTGCCAATCGGCACAGGGATCACCTCACCGTCTTTGCAATTGACTATCGCTTCCTTCCACTCCCGGGGACCGGTGAATTCCTCAGTGGCAATAAAGCGCGTTCCTATCTGAACTCCCTGCGCTCCCAGCGCAAGTGCAGCCCGATAGCCTCGCGAATCGGCAATCCCGCCGGCAGCAACCACCGGTATTTTCACATTATCGACAACCAGAGGGACAAGCACCATGGTGGATGACTCCGGACTGACAGAGCGCAATCCACCGGATTCCATTCCCGAGACAACGATTCCGTTCGCACCGGACTGTTCCGCTTTGACGGCATGTGAAAAGGCGAGGAGAACGTGTAGACCCTTCATGCCCAGATCGTGAATCTGCGGATAGATCCTCCCCGGCGGACCCGCTGAGGTGGTAACCAGTTTGACACCCGCCTCGGCCAATACTTCAAGAAGATCCTTGTTCGCCGGATTCATAATCATGAGATTGGCTCCGAAAGGTTTGTCGGTTAACTCCCGGACCTCCCCCACCATGCGTTTCGCCTCCTCGGGATCACCAACGAATCCCATAGCCAGCATGCCAAAGGCGCCAGCCTCGCAGACCGCGGCAACCATCTTGGGACTGTTCACTGCACCTATCGGTCCCTGAATAATCGGGTACGTGCATCCCAGCATATCAAGCAACTCAGACATAATATCTCCTCCCCCGTTATAAAAATTCTGATAATAAATCTGTAAAAACAAATGTGCTGCTATTTCTCGGTCCGATAAAGACCGGCGGCTGCCATTACATTGAGAACAAGCCCGAAGAGGTTAATGCCGAGAGCAAAAGCCCAGGCAACCGTTGAGCTGTAGAGCGTGAGATCCTGAAAGAAGTTTATGATGTGTTTCACCACCCCGCCGTAACCGATGCCGACGATGGCAATAATCATGAGCAGGCGGTAGAGCTTCAGGGAGCGGAGAAAACCCGGTATGAGAAACAGGCCGTAGCATAACATCACCAATCCACCCGTGAGGGGATCCGTTGACGAAAGCTGTTGACCACCTGAGCTGACCTGATAAGAGCTCACCACGTTGTAGCCGATACCCATAAGAGCGTAGAGTACCTGCAGGTACAGCAATTTTTGCAATGGCATGAGGACCTCCCCTTATGACTTTCTTAAAACCCTCCCGGCATTGATACCGGATATATAGGAATCACCCTGCAGAACCACCGCGCCATTAATAACGACAGCATCGATCCCCACGGGGAAGCGATTCGGCT
This sequence comes from uncultured Leptospirales bacterium, assembly GCA_964652955.1. Lineage (GTDB taxonomy): Bacteria > Spirochaetota > UBA4802 > UBA4802 > JAKQUI01 > CAZZCF01. The sequence goes on from CAZZCF010000084.1 coordinate 6,527, forward strand.
TCTCCGGTGTCGATCGATCCGCAATTGTATTTGCATCGAAGACGACAATATCGGCAGCATATCCCTTTTGTATCTCGCCGCGCTTCTCGATGCCAAAACGCCTGGCCGGAAGCGAGGTTATTTTCCGTATCGCCTCCGGGAGGCTCACGAGCCGGAGATCTCTGACAAAGTGGCCAAGGAAGCGGGGAAATGTCCCGTATGCCGTCTGCGGCGGCAGACCGTTCTCCGGAATGAGCGCATCGCACATAACGGACAGCTGCGGGTGGGCGAGGAGAAAGCTGAAAACCTTCTCGACCCACGGGCGAGGGGGGAAGCCAGCGGTGATGGTGACACCCCCGCCCTCTTCAATGGTAATCTCCCGCGCCACCTCCCACGGATCGCTCTTTCGCTCGCGTGCGATCTCAACCATTGATTTCCCGACGAGCGGGCGGTTCTTTTCACTCCTGACGGAGAGGATGCGGATGATATTCCAGCCGAGCGCCTTCGAGTAATTATCAGACCATGAACGCTCACCCCACGGCGGCCACTCCGGAATCACCGTCTGCATATCCTTCTTTATCTCTGACCATGTTTTATCGTCGGACAGGCGCTGCAGAAACCGTGCGCTGCCCCCGACATGCGTCCAGGGGGGAAAGAGCGCCATCGTGGTCGTGTTAGAAATGATATAGGCGATCATGTCCATGCCGATGTCGGCCCCCTCATCGAGCGCGCCATTTACTATCGCCAACCCCTCATCGAGCGCCTTATTGGGGAAGCGAGGGAGAGGAATTACACGATTGACCGCTTCAATAAGATCAACAAGGTGATAAAAGAGCGCCGCTTTATTGCCGAAAAATGGTTTTGCGTGGAAGTGAGAGATCTGTAATCCCGTCCCCCCTTCCCGGGCTATCTCCACCGCCTCCCGCACCGCATAGGGGAACGTTGTGCACTGCGCCCTCAGATGGGTGGCGTATCGCCCTCCGTACCGCCCGCACACCTTGTTGAGCTCGATGAGCTCGTCGGTGTGGCTGTAGATTCCCGGGTAATACATGAGCCCTGTTGAGAATCCGAAGCATCCTGCCTCCATAGCCTCGGCGAGGAGGGACTTCATCTTCTCCAGCTCCGGCGCTGTGGAGAAGGTGTTCTTCTCCCCCATGGCGATCATCCTGAGCGGACCATGAGGAACAAGGTGCGCCATGTTGATGACCGGTCCCTTCCGGTCAACGTAGGATAGAAACTCATCCATGCTTGACCAGGGTGGATCGGAAAGGGTAATGCCCAGGCCTCCCACCGTATCCCGGTAGAGCGTGCCGTTCTCTCCCGTGAAGGGAGCTATCCCCCAGCCGCAGTTTCCCGTTATCGATGTGGTAATGCCCTGGCGTACAAAGGGCTCAAAAACGCCGCCCAGATTATTCCGGGTCACATAGAGATCGTTGTGTGTATGAATATCGATAAAACCGGGCGTCACCATCTTCCCGCCGGCATCAATCATCCGGCGTGCCTCGCCATGCTCCACTATGCCCACATCGACAATCCTATCACCTTCAATCGCCAGATCGGATCGAAATGGCGGTGTGCCGTTGCCATCGATGATATACCCATTCCTGATGAGAAGATCTACCACCCCTATCGCTCCAACCGTGCTGTCGGCCACTCGCTCACGATGAGCGCCCTCCCTCTGGAGGGCACCGGCGCAGCATTTTCCGCAGGTCATTCTACCGGCATATCCATCACCGGTGCCACCAGTCTATTGCCATAATATAGGATACGTCAAGGAAAAGAAGCGGTATTTTAGTTGATTTTTATCCCTTACGAAATAACCATTAACTCACCGTGAGCGAGGAAAAGACGATGAAATACGATTTTGATAGAATCATAGACAGGCGCAACACCAGCTCCCTGAAGTGGGACTACTGTTCGAGCGATGAGCTTCCCCTGTGGGTTGCCGATATGGACTTTGAATCTCCTCAGGAGGTAATAGATGCACTTATCGAAAGGGCCCGGCACGGCGTTTTCGGCTACACCGCTATGGCACGGGGGTACTATCAGGCAGTCATCGACTGGATGCGAAGGCGCCATGGGTGGGATATTAAGCGCGAGTGGATAATCCCCACTCCCGGCGTGATACCCGATCTCAGTATCGCCATTCTCGCCTTCACAAATCCGGGCGACGGCATTATTATTCAACCGCCGGTTTATCATGTCTTCGAGCCGATAATACGGAATAACGGTCGTCATGTTGTGGAGAATCCCCTGATAGAGGAGAATGGAAGATATGTGATGGACTATAAAGCCCTTGAGGATTCATTTCTATTCGGAGCGAGAAACAGGCTACTCATCCTCTGCAGTCCGCACAATCCCGTCGGCAGGGTGTGGGAGCGGGAGGAGCTCGAGCAGCTTGCGGAGATCTGCATAAAGCACGGTGTCATTATCGTGTCAGACGAGATACACTCCGATCTGCTTATGGAAGGCCATCAGCACACTCCCCTCGCATCGCTCTCAGAGGAGATAGCGGATCACGTGGTTACCTGCACTTCGGCGAGTAAAACCTTTAATCTGGCAGGCCTGGAGTGTTCGAATGTTATCATCACGAATAGGAAGCTTTACTCGCAGTTCAGCAGCATCACGGAAAATCTCTGGATAGGAAGAACCAACATTTTCGGAATGGTCGCAACACAGGCTGCCTATACCCACGGTGAAAACTGGCTTGCCGAGCTCCTCGAGTATCTCAAGAAGAACTACGACTTTCTCGTTTCCTATCTCGGTGAGCACCTCCCCGAAGTACAGGTAACTCCTCTTGAAGGCACCTATCTCGTGTGGCTTGACTGCCGTGCACTGGGCATCTCCGACAGCGACATGAAAGACCGGCTCCGCTCCAAAGCCAGAGTGCTTCTGGAAGAGGGCCCGGTTTTCGGCACCGGCGGAAGAGGCTTTCAACGAATCAACATCGCCTGTCCGCATGCGGTGCTGAAAGAGGCGCTGACGAGAATCGTAACAGCACTGCAGGACAGATAACTCAATCCTCGATGAGGTCCATCACGAAAGCGCTCTTGACGAAGAGGATCGGGGGAAGCTCGTCATAATGGTGTATCTCCTTCTTGAAGAAGAACTCGTTGAGATTAAAAAGCCTTCCGCCTCCCTTCTCGGTATAATTGCCGGGGATTCCCATCATCAGGAGATCGGAATCTTTCGAATTGTGTAAGACAGTCTCGATAAACGGCTCCTCACTGGCGGGAAGAATGAGCACCTCACCGCTCAACCGGGCTTTCTCGAGAAGGGCGTTCATCTCATCTGCGGCAACTGCTTCATCATCCCAGGCATCGAGCTTTCGAATGATCCTGATCCGGTTCTTCCGCTGCTCATCGAGACTCAACGAGCTCTTCATAATGTAGGCGAGGAGCACCATGAGGTTTCCGTTTCGCTCTCCCCGCCACCATATATCCATGAGCTCGCTTTTCTGAAATCTGGCGCCGTTTTTCAGGAGGAGGATGTTTCTATTCAACGATAGTATTCTGTTTATGATCCGGACCGTATCAACTGAATTTGAATATTCCAGCAGGACGGTGTTGTGCGACAGCCCGCCGAGGTAACTCATTTGAATGATGCTCATAATCGACTGAGACGGATCGGATACCGTCAGAACGCCAGTGGGGATGTTATACCCTGAAATATCCAATTCACGATCATCATCTCTTTCTGTCTTTATGATATGCATGTTCACAAGCCCTTTGTAGGAAGCAATTTTTTCGGCGATATAGGCAATGGATCCGGGGCTGCTCTCCTTTTCCGAAAATGCAATAGCAGTGAGAATCGGTCTCCAGTTCTTGGTCCCCTGAACGATTCTGTTAAGAGAGGTCAAACCCCGCGAGATGAATGAGAAGAGAACGCCCCACCATACACCCTCCAGCCTTCCCTGAGCCTTGTATCGCAGGATGAGCTGAAAAATAAAATACTGTGAAACGACAATAAGCAGGCCGACGACCCAGCTGAAGAGGATGATTGCGATGATGGCGGTGAGAAAGCCGTACAGCGAGATCAGCCAGTGCCCTCTGGAAGTGGGGCGGAAAGTCGGATTATTGCTTATCCGTTCGAGAAAAGCGGAGCCGTTGACCCATCCGTAAACCACGAGGAAGCAGACACCGACTATCGTTGCAGCAACATTAATAGAACCCATCCAGATAACGCTTATACCGATGATAAAGGTAAGCAGCGTTGCGAACCGCGGTTCACTCCCCCCCCTCCTGAAGTCCCTCCCGAGGAAGTTGAGGAAGCGGGGGAGAATATCATCACGAGCTGCCGACTGTGCTGTTCTCGGTGCCGTCATAAAGCAGCTGAGGGCTGATGAGCTTGTCGCAAAGAGAATGCCCAGGAGTATCATCACGCCGAGAGCGTTCCGGGGAAAGGGGAGATTAAATCCGAGCAGGTCCGGGAGAAGCACACCGAAGGGGCTCTTGCCCGCATATCCGGTAATCAGGAGATTTCTGTTCATCATGCCGAAGATAACGGTTGAGATGATGTAAACGATAAAGGTAACGAATATGGCGGCGCGGGTGCCTGTCACCAGGCTCCGTTTGGGATTCTGAAGATCGCCGCTCATCCCCACCCCGGCGTCGATACCGGTTACCGCCGGGAAGAACTGAGTGAAGGTGAGAAAAAAAATCGATACGGTAACCGTCCTGCTCCCCATGAAATTCGCCTCATAGAGTGAAAGATGATAAAGGGGCTTCGAATCGAATGTTATTCCAGCAAAAGGTGATACGAATATCGCCACGATGCTTCCGAAGAGAACCACTAATATGAACATTTGAATCTTCAACGTGAAATCGGCACCAATGAGCACGATAATAAAGAATATGATAAAGACAGCGCTGGCAAGCACCTGCTTCTGCAGAAGCAGCTCTTCAGGACGCGCTCCCTGGAAGAGGGAAAGAAAGCTTAAGAGCGGAGCGAGAACAGGTTGCAGCGCTTCCATAAATCCGATGCAGTAAAATCCGATGGATGCAGCCTGAGCGAGATAGAGCTGTATCCCGATTGAGCCACCAAAAGCCTTCCCCAGCGATCGCTTCGAGACGGCGTACATGCCGCCACCACCGATCTCGTTCAGGTTTGTTGCACAATCGGCGAGCGAATAGGATGTTGCGATCGTCACGGTATGCGCCAGAATAACAACTGCCAGCATGGCGATCATCCCGACATCGGCCGTCAGAATCGGCAGGAGCAGGAAGAGAACTGTTCCGAGAATGGCCTCTGTTGAAGGAACGAAGACGCCTTTAAAGGTGTCGAATTTAATTGCCATGGTGTTCTTTTATCCCACTCTACAGCACGAAGATGAAACGATAAGAATCACCTTCACTTCAGAGCATATTGTATTAATTAAGAATATATGAGGATTTTTATCAATCAAATAATAATCGCCATGGTTTCAATCCACTATCCAGCCGAAACTATTTTTTATTATCGTAAACAAAAAATGTGGTTGAAAAAAAGCCATCTTCGAGAGAAGGAGTTCTCTATCAGAAATATGATGAAGGTGCTCAGGGCAGATGGAAGAGATTACCGTTTTCCTCATAATCATCGCGGTGTTAATTTTTCTCGGGATTACGGAATATTCGCTTCACGTAAAGAATCTCAAATCCATCCCGATACGGATACACGTCAACGGCACGAGGGGGAAATCATCCGTAACCAGATTAATTGCAGCCGGCCTCCGCGAAGGTGGTATCAGAACCTTTGCAAAGACCACCGGCTCACTGCCCAGAATGATAGTGCATGACGGTACTGAATATCCGATATTTCGACAATCACGCCCGAATATCATCGAGCAACTGCGGATAATATCCTTCGCTGCACACAACAGCGCCGAAGCGCTTGTCATCGAATGCATGGCGCTGCAACCCTATCTCCAATCACTCAGCGAACTCAGGTTTATACGATCCACTCATGGGGTGATTACCAATGCTCGCCGGGATCATCTCGATGTTATGGGACCGGAAGAGCGCGATGTTGCACTCTCGCTTCTGGGGACAACACCGTGTAACGCCATACTCTTCACCGCCGAACAGGACTACCCCGAGCTCTTTCAAAACGCCTGTGACGACCGGATGAGCACGCTGATCACCACCGGCGATGAAGAAATCGCACTCATAAAGGAAGAAGAGATGGAAAAGTTCGATTATATTGAGCATAAGGAGAATGTTGCCCTCGCGCTCAGCGTCTGTGAACATATGGGCATTGATCGCGATACCGCTCTCAGGGGGATGCAGAAAAATACGCCGGACATCGGGGCAATGAGCAATGCCATCCTCCGGTTCTTTGGAAGGGAAATCGTTTTTGTCAACGGTTTTGCCGCCAATGATCCCGAGTCCACCGAGGTAATCTGGGAAATGGCACTGGATCAATATCGCGACGTCGAGAGGAAAATAATGGTTATCAACAGCAGGATAGATCGTCCGGAGCGATCCCGTCAGCTCGGCCAATCCCTTATCAGCTGGCCACGCGCCGATCGATACATTCTCATCGGTTCGGGGTCCTATTTCCTCATCAAGAATGCGGTTAAATCAGGAATCGATTCTCGACTCTTCATCAACGCCGAAGGATTGATTACAGAAGATATATTCGAAGAGATAATAAGCCACTGCAAAAAAACATCCATGATCATGGGTATCGGCAACATTGCCGGTCCGGGACTTGAACTGGTCAGATATTTTAAAAACAGAGCTGAAGCCTTTTAGCAGCACACGGAGTTTCTCATGGAAGATGTAATAACCATCTCAATAGGCCTGGGTCTCGTGGTGAGCATGCTATTCTCCGAGCTCCTGGGCATTGCCGCCGGCGGTATGGTTGTCCCCGGCTACATTGCACTGTATCTTGACAAACCGCTTATCATTCTGCAGACCATCGCAATCAGCTATCTCACCTATTTCATTGTTCATGCGCTGAGCACCGTTATCATCATCTACGGAAGGAGAAGAACGGTGCTGATGATTATCCTCGGATTCGCCCTCGGCTGGTTTATCCGGTCCGTCGGACCAATTACCTTCGGAAAGGAAACATTCGATCTGACTATTGTGGGATATATCATCCCGGGCCTCATCGCAATCTGGATTGACCGGCAGGGTGCTCTCGAAACAATCACCTCCCTTATTACCTCGAGCGTCATTGTTCGCCTCATTCTCATTCTCATCTTCGGAAAGGAACTGTCGACATGAAAAAGGTCCTCTGGAAGCCAAGCAGAATAACCTGGCAGATCCACGTCGTAATAGCACTATTCGCCATTGTCGGAATCATCATCATCGAGGTCTTTCAGGTGAACATCAGGCAACCGTACTACAAGCAGAAAATAACGGCAGCGCGAACCATGAGAAAGAGCATTGAAGCCCTCAAGAAGTATCGTGTCAAGCATTTCGGAACCGTTGACAAGCGAATCGATCCCACCGAATCGGGCCTCATCGGGATTATTTCATCGCCTATCACCAGCAAGGAGGGGAGCTTCGATGCCAAACTCATGACCATCAACCCGAACTGGGCCGCCGTCATGGTACTGCTCCTCAAAAAGGCAGGGGCACGAACCGGGAATACCGTCGCCGTTTCCTTCTCCGGATCCTTTCCCGCGCTGAACCTGGCGGTGCTGGCAGCCGCAAAGACCCTGAATCTCCGGTTGATCATCATCTCCAGCGCCTCATCCTCATCATGGGGTGCCAATATCCCCGACTTCTCATGGCTTGAAATGGAAGAGGAGCTCTCCAATCAAGGCCTCTTCCCCTACCGATCAGCTGCCGCATCTCTGGGTGGGGTGAAAGACAACGCCATTGGAATGCCTGAAAAGGGGAGGATGCTGTTGAAGGAGATCATCCGCAGGAGAGGAATCTCCCTCCTCGAGTTTGAAAACATTGAGGATGATATTGAGACTCGCATGGGCATTTATCGAGAGCGGGCGGGCGATTACCCGATAGCCGTGTACGTGAACGTCGGTGGTGGAATTACCGCTTTCGGGAGCCTTACCGGGAAACGTCTGTACAGACCGGGGCTGAATCTCAGACCTTCCCGGAGAGCGATACTCATCGACAGCGTCATGAGCAGATTCGCACGTGAAGGGATTCCCATTATCTACATTACCAATATAAAAACACTCGCCACGAAATACGGGCTCTCAATTAATCACAAGGCCATGCCGAAAATCGGTATCGGTGAGATATATTATCAGGCAGAGTACAACAAGACGCTTGTCACGGCAATGCTGATACTGCTCATTATTCTCCTCTATGTCTTCATACGCATGGGGCTCGGATACCGGATTTTCGAAACGGTGCAGAGAAAGGGGCCGGTTAAACCTCCCGAACCGATGATATAGTATTCATCAGAACATGCCAAAGGCGACCAGGGGAATGCCGGGGAAGGCAACCGAACTATCAGCGTGTCCCAGAATAATGCCATCACCCTCTGCAACAATCGTCTCCTGGAGCTTGCCGAAGGCATTATATATCTTCGCTATCGGCTGCCCTGTCGAAACGAGAGTCCCCGGCTTCGAGGTAAATCGGATAATACCGCTGCTGGAGCTCAACGGTTTGTCCGAATAGCGGAGAATGGCATCCCGGCATTTATCGGGCATCGGATAGAGAAAATCCTCAGCGCCTCCCACCAACCCCAGAGCGGAGAGAATGCTCCAGACCGATTGCACGCCGTATTCGATATTCTTCTCGTTGACGACATAGGATCCACCCAGCTCGAGGGTCAACGCCGGCACATGGCGCTGCATGAGGCAGTGGGAAAGGGTACTGTGCGGCTCCTCACTGTCAATGATGTTCACAAAACCGCTCTTCCTGCCAATTATCTTTGTCAATTCATACACGTCCGTCTTCACCGTTTCCGATTTACAATCAAGGAGTGTATAGGGAATGGAATTCATCCAGTCATTATGCAAATCAATGACGAGATCAGGACCGGTTTCGGTAATGGTAGAAAATATCCTCTCAGCAATTCTCTCCGCAAGCGATCCGTTCCTGTTACCGGGGAACGAGCGGTTGAGATCCTCCTTACTGAGGGTTATGTTTCGGGACGATGTTTCAAAACCGTGAGGATTCATCAGCGGAAAGGCATGTATGGAGCCTCTGAGACCCTTTCTCCTGCGAATGAGTTTGAAGATCTCCTGAATAACAACTATCCCCCCTACTTCATCACCATGGCCGCATGCGGTAAGCCAGACGACAGGACCGGGCATATCACCCTCTGCGAGCATAGAGGGAAGACGCCGCCGGGACAGATCCGATCCCGTCAGTATTTTTAAAAAGGAGTATTTAATTCTCGGTTTCGAATGTCCCTGTTTCACTTCCCCGGTGCTCCCCGTATCGGGCCTCAAAGGGCAGGCCCGTTCAATTCTTCATCGTGAGAATTCCTCCCCGAAGCTCGGCGGCACGTAATATCTCGCCTAACATCTCGGCATAGGAGAGGCCGGCAAGCTTTGCCATCTTCGCGAGGTGACCATCCCAGCACCATCCCGGATTGGGATTTACTTCAAGGAGCTTGGGATTTCCTGCTGAATCCAGACGCCAGTCAAAACGGCAATAGTCCCGACATTCGAGACGCTCGAACAATTTCAGACAGCACTCAACGACATATTTCTCGGTTTGATCGGGGAGATTCGCAGGAACCGACTTAATGTTCCAGTAAGGAGAATCGGGCAGCCACTTCGCTTCATATCCGCATATTCTCGGCAGCTCCGGTGGGAGCGCTGAATAATCTTCTTCGATGAGGGGCAGAACCATGTAGGATTCCGGGGGATTGCCGATTATCCCTACGCTGAGATCATTGCCGGTGAGGAACTCCTCAACGAGTATCGGCTTATCATAGCCCGATTTCACACGAATTCCGCTTATTGCATTCACCAGCTCCTCAATACTGTTGGCAACACTGTTCTGCGTTATGCCGAAGCTGGAATCGCCGAAATTTGGTTTCGCAATAACCGGAAAGCCGAAGGGGAGCTCAAAGGTGGTGTCTTCGGGTTTTATGAAGAACGCCTCGGGAACGGGTATCTCCATCTCCTTTGCGATACCGCGTACCAGTGATTTATCGTAGCAGAAGGCAAGGCACTGCGGTCCGGAGCCGGTATATTTAATGTCAAGAACTTCCAGCAACGAGGGGACATGAAGCTCTTTTCTGGCATCGTTGTTGAAACCCTCATCGCAGAGGTTGAAAACCAGATCGCTTTTCGACCGCTGCCGGGTCAGTTCCTGAAAGAGAGAATCGTGATTGCAGATATAGCTGAACCGGTAATCATTCAACTCTTTCAGGGCACCTTTGAGCTGATCGATAGTATAGTAATCATCGTCATCGAACACCGACTGTGGTTTCAGCGGATCAATCTTGCCGGGATCGCCCAGGATGACGGTAACACTCTTAATACCCTCCTTTCTCCTCCTGACCGGAGTCCAGTCCTTTCTGACGAGAGCCGATATGAGGATTCGCCGCTCCATCATCCCGAGATCCTGATTCCGCTGTGAATCGGTATGCATCTCTGCATGAACTTGTATCTCGGTAAAGCCCGCCTTTTTCAACAACTCCTCCATACTCCTGTGAGTATAGAGGCGCTCGGCATAAAATTGATCGGCAATAACACCCTTTTCCACATGCGTGACTACTTCACGTGATATCAGCCGCTGCTTGTCAAGCGAGAGGGAGCGCTCCCTGCAAACAAAGTAATTCTTGTCGATCCATTCCCATGATCGGGGTTGAAACTGATCGCGGAGATAATCGCCGTCAGCAACATCGATGAGGAGTCTCCCCCACGGTTTCAGGGTCCTGAATACCTCATTGAGAACGCGCAGATCATCCTGAACGGTTTCGAAATAGCCGAAGCTGTTTCCAAGAATCATAATCACATCAAACGTATCCGGCTGATAGGGGAGCTTTCGCGCTTCCCCTTCCCTGAGTCGAACGCTCAGGCTCTCTTTCCGCGCCTGTGCCTTCGCACGATTAATGAGATAGCGCGAGCGATCCAATCCTTCAATGTTGTGAAAACCCCTTCGCGCCAACTCCAGGGAATGTCGTCCCTGCCCGCATGAGAGATCCAGTATCCTATCCTCAGGCTTGAGACGGAGAATTTCCGAGAAGAGCTCAACTTCCCGAGAAGTTATATCCCGGTCATCAACAACGTCAGCATCTGTCTTCAGATAGATGGAGTTGAATATCCGACTCCACCAATCATCCGGTACATGCTCTTCAAGATTCGATACCGGACCGAGCGTTTTCCCGGTCTCCATCGATTTATTCCCCGAAATCTGGTTCTGCTGCTTTGTGGATAATTTCACCTTTTTCTGACCTCCCGACATACTCCTTAATCTTCAAACAAGCACACGAACGAGAATACACACCTTACCGTTGAAATGAAAAAATGGAAAAATCATGATAAATATACGGTGCAATAAATAAATTTCAAAAAAAATGTCATCACCATTCATCATTTTTTCCCACCGGGGAATCCGATATCCCGAGCTTATTCCGGATATAATCGAAACCTCCCGCATCAATTACTTCTTCTTTGTAATACGCCTCCCGTTGAATTCGAAGAAGTTTTTCTTTCCGATATAGCCGGAAAGATGGGACTTCACGTCTTCAATAGTAATAAATGCATTCGGCTCAAAGAGACGCACTACTTCGAGCACCCTTTTTACATCCCTTTTCGAAACAACGGTATAGA
>CAZZCF010000085.1:0-18046 GCA_964652955.1 uncultured Leptospirales bacterium
GAACTCTTTAACTCACCGTACAGTATTGATTAGTCGAAATGCTCGACTAACATATTTTTAAAATAGTATAAATAATAAATCTTATAAAAATTTCAATGAACATAATATGCGGTAAATTGTTTAATTCTTGACAGAATTATATGTTTTCTTCACTATCTGAATAGTTTGCGAGGCATTTTTATATTTCGGATTATTCAATAAAAAAACAGGAGGAATCAGAAAATGAAGGATTCAACCAAGAAGCTGTCGAAGGAGTTCGGGTGGGAAAGCGCAGAGAAAACAGCGCACTTGTACCTGAATGTGAAGTATCTGCCGCACTATATCTGGAAGCAGGTGGGGAAGCTGGGATTGGTGAACAAGCCTCCCGAAGGGGAGATTCCGCCCGAGATAGAGGAGATGCTGGAGATACTCACGCAGAAGTCTGCTCGGGCTTCACTGTCTCGTGAAACATCGCCCTATCACGGGAAGGTGGTTCCCCTTGATCTCGCAAAAAGTCTGGTACAGATCGAAGAGGAGGTGGAAATACGAAATCTTGATGAGCGGATTATACCATTCAAATTGGTTCGTGATATCGTTATGAAAAATCCACAGAACATTGCAGTTCTCGACTGTGCCTGCAGGCTTCTGCAGGAGAATCCTTGCAAGCCGATAGATGTTTGCATGGCCGTGGGAGATCCCTTTGCAACATTTGTCGTGGAACATAATATTCTGAACGCGCGAAAAATTTCATCCGATGAGGCAGTGAAGATTCTGACCGAGGTGCACGAGCGGGGACACGTTCATTGCGCATACTTCAAGGACACCTGCGGTGATCGCTTCTATGCCATCTGCAATTGCTGCTCCTGCTGCTGTGTTGGAATGAAGACCTGGAATGAGTTGAAACTTCCGCTCCTTGCTTCGAGCGGATACGTCGCGAAGGTGAGCGAGGAGTGTACCGGCTGCGGAACCTGTGCTGAGATATGTCCCTTCAGCGCGATAAGCATGGATGATGTTGCCTTTGTTGACTGGGAGAAATGCATGGGATGCGGGGTATGCGAGGGAGCCTGTCCCGATGACGCAATCCACCTTGAGCTCGATCCTGAAAAGGGTGATCCCCTAGACATCAAGAAGCTCATACAGGAAGGGAATGAGAAGAGCAGCTCACAGCAGAGTTAAAAGCTCCTTTGAAGGAATAATTAAAAAAAAAAGAGAAAAGTGCGGTTAACTTAAAGTTTAGCCGTAGCAGCAGAGAATAGAATTGGAGGTATCATTCAATGAAGAGATTATTAACCGTTGATGATTTCTTAACCATCACAGACGATAAATGCATCGATTATCAGAATAAAAAATTTTCAGCCTATGTTCAGCATCAGCTCTATCCCAACAGCACCTATTTCAGAAAGCTGTTCAAAGAGAGGGGTGTGAAGCCTGAAGATATTACCTGTATCGAAGATTGGCAGAAAAGGGGATTGCCGCTTATAACGAAGGCAGAATATCGTGAGCACCTTCAGGACATGGTAATTGATCCGTGGACGGTTGATGGGAAGGAGCGGACTTTAGATGAAGTTATTGAGGGTTTTATCCGCCTCCAGGAGGCCATCGGGGAGCTCGAAACAGAATTCACGGTTGCCAACCTTCCGCAGAAAAATATAACCGCATATTTCGGGACAGAAAACTTCAGCACCTTCAAGGAACTGGCAAAGAAGCCATCGAAGGATAGTGATGCAGCTAAGAAGGTGCGTCAGGCCCTTGACTATGCCTATAAGCCATTTACGGTTTTCTTCACCGGTGGAAGCACCGGCCTGCCGACGCCTATTCGATTTACCAAACTGGATCGGGATCTCTGCAAGCAGGCAACAATTGTTGAGTTTTACATCTCAGGGTGTGAATGGCTTATGAAGAATGACGGGGAGGTGCGATTTATGCAGTTTTACCCCTTCGCTCCTCATCTGGGTTGGATGGGCACCAACTGGGGGAGTGAGTACCTGTCGGATTTTCTCATCACCACCTCGGGCGGTGGCGTTCTACCGGTTGAGGGGTTGATATTGATGGCTTCCCGGTTTCAGATAAATGCTCTGGTGGGGATGCCGGGGTATCTCAGGAATAAATTTCTCAGAAAGGCGCTGGAGCTCCGCAAACTCATGCCGGATCTGAAGTTTGCGGATTACGTTATATGCAGTCTAGGAGGAGAGAAGATAATACCCCCGGTGAGAAACGAGATACGGGATATGCTTCACGAGATGGGGACAAAAGAGGTGCGGATAACCGGCGCCTGGAGTGCCAGTGAAACGCGATTTAACTTCCTGGGAGAATGTGATGCCTTTCAGGAAACCGGGTATCACAGCACCGGCTGGGACAAGGTGGCATACCGGATTGTGAAGATGAAATCCACTGATGACTGGGAGTTTGCGAACCCGGGCGAGGAGGGTTTCGTGGTGCAGTTCCCCATGGATGGTGCGGGAACCCTGATAGAGGCGTTTCTCCTGGGAGACCGGGCCGTTCAGTTGTCAGGCCCCTGCCCGGTATGCGGATCGCGGGTCGAGCGGTTCGTCAATCCGCTGCGGGCAAATGAACTGGATACGCAGATTATGGTGATGGGGCTGGTTGAACAGAAGATAAAGGGTGCATCGGTGAATCTCACCGATCTCAGGACACAGCTCATGGAGATGCCGGAGATAACCGAGTTGCAGGTAATTGTCTCGAAGCAGGATCTATCCGATGCCGGTTCTCCCGATATTCTGAAGATACACTGTACACCGGTGGACGATATATCAATAGGTGAAGATGAGCTCATTGAAAAGGTGAAAGCGAAGACGAAAGTGCTTTCCGAGATTACCCCGGAGGTGAAGTTGATGGATATCAATGAACTTCTGGGAGATGGCCTGAAGTTCAAGGGTATTGTGGATGAGCGGCCGAAGGGGTGATGATCTTCAGCATCATCGGGGATTAATACGAACATTAATTCTAATTATTATCACTTTTAAGGATTATACGTTGTCCAGTTGAATGAAATGAGCGGGGAGGCTGCGATGCCACCCCGCCCATATTCTGTTACCTCTGTTACAGGGACGATTGTCCCCTGCTATTTCTTCCCTTTTCCGGTAATGACGAGCTTGTACTTCGCGTTCTGCTCAACCAGCTCTCTGATCGTATAATCGTTGTGATACTTGTTGTTGACGTAGAGCTCTGCCTGGTCGCAGTAATAGTCGCTCGCTGGTATACCGGAGATGCCGGTGGGGATAACTGTCAGCGATTTATCCCAGTTGTCAACGGGGAATATGTGTCGCTGCGAGGCACCATCGGTGACCGCGAAGGGTTTTCCCAGTTTATACGAGTAGGGACAGACCGTGTGGAAGCTTCCGCCCACCCGGTAGGGGCCGCGATTCAGGCTGAAGAGCGTGTCGAGTATGGCGACACTTCCCAGCGGATGCTCCAGTGTCAGCTTATGGATATCTCCCCAGTGCCACTTTTCAGGATTACTCCCCAGTTCATCGGCAAGCCATGCAACTGATGACTTGAAGCTCTTCTGAATCATGTCGGAGAAGGTCTCCTTCTCCTCGGTGGAGAGATCATCGCACCATACCGATGAGCGGTTCTTCCAGATATTGCCGACGGCGTATTTCGGAACAATTCTCTGCTTGATGAATTCCTTATAGAGATCATCGCCCAGCTCATCGGCGAAGACATTTTGAATGAAGGTAATGTAGAACTTTTCGAAGAGTGCCGGCGCTGATCCCTCCCTGCTCATGACGCCGTCCCAGCGTTCAAAGATATCGAGGCACTGCTTCTCGAGGGGAGTCAGGTCGCCCACTTTCCCCATCTCTTCAATGATGCCCGGACGAAGGATTTCAACGAGCTTTGATTTCTGATCGGCATGCATCTTCATGAGATCCTCAATTGAGAGCTTCTCCTTCTCGGTGAGCATCTCGCGAATCCGGTCGATGCGATGCGGGGGATCGAACCAGTGGCTGATATAGTAGGGATAGTCGTTGCCGACGGTCTTGTTGTTCGCCGAGGAGACGAAGCCGCTTTTGGGATTGAAGCTGTTCGGCCTCTTCTCGAAGGGGACAAGACCTTTCCAGTCGAACTCGTCGGTCCAGCCGGGCTGAATGTCAATCCCGTTCCCCTTTCGGATGGGAATTCCGGAACAGCAGTAGAGGCCGATATTGCCCGCTGTATCGGCGTAGATGATGTTCTGGCTTATGGAGATGAAGGTCTTGACGGCGTTCTTGAAGTCATTCCAGTTCTTTGCCCGGTTGAGCAGGAAGACAGTGCGCAGCTCGTTGCTCTTTTCGTTGCCAATCCAGCGCATCGATATCACCGCATCTTTTACCTTCTTGAACCCGGATACAATTGGTCCCCGATGCGTGAAGCGGATCTCCTTCTCAACCTTCTTGCCGCCGCTGATGAGAATGGTCTCCTTCTGAACCTTCAGCGGTCTCCACTTTCCCCTGAAAAGATATTCATCGGGGTTGTCGGGATTGATCTTTTCCAGATAGAAGTCCATATCGTCAACCATTACGTTGGTCATTCCCCAGGCAATATGGTCGTTGTGACCGCAGGTGATAAACGGCTGTGCGGGAACCAGCACGCCGGTGACATTCATCTTCCCCTCGACGACCTGATGCATCCGATACCAGATTCCGGGAGCGAAGAGGCCGAGATGCATATCATTGCAGAGTATGGGGTTTCCCGTAACGCTCTTCTTTCCGGAGATCGCCCAGTTATTGCTCCCCTTGGTGAGGACAAGTCCGAGATCCTCGATCACCTGTGCCCGTGCCATGAGCGATTGACGAAGATCGAGCTCGGTCATTTTAGCATATTCGGGATACACATGCGTGGTGAAGCCGGGGATGTCGGGATAGATGTCCCGGTACATCGCATCTCCTACTTTCTGGCGAATCTTATGATGCACCACCTCGGTATCCCAGGGCATGGTGAGATCCCAGGCCATGTAGCCGATGACGTTTGCCGAGTGCTCGGGCTTCCACTCTTCGGGAGCGTAGCCAAGTATTGCGAATTCGACAGGGAGATCGCCGTCGAGGCTTTTAATGTACTGATTCACTCCATCCGAGAAGGATTCAGATGCCCGATGCATCTCCTCGCTCATATCATCGAGTAGCATTTTGGATTTCTCCGGGATGCGGAGCGCTCTGAGGAGGAGATCGGTTTCAACGAGGTCTTCGCCGAATATCTCCGAGAGCCTTCCCGTGGTCACCCGACGGACGAGGTCCATCTGCCAGAGGCGGTCCTGCGCATAGCAATATCCGACCGCCCGGTAGAGATCACTCTCATTTTTGGCATAGACGTGCGGAATGGCGTATTGATCCCGATAGACAATCACCTCATCCTGTATCCCCTCAAGTGTAACCGTGCCGTCATATTCGGGGAGGCCGCCCCTGGCGAGCGAGCGTATGTAGAGAAACCCGATGACAGCGACGAGGACGATTGCAATTACTATGATAAGGATTATCTTCTTCCCCTTCGACATCACAAACCTCCTTATTTTTTGTTCGCTATTATAAATGAGGAGTGACGCAGATGCAATAAAAAAATGAAACGGGGTAGTTCCGTTATCCTGTCTTTCTCTTTGTATTGACTTTTCAGTAGTATCAGGTTTCATTGTATCATTATCTCTCCGTGCAATTCGATGGTGTTCAATAAGGGGGCTTCTAAAAACAATTAATTTGATGTCCCCCCGGTCAGCTCTATTTCGCACTTCCTGTGCAATCTCGCATGCGAGACGTCGTGTCGCTCTATGCATAAAGCATAAAACCGGTACTTACAATTTGTGGATAAATGTAAATACCGGTTTGTAGAAGTACTCATAATATATTTGACAGTTATGAATATCTTTTTACCGTAATCATACGGCTGTATAATGTACGAATAGTGTTGAGGTGTGTAATGAAAGTGCTCGCGTTCAATGGAAGCCCCCGGGCCGAGAAGGGAGTGACCGATCTCCTCCTCCAGCAGTTTCTCGCCGGTGCAGAGGATGCCGGTGCAGAAACCGAGACCGTATATCTGAGCAGGAAGAAGATCCACTATTGTAAGGGCTGTCTCAACTGCTGGCTGGTGCACCCCGGTAGATGTGTTCAAAAGGACGATATGGCGGAGATACTCGATAAGTGGAAGGAGGCAGAGATGATCGTCTATGCATCACCGGTATACGTCGACGGATTCACCGCCCAGATGAAGACCATGATGGACAGGTTTGTCGCCGTCGGCCAGCCTTTTATCATGAAGCGCGATGGGCATTCCCGCCATCCCGGGAATGAAAAGTACCGGCGGAAGGCACGGGCAAAGACCGTTCTGATATCCACGTGCGGCTTCGGTGAAGCCGACAATTTCGATGCAATTGTCTTTCACATGAAGGCAATCACCCGGAATATGTTCTGCGAGCATCTGGGCGATCTGATACGGCCCATGGGACCTGTACTGCAGCTGCTGGGTGAAAGAGATTCTGAAAAGACACGGCCAGTCCTGGAAGCTTTCCGGCAGGCCGGGTATGAGGCGGTTTCCAAGAACGAGATCTCCGAAGAGCTCCGGAAGAGGGCAGCGAGCCCGATAATCTCCATGGATGAATTCATTGAGATGGTGAACTCATTTGCGAAAGATGAGATTGAGAGAAACAGAGCCCGGCAGGAATTTCAGGAGGAGGTCTGATCGCATTGTGTGGCTCTTCTGGAGCAGCAGGATGAAATCTATTGCATGAAGAGGAATGTTCGATGAAAGAGAAACCGGTAGTGTACTTTGCGAAAGTTCAGAATGATGATAAAGAGCCTTCTATCGAGAAAAAAATCTGCGAACTCTTCGACCGGGCAGGATTTTCCGGTTTTGTCAATGAGGGGGATCTGGTCGCCGTTAAGACGCACTTCGGCGAGGAGGGAAACCGGACTCATATCAGAGCGAATCACATTCGACAGATTGTGGACAAGATAAAGGGGCGAGGGGGGAAGCCCTATCTTACCGAGACCAGTGTTCTCTACAAGAGCAGGAGGTCCAATGCCCTCGATCACATTCTCCTCGCTTTCGAGCACGGATTTACCTATGAGAGGGTCGGTGCTCCGATTATCATGGCTGACGGCTTTCTTGGCAACTGGGATCGGGAGATTCCTATCGGTGGCGAATGCTACGAGCGGGTGTTCGTCGCAGGCGATTCCCTTGCACCCGATAAGCTCTTTGTTGTCTCGCACGCGACCGGTCATCCGCTCTCAGGGTACGGTGCCGCTTTCAAGAACATGGGAATGGGGCTCTCGAGCAGAAAGGGGAAGCTCGAACAGCATTCGCAGGTGGCCCCCTCGGTACGGCCCAATGTCTGTACCTTTTGCCAGGTCTGCATGAAGTGGTGTCCGGAGAATGCGATTATCGAAAAGGATAAGAAGGCTTTTATTGTTAAGGAGAAGTGTATCGGGTGCGGTGAATGTCTTGCGGTCTGTCGCTATGACGCGATAAAATTCAAATGGACCTCCACGAGCGAGATACTGCAGAAGAAGATGGTAGAGCATGCCTATGCGATTTTCATTGAAAAGAGGGAGCGCATCGCATTTATTAATTTTCTCATCAGCATGACGAAAAACTGCGACTGTATGCCGACAGAGGGGACATTCATGGATGATATCGGCATACTCGCCTCTTTTGATCCGGTAGCGATAGACAAAGCAACGCTGGATCTCACCGAGAAGCTTCATGGCGAGAATATCTCCCGAATGGCCTTTCCTGAGCACGACCCGATGATTCAGATAAATCACGCTGTCAAGCTGAAGATGGGGTCGGCCGATTACACGATTGTCGAGCTGTAACCGCTTCGAGTGGTACAATTCGAGTTCTTCCTTTCCCCTTTCTCTGCGGAAGGAACGATATCGGATACAGGATGCGGTTTCTGCCTGCTCGTTTTCCCCTTCTTTGTGAAAAGCGGTTTCAGCTCACGGGGGAATTCCGTCTTTGCTCTGCTCTTTCCTCCTTTTCACGGTCTTTCCCGGTGAAATCAATTTTGCCGCCCCGGTTCTATTTTCTATTTGATTTTTATCAGTGCGAAATATATCGTAGCAGCGTTTATGAGTGTAATATTCGGGCTGCTGATTCTACATGGAGCGGTCTGAGTGGACAGGGTGTACCCTCATGGTGTAAGCATTCTTCAAAAAAACACGATGTCAGTACATGCACATTCGTTCCGCAAATCCCTGATGGAATTTAATGCGCTGATTTATGTAATCGGATTGGCACTCCGATTATACTATTTTTAACTTGAAAGAGTTGTATTTTTCGTATATGATCTCGAAATCGTTCGGAGATGCGTTCTGATAAACGGGTACATACTATAGGAATTGTGAGATGATAGATCATCCTCTCGGCCGGTGGATGTGGCATATACGTGCTGTCACCTGAATGCGCTGAGGGGAATATCTTACACCGGATACCTGTAATAATTCTTTTTCAATGGCGAGGGTTGTATGATGAGTTGTTTCTCTTCGGGAAGGATGTGCGGATGAGATCGCTGGGTATCTGTTTGGGCGCGTCAACCGTTACCGTCGTTGAGCTGCGTAAGAGCGAACGGATATCAATCGATAATGTCTATGTTATAGCACATGAGGGAAACCCCCGGAAGGTGCTGAGTAGCATATTATCGAATATCTCCGCTTCGCTCTTTGATGTCATTGCGGTAACCGGCCGGAAGTTCAGACAGTTGATAAATCTTACCACCATAACAGAACCGGAAGCGGTTGAGAAGGCGCTTGCGTATGTCAATCACTCTCAAAAGAAGTATCACATGGTGATAAGCGCCGGCGGCGAGACTTTTATGGTCTACGTGCTTGACGGTTCTAATCGGATTTCACGGGTGCTCACCGGGAATAAGTGCGCTGCGGGCACCGGTGAGTTTTTCCTGCAACAGATCAGACGAATGGACATAACGCTCGATGATGCAATAAAGTACAGTCGAACGGAAAAGCCGTATCGGGTATCGGGACGGTGCAGCGTGTTCTGCAAGAGCGATTGTACCCATGCAACGAATAAAGGGATACCCAAGCCACGGGTTGTTGCCGGTCTCTGTGAGATGATGGGCGATAAGATACTGGAGCTTGTCAAACGGGCAAACAGTGACGGGCCGGTGATGCTCGTCGGCGGAACGGCGCAGAATGCCGTAATGGTTGACTACTTGAAGAAGCACATTTCCGATCTCTCGATTCCCGAGGAGGCTCCCTATTTCGAAGCGCTCGGTGCGGCTCTGTGGGCACTGGAAAAGAAAAAGACAAAGCCCTTCCACGGCGATCTGGAAAAACTCTTCAGGCGCGGGCGATCTTCCTTTGAGTATCTTCCCCCGCTGAACGTCGCGGCAGACCTGGTAACCCATAAGCAAACGACCTACGGGTCCGTTATGGAGAACGACCGATGTATTCTGGGGCTCGATGTCGGGTCCACCACCACAAAGGCTGTCCTTCTGCGACTTTCGGACGATGCCATACTTGCGAAAACCTATCTCCGCACCCAGGGGGATCCGATACGGGCATCGCGGAATTGTTATCGTGAGCTGCTGAAGCAGATATCGGTACCCGTTGAGATAGTGGGGCTCGGAGTCACCGGTTCAGGGAGGCAGATTGCGGGGCTGCATGCCATGACGGAGGGAATCATAAACGAAATTATCGCACATGCCGCCGCCGCTATGCATTTTGATCCTGAGGTTGATACTATTTTCGAGATAGGCGGACAGGATGCGAAGTATACCTATATCACCAACGGGGTCCCTTCCGATTATGCGATGAATGAGGCATGCAGTGCCGGCACCGGTTCGTTCCTCGAAGAGTCAGCACGGGAGACAATGGGAATCGAAATGGAGGAGATTGCAGAGATTGCCCTGCAGGCTGAACGACCGCCGAATTTTAACGATCAGTGTGCAGCATTCATCAGCAGCGATATCAAAAATGCCTTTCAGGAAGGTATTGACAAGAATGATATTGTCGCCGGGCTGGTATACTCTATATGCATGAATTATAACAATCGTGTCAGAGGGAACAGGCCCATGGGCGAGAAGGTCTTCATGCAGGGGGGGGTATGCTATAACCGGGCGGTACCGGTAGCCATGGCTGCTCTCACCGGGAAGAAGATCGTGGTACCGCCAGAGCCGGGTTTAATGGGCGCGTTCGGCGTTGCACTGGAGATCAAAAAACGGCTGGCTTTGAATATCATGCCGGAGAAGCGATTTGATCTGAAAACCCTCGTTGATAGAACGGTAAAGTATGGAAAGTCATTCATCTGCAAGGGGGGGAAGGAGCGGTGCGATATCGGCTGTGAGATTGCCGTCATTGAGATTGACGGGAAGAAGTACCCCTTTGGCGGTGCCTGCAATCGGTACTACAATCTGCGGCATAAACTCACCTACGATGTGGGAAAACTCGATCTCGTATCGCTCCGTGAAAAGCTCGTGTTCGAGCAGTATGCCCGGAGGGATCCCGAGGTGGATCGGGATCCGGTCGCGACAGTTGGCATCAACCGATCCTTTCTCGTTCATTCACTCTATCCGCTCTACTTCAATTTTTTTACCCGCCTGGGGTTGAAAGTTGTTCTCTCTGATCAAATGAGTCAGGACGGCATTAATCAGTGTGCTGCTGCCTTCTGTTATCCCGGAGAAATTGCACACGGCTACTTCTCCGGCCTGCTTAAAAAGGACCTCGATTATATTTTCCTCCCACATCTCAAGGGTCTTTATGTGCCCCGGAGTATTGATGTCAATATGACCTGCCCTCTCCTTCAGGGAGAGCCGTATTATCTCAGGACGACCTTCATGAGCGGGAAAGGCAACGGAAGCAGCAGACCCAAATTACTTACCCCGATTCTCGATTTTACGAAAGGCTGGGAGACACAGCGTGCCGTCTTTGCTAAAATGGCCGCCGGAATGGGATTTACCGCACATGAGGGGAGGGATGCCTTTGACTTCGCGTTAACGCAGCAGCGTTTGATGGAAGCCGAGATGAAGCGCATCGGCAGGGAGGTCCTCGCTGAACTTGAGGCCGACCCGAAGCGCCTCGGGATGGTTCTCTTCGGGAGACCCTACAACGCCTTTGTGAAAGAGGCTCATATGGGTATCCCGAACAAGTTTGCTTCGCGGGGAGTGGTTATCATCCCCTATGATTATCTCCCCTATGAGGATATGCCCCCGAAGGAGCATATGTACTGGGCCATGGGGCAGATGATCCTGAAAGCCGCACGGATGGTTCACAATCACAATCAGCTCTTCGGCACCTACATTACCAACTTCAGCTGCGGCCCCGATTCCTTCGTCATCGGATATTTTCGTGAGATTATGGGGAAAAAGCCCTCTCTGACGCTCGAGCTCGACAGTCATACCGCCGATGCCGGTCTTGAAACGCGCATCGAGGCGTATCTTGATATCGTCTCTCTGCATCGAGAGTTGTACCGGCGCCGTTCCCTCCCGCAGCAGGTCTCCACCTTCAAGCCAACCCGTGCCTTTATCGAGAATGAGGAGATAATTGTTGAAACTGCTTCGGGCGAGCGGCTCGATATTTATGATAAGCGGGTCAAGGTCATTCTGCCGTCAATGGGAGACCTGGCCACCGTCGCTATCGAGAGCGTTCTGCAGGGGAAAGGCTTCAATGCAGTAGCATCACCTCCGGCCGATGAAGAGATTTTGAAGCTCGGGCGCGCACATACCTCCTGCAAGGAATGCCTGCCCATGATTCTGACCACCGGCACCATGATCAAGTACGCCCGGGAGCAGACAGAAGAGAACAACGAGATTCTGGTGTATTTCATGCCGACTGCCATGGGTCCCTGTCGCTTCGGGCAGTACTGCATCTACCTGCAATCCCTTGTGGAAAGGATGAAATTGAGGAATGTTGCGATTCTCACCCTGAGTTCCGAGAACGGATATGGCGGCCTGAGTGCGGGTCTGGAGCTGCGCATCTGGTGGGCGATGGTGATAGCTGATATTATGAATGACATAAGGAATGTGATCAGGGCAATCGCCGTTGACCAGGAGACGGGCATGAAGCTGTTTCAGCATGAGTGGAGGCGCCTGCTCGATGCGCTGAAAGGCGGGTGGAGAGATCTGACTCGAACGATGCGTATGGTTGCCCATCACCTCGGGCAGATACGGCTGCAGGTTCCCCTTGCCGAGGCGAAGAAGATTTCACTCGTCGGTGAAATATTTGTTCGGAGCGATGACATCTCAAGGCAGCATATTGTGGAAAAACTCGCACAGAAGGGCTATGTTGTAAGGGTCGCGCCCCTTTCTGAGTGGATATACTACAGCACCTATCTGGTTCGTGAGGGAATGACGGAAGGGGTGACAAGAGGAGTGCGATGTGCTTCGAGGGTAAAGGAGCGGGTGATGCGGTACTTCGAGAGG
Organism: uncultured Leptospirales bacterium; assembly: GCA_964652955.1. Classification (GTDB taxonomy): domain Bacteria; phylum Spirochaetota; class UBA4802; order UBA4802; family JAKQUI01; genus CAZZCF01. Next base: position 12,344 of record CAZZCF010000085.1, read on the forward strand.
AGGATAAAGCGCCTGCTCGCCGGGTCAGGTTTGTATGATTACGAATTGATTGATATCGAGCGTATCATCAGTAGAACAAAACACATCATCAATCCCGAGCTGACCGGTGAAGCGATTCTCACCGTCGGCGTTTCCCTCAATGATACGGTTACCAAGACAGCGGGTTCGATCGCCATCGGTCCCTTCTGCTGTATGCCGAACCGCATCTCAGAAGCGATCCTCTCCGAAACGATGCGCAGCGAATACAAGACAGCCGTCTCGCCGGACGGGAGGTATCTGCAGGAGGTTCTTGAGAAGGTACCCAATCTCCCGTTCCTGGCCATCGAGAGCGACGGTAATCCTTTCCCGCAGATAATTGAAGCGAGGATTGAGACTTTCTGCCTTCAGGTAGACCGAATGCATCGTGCGATGATGGAGAGCAGAAAACAGTAGAGGTATATTATGGATATTATTGAAGCAATTCAAACGCGAAAGAGCATACGGGACTTCACGTCTCAACCGGTACCGCGGGAGGTTCTTGAGCAGATTCTCGAGAGTGCGACGAGAGCCCCGTCGGCGATGAATATTCAGCCGTGGGAGTTCGCCGTGCTGACTGGCGGCGTTCTCGAGAACGTAAAAAAAACAAATATTGACCTCTTCCGTTCCGGGGCACCGATGCAGCCGGAACACGCGACGGTCGTCTGGCCGCAGGACAGCGTGTATCGGCAGCGGCAGGTTGAGCTGGGAATGGAGCTTTTCAGACTTATGGATATTCCCCGTGACGATGGGATTAAACGGGCGGAGTGGATGGAGCGGGGTTTTTACTATTTCAATGCACCGGTTGCTCTCATTATTCTGGTCGATCGCATACTCGGTCAACCGGGGCCGATGCTTGATCTCGGACTCGTGGCACAGACAATCTGCCTTGCGGCGTTGCACTTCGGCATCTATACCTGTATTGAGCATCAGGGCGTTTACTATCCTGAGGTTCTGCGTGCGCATGCACGTATTCCTGCAACCAAGCGTATCATCACCTCAATCGCCATGGGATACCCCAACTGGGATTTTCCGGCAAATCAGATTGAGACGAAGCGGGATCCCCTGGAAAAGATAACGGCATGGCACGGTTTCGATTAACAGAAGGGGTGCCGGGCTTCAGTTGACGATGCAACGGCATTTTTATAAGCAGCACATGTTCAATAATAGATAGTCTGGTATTTGGTTGATACTCTTTTAATGTATCCTGCAGGAAGGGAACCGTATACGATGGAGATACGTGTTTTGGGCATCTCGGGAAGTCCGATACCGGGTGGGAATGTGGAAACCTTCATGCAGCAGATGCTCCAAGGTGTTTCCCGCCAGGGAGTGGTCACGGAGGCGCTGCATCTCTCGCAGCTCGAGGTACAGGATTGCGTTCACTGCAACTTCTGCCTCAGGAAGCAGGAACCGGGAAAGTATTGCTCCCGGAAGGATGACGGGCAGATGATCTTCGAGAAGATTGAGTCTGCCGATGTGCTCCTGCTGGCGACCCCGGTATACTTTATGCGGACGAGCGCCCGGATGGCGTCGCTCATCGATCGGCTCCGGGTATTTGTCTTTGGCAATCAGGTCGGCGGGAAGCTCAAGAATAAGATAGGAGTCAGTGCGGCAGTTGCGTGGGCGCGCAATGCAGGTTTTGAGACAACGCATCTCACCCATATCCTCGCCTTTATGACTCTCGAGATGTTGCCGGTGAGCGTCCACCACTGTGTGAGCCCCCTCGGTGCCTCGGCGGTGGCGAGCCCCGGTGGAACCGGTCTCTTTGACAAGAGCATCAGGCTTGGCGTTGAGCACGATGATCTCGGCAGGCACTCCGCACAGGCAATGATGAACCGGGCTGCTGAGCTCGCCATGCTGATCAGGCAGGGAAGCGCTCGCTGAAGGGGAGATTCTCTGTATGTATCTCATGAACGGCGGGCATGTCGTGTCTGCTTTGATCTCCCCCCCCACTCAGGATGTTTTAAGCGGTCATGCTCATTTTGCCTTGACTTTTCATCGCCGGCCGTTACTCGTTGTTTATCGGTTTTTACCCTGAAGGAGAGGAATATGCAGGAGTATCTCACGCAGACCTATTATATTGACTGTGAAAACGATTCGGTTAAGGATTTCAGCCGTGGACTCGTTCATGGGCTCTCATCTGATATTGAGCGGGCAGTTAAGATCTTCTACGCAGTACGTGACGGGGTACGGTACAATCCCTACGCCATGACCCTGGACCGGAAAACCTACCGTGCGAGCTTTGTCCTGGCGCAGAAGCAGGGATTCTGCATTCAGAAGGCCATTCTCCTTGCGGCGGTGACCCGAGCAGCAGGTATACCGAGCAGGCTCAGGTTTGCAGACGTAAAGAATCACCTGGTGACCCAGCGCCTGAAGGAGATTATGAAATCGGATCTCTTCGTCTTCCACGGCTATACGGAATTATTCCTTGGGGAGAAATGGGTCAAGGCGACGCCGACTTTTAATCTCTCCCTCTGCCAGAAGTTCGGGGTCTTCCCCCTGGAATTCGACGGGATACATGACTCCATTTTCCACCCTTTCGACCGGAAGGGGAAAAAGCATATGGAGTACCTTCGCGATTACGGCTCATTCCCCGACTTCCCCTATGAACAGATGGTTGAGGAGAACAGGAAACAGTTTCCGCATCTCATCGAGCTGGCCAGGAATAATACCTACTTCCTGACCGGAGACTTCGAGCGGGAAGCAGCAGAGGAGAACTAAAATATGGTGTGTGAATAGCGCGTATGAGAGCTTCGAAGTATCTTCTCCCAACACTGAAAGAGGATCCCGCTGATGCTGCCATTGTCAGCCACCGGCTTATGGTCCGGGCTGGATTGATACGGAAGGAGTCAGCGGGCATGTACGTCTATCTCCCCCTGGGATTGCGTGTTCTCAGGAAGATTGTCGATATTGTCCGCGAGGAGATGGACCGGTCGGGGGCGCTCGAGTTTCTCATGCCCGAGCTCACCAGCGCGGAGCTGTGGAAGGAGTCGGGTCGGTGGCACACGATGGGGCCGGAGCTCTTTCGCGTCAGGGACAGGAATGATATTGAGTATGCGCTGGCTCCCACTCATGAGGAGGCCTTCACCGCCGTGGTGCGATCCCTGATATCATCCTATCGCGATATCCCCATCAATGTCTATCAGATAAACACCAAGTTCCGGGATGAGATACGACCGCGCTTCGGGGTGATGCGGAGCAAGGAATTCATTATGAAGGACGCGTACTCCTTCGATATGGACGAAGCGGGACTCGAGCAATCCTATCAGACTATGCGAGCAACCTACCGGATGATTTTCAAACGCTGCGGGCTCGAGACGATTCCCGTTGAGGCTGACACCGGCTCGATGGGGGGAAGTGATTCAGAGGAGTTCATGGTTGCTTCCGAGGTCGGCGAAGAGGTTCTCCTTATCTGCGAGTCGTGCGACTATCGGGCCAATCAGGAACGGGCAGAGCACCGGAGGCCGGATCTCCGGAAGGAGAGCGGGAAGCCCGAAGAGCTCAGGGTGGTTGATACTCCCGATGTCAGGACGATTGACGATCTGGTGCGCTTTTTCAATCTTTCGGCTGAACGGTTTATGAAGAGCATCATCTATCTCTCCGACGGCGCGCCGGTGATGGCGGTCGTGCCGGGGGATCGCGAGATCAACGAGGTGAAGCTGAAGAACTATCTCGGATCTCTGGAGCTCGAGATTGCACCCGATGCAATTGTTGAGGAGGTAACCAGGGCGCCGGTCGGCTTTGCGGGGCCAGTGAACGATTTTGCCGTGCAGACGGTTTATGATCTATCCATAAAGGATATCAGTAACGGTATAACCGGGGCGAACGAGAAGGACAAGCATTATGCTGGTGTGAATCCGGGAAGGGATTTCACCATCGAAAATGAAGCCGATATCACCGTTGCCGATGCGGGTGATGCATGTCCGAAGTGCGGCAAGCCGATGATTGCAAGACGGGGCATTGAAGTCGGACATATTTTCAAGCTGGGATACAAGTACACCGAGTCGATGAAAGTTTCGGTGCTCGATGAGCACGGGAAAGCCGTTCGTCCCATCATGGGATGCTACGGCATCGGGGTGAACCGGACGATGGCAGCTATCGTTGAGCAGCACAGCGACGAGAAGGGCATCATCTGGCCCATGAGCGTCGCCCCCTTTCACGTTCATCTGGTGGGATTGTTCAAGAGCGGCGAGGATCGCGAGGCAATTGATGAGATCTATGCAGCGATACGGGATTCGGGCATCGAGGTGCTCTACGATGACCGCAATGCCAGTCCCGGCTTCAAATTCGCGGATGCGGATCTCCTCGGGATACCCATTCGGGTAACGGCGGGGAAGCGCTTCTTTCAGGAGGGAGAGATTGAGGTGAAACTCAGGAAGGAGAGCGCCGTCCGCACGGTCGGAAAGGATGATATCGTGCCGCTTCTCAGGAAGATAAGAGATGAGGAGATAGATACGCTGAGCAGTGGGAGTTAAAGAGGCCTTTCTTCCCCCGAATTGAGGTCAAGTAACCCTGACAGCTGGAAATTGAGGAAACATCACAGTATATTTATTATTGACACCTCTTTTCCCGATATATAATGTGACTACTTTTCCGGGGCGTGGCTCAGTCAGGTTAGAGCGCCTGGTTTGGGACCAGGAAATCGGAGGTTCAAATCCTCTCGCCCCGAAGACGCGCCAGTAGCTCAGTTGGACAGAGCAACGGCCTTCTAAGCCGTGGGCCGCAGGTTCGAATCCTGCCTGGCGTACATTTCCCCCCTTTTTCCTGTACAAACAAAATTAAACTGTAAATAAAACACGGGCAGACCGTAGCATTTTTGCAACACTCTACACTAATACTTGTTAAGTGTTTACAGGTGTTCAGAGGTGTTCAGAGGTGTTGTTGTCAATCTGTTGTCAAAGCAACTACAATTTTGAGTACTAAAAGTTGAGTGGTTTTAGTCTTTTCGGTGTGCTATTTACGAGGATCAATTTTATTTCGAAGGATATACATAACACAGGCTTTTAAAAACTCGCTTTTGTCCATCTTATATTCAATGCGTATCTTTTCGACTTCCCAGTTTTCATCCTCGCTCAATACCAAATATGGGCGGACGGTGCCCTCCCATCGAGAGCCGGGCTGTTTCTTACGTGGTGCCATGTTGCCAGTTTTTCTCATACCATCACCTTTTTACAACTTTTTTTTTATTTTACAATTCCCCCGAAAACGTCACATCGACTTGAGAAAACGTCCCCGAATAGCCGAAAAAAAATAGAACCGCTCTCCGTGGCTCCTGTGCAGTCTGAGGGGCACTCTGGGGGCACTTCGGAAAGTCCGGGGGGGCGATCCGTGCGGTAAAAACGCCTTTTTTCTCCCTGGTAATGGTTTGGTACGTCCCGGGCGAAGGTACCCTTCAGAACACCGACGGATAGCCACTTTTGAGCGCGTAGAATCGATTCTACAGTGGTATCCCCGCCAGGAGCCGGGCGCGGGTGGACTCGTCTTTCGTGGTTGGCATTTGCCAAGGTTGGTCTTGTCGACCTTGGAAGCGATCCTGCCCCCCATGCGGGAAGTGCTTGTTGAGCCATTAAATTCCGCAAAATTTTGCGGAATTGTCCGCGGGTTTTCTTGCCTTTAACTTCCGCAAAATTTTGCGGAAGTAAGTCCGTTCGCTGCCCCTGCCTGTTCCCTATCTCCTCCCGGATGCTG
>CAZZCF010000086.1:0-17946 GCA_964652955.1 uncultured Leptospirales bacterium
AGTGAAATGAGAATAGTATATTATTTATCATTCCCGATAAGTGATATTAAAATGATATCACGAGAATTCAATTCTGTCAAACAAAAACGAATTCAGTTTGATCTCAGTAGCAGCCTGGCAATTCTCTCTGTTTGCAAAGCAGCAGCACTATAGCGAAATAATATAAAAATCCTTGACTACAAAAATTTTTATTCCATTATAAAAGGTACCTGTTGCGTTGATCAGTACCCGTTTTTTCAAGGTTCACGATGAGTAGATGCAACGATTCGGCACTCAATGAATGAATAACATATATCTGAAAGGAGATTATGAATACAACAAAGACAACCCCAGACAGAAGAAAGAAATTTATGATTTTGGGTTTTATCCTCATTCTCCTGGTATTGGGCTATAAGTCGTTGCTGCCAATAGCTGTCAATACAATCGGGACGGAGACGGATGCCAGAGCTCTTAAAAAATATCAGCAGGAGCATCGCAGGGGACACGACTACTTTTTGCGCTATGAGTTCACCGTGAATGGAAGCAAACATATCGGTGTCTCGGAGATTTCCCGGGATGTGTTCCACTGTGAGTTTGAGGATAGCACCTGGCGGAAGGTCTCATGGGACAAGGATGCCGTGAGCGCCACCGAGGGGGTGGACATGAAGCGGATGAAGGAATCGTATCGTGTTGGCGAAGCAGAGCCGCTGAAGGCGAGGTATCTGTCTTCAATGCCGCAGCTCAACACCCTCTCGAATCCTGCACCGGAGATTGATTATAGCTATCTCTATATAACAGGTATTGTCCTCGTCCTGATGGTATTCTATCTGTACCGGTTCAGATCGGATTAATGTGCTCCGGGTCTCGTTGAAAGCAATTATATTCTGAGACGGGTACGTTGCGTATCACCGATTTATCGAATGGTGATCCGGTCACTCTGAAATGTCGATTGGAGCTGTCTTATGAGAGCAGCGAGCTTTATTTATACAGTAGAGTACTGCCGATTCCCAGATTCGTTAACGCAATGAATGTGTTCCTGCATAAATAAAAAGAACCCTCTGCCCGTGCAGAAAACTGATACGGAATACCATTAACGGTGCCCGCAGGGTAAATCTTCACATGATCTGGAGGAGAAACAGAATGATTGAAAGAAGAGCACTCACGACACTGCTCATTCTCATACTGTTCCTTGGGGCAGCGGTAGGATGCAACAAGATTATGGGCAGCATAGTGCTTCCCATTTACTCGAAGCTGACCCTTGATATTCCGGAGGTTTCCCGTGACAGGGTCATCTGCTTCGCCCTGTATACGGTACATGACAGGGTGATGAAGATGACCGCCCAGCTCTACCCGCTGAAGGATGACGAGGAACGTATAGTTCGGCTGCAGGTCTTTGAGAATGGTGCCTGGAGAGAAATTGCCGAATCTTCCGTAGTCGAACGGGGCTGGACCGCCCATTTCCGTGTTGAAAACTGGGATACATCGAGGGATATCAAATATCGATTGGTACACGGTGAAAGTGCCTTCTACACCGGCACCATCAAGAGGGACCCTGTTGATAAGGATACCATCGTGGTGGCCGCCTTTACCGGGAACGCCATCTATACCTGGGCCGGTGGTGATATCCCGAAAGACGATATTGTTGAGAATATCAAGCGGCTCGAACCTGACCTCCTCTTCTTCTCAGGCGATCAGGTGTACGATCATTACTGGCATTACGCCTACTGGCTGAAGTTCGGCCGGGATTTCGGTGAGGTAATCCGCAACATCCCCACTATCACCATACCCGATGATCACGACGTGGGGCAGGACAATCTCTGGGGAGCGAGCGGCAAAAAATCTCATACCCGCACGGGTGATGATGGCGGATATGCCGCGGACATAGAATACGTGAAGATGGTTGAGCGCGCACAGACCAGCCACCTGCCCGATCCGTACGATCCTGCGCCGGTCAAGAACGGCATCAAGGTGTACTATACCGATATAACGGTGGGCGGCGTCAACTTCGCCATTATCGAGGACCGCAAGTTCAAGTCGCCGCCGGTGGATGTCATCCCCCAGCAGGCGGACCGACCGGATCACGTGGTTGAGCCGGGCTACGATGCGGCAAAGCTCGATATTCCGGGAGCCATACTCCTGGGGGAGCGCCAGCTGCTCTTTCTCGAAAGCTGGGCTGCAGACTGGCATGACTGCAGCATGAAGGCTGTCCTCTCGCAGACCATTTTCGCGTGCGCGTCACACCTCTCAGGAGATCGCGATTACCGGGTGTATGCCGATCTCGATTGCAACGGCTGGCCGCAGTCGGGGCGAAATCGTGCACTGCGAAAAATACGGAAAGCTTTCGCCGTCATGATCGCAGGCGATCAGCACCTCGGGACGGTCATTCATCACGGAGTGGACCGGTGGTGCGATGCCGGCTATTCATTCTGCGTTCCCTCCATCGCAAGTTTCTATCTCAGGTGGTGGGATCCACTGGAACCGGGAGAGGACCGCGCGGAGGGGATGCCGGAGTATCTCGGCAACTTTCTCGACGGATTCAACAATAGGATTCGGATGGTGGCGGTGGCGAATCCCACGCGGGAGCCAAATGACGATAAGCTGACAACCCGTGCGGCGGGATTCGGTGTCATCAGGTTCATCAAGAGTAGCAGGGAGATTACCTTCGAGTGCTGGCCACGGCAGGTGAACATTGAGAGTTCGGATGCTTCGCAGTACCGGCACTGGCCTGTCACCGTACGGCAGGAGGACAATTATGGCCGGGAGGCTGCTGCGTACCTGCCACGGCTTGTGATGAGCGGCGTCGTTAATCCTGTTGTCCAGGTTATTGACGAGAAGGACGGGGAAACAGTGTATACGCTCCGCATTCGGGGAAGGAGCTGGGATCCGAAGGTGTTTGCAAAGGGGAAATATACCATAAAGATTCGCAAAGGGAACCGGGAACGAGTACTGCGTCATGTGTCTTCCATATCGAGAAGAGGGAGCAGATCACTGACGGTGCAGCTCTAGGGCAGGGTGTGTTTTTTGCTGATTGTGGGCTTTCACTGCTATTTTTTGGTTTCGCCGCAGCAACTGTTTCCTGCTGCAACGAGTCGGCGAGTTCCTCAATGTCTTTGACGATTTACCGGCCCTACGATAGAAAAACAACGGGGGTACCGTGTGATGAAAAAACTGCTTTGTGCCGTATTAATGTGCGTCACCGCTCTACTGTTTACCGTTCCGGTCACTGCACAGCAGGAGGGCGATGATAATACCGAACCTGGACCGCGATCGATTCTTGAGAATGATGATACGACCGATCAGGAGCCGTTGTATCTCGCCGATGTGGTCGTAACGGCCCGGCGCCGGCCCGAAGACCCCTTCATATCCAACCGCTCCGTTTCTGTTTACGGGATAAAGGATCTGAAGGAGAAGTCTCCCCGGACCACGCCCGAGGCGTTGATGGAGGTTCCCGGCGTTTTTGTACAGAAGACCAATCACGCCGGCGGTTCTCCGATTCTCAGGGGGCTTATCGGGCCGCAGGTGCTCATCTATGTTGATGGCGTCAGGCTGAGCAATTCCGTCTACCGCACCGGTCCGCTGCAGTACCTCAATCTCGTTGATCCCCTCTCCCTCGAGCGAATAGAAGTGCTGCGGGGTCCCGGTTCAGTGCTCTACGGCTCCGACGCCATGGGCGGCGTTATACAGCTCTTTCCGATCACCCCGCTCCTGTACAGCGGGAAAACCGGGTTAATGCTGAACGGCACCTTTGTGACCCGCTATGAGTCAGCGGATGACGGCCTGACCGGTCACGGGCATTTTCGCGGCGGATATAACGGTCTGGGATTTGCCGGCGGCGTCTCAAAGAAGAAGTACGATGACCTGCGGGCCGGCGGAGACATCAAGGTGCAGCCCTATAGCGGCTATGATCAGTCCTCGTCATTTGCCAGCATGTCGTACACTGTCAGCGACGGTATCCTTGACGGCTGGCGTTTCAGCATTACCTATCTGATGACCAAAATAGAAGATGCCGGGAGAACCGACAAGCTGTATGATAAAAAACAACTGCAATTGTACGATAACGAAGACCATCTCGTGTACGGGCGCATCAACCTCCGCTCGAAAACACTCAATACCCGGGGGGAACTCACCGCCTCGTATCAGTACTTCAGGGAGGTGAAGGACAACATAGCCCTTGAAGACAACCTGGAAACGAGAACGTCCGTTACCCGCGATGAGACAGCGGTAGATACCATTGGCACTGATGTGAAGTTCATCACCGGCCTTTTCGGAAGGATGCTGGAGCTCATTTACGGCGGCATGTGGTATCATGATATGGTCGACTCAAAGCAATTGGAGAACACCACCTATTACGGTGCCTGGGAGCTGTCCCCCATCAGTCCGTACCCTGACGGTTCAACCTACGATAATTACGGCGCCTATGTTATGGCCGAGTTCACCCCGCTCAGATCAGCGGCCGGCCACACGGTTGAGCTGAGCTCCGGATACCGATATCACGGCATGCGCGGGAAGGCCGATGCCACGAATACCCTCCCCGCGGTGGACTTCAGGGACAGCGGGCATGTTTTCCTGGGCGCTCTCAAATACCTCTATGAGAAAGCCGCGACAGTTGCTTTCACCTTCTCACAGGGCTTCCGCTCCCCCAACATGCAGGAGGCGGTGCAGCTGGGTGATACGGGAAAATTCTTCCATATCCCCAATGACGAGCTCGGCCCGGAGAAGTCCGACACCTATGAGCTCCTGGGCAGGATCGCCTTCTGGAAAATACGGCTTGGCGCTTCGGGCTATGTTTCCTTCATAACGGATATCATCAATCGGGAGGACACCACCTGGCAGGGGCAGGCGCTGGTAAACGGCAAAACCGTCGTGCATAATGTAAACGGCGGGGAGGCGGTGATCTACGGCGGGGAAGGGGACATGACCATCGGCCCCTTTTACGGTGTATCCCTGTCGGGCATGATAACCTATACCTGGGGTGAGGAGGAACGGGAGAGCGGCGAAAAGGTCCCGGTCACCCGCATCCCGCCTCTGTACGGGCAGGCAACGCTGCGCTGGGAGACTCCCGCCGGCAAACGCAGGTATGCTTTTCTTGAAACCTTTGTTCGCGCTGCGGGGAAGCAGGACCGGCTCTCGCCCGAGGACGAGTCGGACGTGCGCATACCGGAAGGCGGAACGCCGGGGTGGTGGACACTGAATGTGCGGGGTGGCATTTTCATAAACAAACGATATCGGGTAACGGCTGCAGTGGAAAACATCTTCAATGAGAAATACAAGTATCATGCTTCCGGAGTTTATTCACCGGGTCTGAATACCATAATCACCCTTGATGCCTCTTTTTAATTGAGTGAGGTCCTGCTGACATCACAATTCATCCAGCCATACAGGAAACTGAGTTCTATTTGGAGGAATACATCTCATCCCCGATCAGGAATTGTCATGTTCTTCCGGGACTGCTGAAAGTTCCCGGATTGCACCACTACACCGGTTATAAACTCTCCAACAGGTATCCCATGATCTCCGTCGCTCTCCCTTTGAGGAAAAGGTCGGTGATACTGCTGGTGTAGCGAGATTCTTCGACGTTTATTTCGATTATTTTCGCGCCATTTTCACTGGCAATAATGGGAATCATTGAAGCGGGTTGAATTTCGCCGGTGGTTCCTATAACGATGAAAAGGTCTGCCTCTCTGGCCTCATTGAGCGATCGGATATTAGCCTCTTCCGGAATCGGTTCTCCGAAAAAGACAAAACAGGGTTTTAACACACTGGAACAGTTTTGACACAGCGGTGGGATATTTTCCAGAAGAGCCTCTGTTGCATCGAATACCTGTCCACAATGGGTGCATATTAATTTTCGCGACGTCCCGTGATATTCAATGACATCCCTGCTGCCGGCTGCCTGATGGAGGTTGTCGATATTCTGGGTTATGACCGTGCGCAGGAGCTGATTTTCTTCCAGACGTGCAAGCGCGTAGTGCGCCCGATTGGGTTTGGCATTTCCGAAAAAGTCGTAAAAGATATGTTTGATAAGCTTCCATGATTCTTCCGGATATCTGGAAAAGTACATGGTATCCAAAAAGACCGGATCAATTCTGCTCCATAATCCATCTTTGCCGCGGAAAGGGGGTATTCCGCTCTCAACTGAAACTCCCGCACCGGTGAACACCGTCGTATGAGAAGAACTCTTTATCAATGCAACCGCCTGGAGCAGTTTACTTTCAATCTCCTGTGGTATCATCCCTTTTCCCCTTCTTCATCGGTTCATATTCTCTATTTATTGTAAAAACTTTTTGACCTGAAATGGGAACAGACATCTCGAAAGAGCGGTGCACATGACGGCGAGATGCTGAAAGATCGGTAGCCCAGAGAAAGGAGCTTCGGAATAACTCGCCTGTCGGATGCTGTCTCTCCACAGATAGTTACATTTCTCTCCCTTCCCATCTTTCTGGCCTCTTTGATGATGGAATCCAGCAATTTCAGAAAAACCGGATTTGACGCGTCATTGTAGTGAATGACCCGCTCATTATCACGGTCAGCGGCCATAAAATATTGTAAAAGATCATTCGTTCCCAGACTGATGAAATCAACTTCTGAAAGTATCTCATCAACAGCAATGGCTGCTGCGGGAGTTTCGATCATGGCCCCGAGCAGAATATCATTCGAAAAGGCTCCATCTGCTCTACGCAACTCACTGCTTATATCTGAAAGGTGCTCTTTGACTTTTTTGATATCATCTACCGTGGTAACCATGGGAATCAGTATACTGACTTTGTTGCCGGATGCGGCGCGTACAATAGCCCGGAGCTGTGTCCGGAATTCTTCTACCCGTTCGGTTAAATGCCTGCGAATACCCCTCACACCGAGAGAGGGATTCCTTCCTGTGCACTTTGAGAAAACACCGATCTGTTTATCCCCGCCGATATCAAATGTTCGAATGGTTACCGGTCTTCCTTTCGCTTTCTCTATAACATCTCGATACATCTGGAACTGTTCTTCCTCGGTAGGCATGGTACTGGCCGTAGAGATGAAAAATTCAGTTCGAAAGAGCCCTATCCCATTCAAGCCCTGTTTGAGCATCATCTCCACCTGGTCAGGGTTCTCAATATTTGCTTTCAGATCGATATCATGACCGTCAGCGGTAATACAGCGTACGATCTCCTTTTTCGCAGTGGGAACAGCGGTCTCTTTGATTACATTGCGGTATTCTTCAATTTTTTGTGAAGAGGGCCTGACAATCACCAGGCTATTTGTTCCGTCAACGATGATTGTATCGCCCTGATTTGCACTGTCGATCAGATTCCGCAATCCGGCGACGGATGGAATCCCGAATCCCTTCATGAGAATTGCGGCATGGGATACAAGCGCATTGCTCTCACTCGCAAATCCCTTACTTTTAAACCGATGAGCCATTATTACGTCTGAAGGATGCAGGTAATGAGTGAGGAGGATGCTGTCTTCACCGATGTCCCATTCTGCGCTCTCCTCTCCGCTCAGGAGAATGCCGAGCAGGTTCTTGGCCATATCTCGAATGTCTTCCCCTCGAGCATGGAAATAGGAGTCTCTTGTCAGATCGAGGTGCGATAATACCTTGATTGTTTCTTGATTGAGACACCACTCGGCGTTTTTCTGTTCATCTCTGATTCTTTTGTGCACTTTCTCATGAAATAAGTTATCGGTTAACATCATCTCATGAATGTTGAAAATCGCTCTGTCATTCAGTGAAAAGCCGCTGTGCTCAATTTTTATGTGTTCATTAAGATAGTGCTTCGCGGTTTCAACAGCATCATTGTATCGATTCAGCTCGTTTTCGACTTCATCTCTGTGTATTTCCCTCTCCGGAATTGTCATGTCGGAGTCCAGTATATGAACGCGACCGATCCCGATGCCGGGGCATATCGACACTCCGTTCAGTATGATAGTGTTGCTTTTTTTATCACGTACAGCGCTCATGGCTCTCCTTACCTTCAATGATAAATATCTCCTGCCCTTTCAGGCGGCAGGATTTGAACTGATTCAGCGCGAAGAGCTCCGGCAGTATCGCAACTTCCATCCATTCGGTTTATTGAAAACCATCGTCTCGGCTGTATGCTCCGGAGAATTTTCAGCTTCAAAGTCTATGTTCCTGTCTTTATCCAGTCATCTATGTTCAATGGCTTAACGTAACTATTGAGATTCAATTGAAATACTCTAATTATATAATAATCCCTTTTTCTGATTTTGTCCATTGAGAAAAATCCTGTTCGGGAAAACAGCTCGTTTCTTCACGCAATGGGATGCACTTTAAGGAGAGGTAATGCGCCTGAAAAGCGGAAATACTGAAAACTTTCATGAAACAAAAAAATTTCTATTCAATATGTTTCCTATGAACTGCATCTAAGGGACAGGCTTCAATGCAATCCCAGCATCCCAAACACATATCCTGAAAAACGACCGGCGGTGTATGGCGTCCGTCTATCTGTTTCATAACTTTGTGCGTACATGCCTTTGCAGCCACGCAAACGCCTTCATTACACTTATCCGGATTGCACTTTTCATAATCGACAAGCGCAAATACCTTTTTCGCCTGCATATGCATTTTAATCACCTCGTACTGTTATGTAAACCTCTCTTGATTATCAGGATTTCTTGTAGGGCTTCTTCCAGGACTCTTCTTTACAGAGCGATGGAATATAATTATTAATGGCTTTCTTCAAAGCATCCCGTGCTAAATCTGCACGGTGGATGAATTGTTCTGGCAAGCCTCTGAGTGCCTCAATTATTTCCTCAGATGAAATTTTAGCCGCCTTCGCGAGGGGCAGTTTTTTTACCTTCTCGGGGAGGAGACTTGCAGCCGATATAAATCCAATGCAAATATCGCTCATAAATGTAGCACCTGTGATGAGGTTCTTCTTTATTTTTAAACAGATTGCCATTGAATCTCCCAAAGGGCAGTTATTCCATCCGGAGTAACCGTCGCATTTCGTGCTGTTCACTATTCCGAAATTTTTAGGGTGCAGCCGGTTTTCGATTACCTTTTCCGAGTACCCCTCTTTTCTTAATCCTTCAATAACATCTCTCTCGTTAATAGCTCTCTCGTTATCCATTGAGAAGAGTCCTGCACATTATCTTTTTTCTTACGCCGACTGCATGTACTCATCGGTAATAATAATTCAAACGATAGCAGAGAATACTGTCTGCCGGTACAAGGTACATGCTTTTTGCACGTGAGCTACGGTGTGTACCGGACCTGCATCACTGACAGTAACGTCGAGAGCTGATCTGAAAAGATCCGGAGATGAATTTATCTGAACAAGAAGCTCTCTATAGTACTAAAACGTAAGAGCTGTTCGTTTTCCGTCAAATGTTTTCTATAGTGACACCTGTTTTCGTTCAATCCTCAACGAGCGGTAAGAATTATTCATTTGACGTGAAGGTGTTTGTATGAAATATATGAGGTATATTCAGCAGTATGGAGAGGGGTGTTGTATACTATCACGGGGGTTATCATGAAATTTGTAAAATTTGGTGTCGAGGTTGATGAAAACAGGTGTACCGGCTGCAAGACCTGTGAAGGTGTATGTCCCACCGGAGCAATAAGCGTTGTCCAGAAAAAGGCACAGGTGAGAGGGGAATGGTGTGTTGCGTGCTTCAAGTGCCAGGATTACTGTCAAAACGATGCGATTGAAATAGTCCCCCGCTCGCAACCCCTGCTGCTGGGCGTCAATCCGCTGGAGGTGGATCAAGCGGAACTGAGGGATCTCTGTATCAGGTCACATCTCCATCCGGATCAGTTTATATGCCTGTGCACGGGAACCCGGGTGAGGGAAGTTGCGGCAGCGGTTTTGAAGGGGGCACAAACACCTGAGGAGATCGCCCTGATGACAGGAGCGCGCTCAGGGTGCACCGTCTATTGCACGGAACCGATACTGAGACTGCTTAAAGCTCATGGAGTAGCACTGAAGCCCTCACGGGAGCACAACTGGTATGATATCACCATCAACCTCTGGGATATACCTGACGAAGTGAGAGACAAACACCCCGGATATTACTTTAAGAAGGATAAGGATGTTTTCAGGAAGTTCTGAAAATCACTTCTTCGATTACCATATCAGGGAGATAAGCGATGTTCAATGAATCGGTCACACCACCAGATATTATGAGGTCCGTCTACTGCCCTGAACCCCGACAGAGAGCGGTCACCCTTCAGGGGATAGTCTCGTTGCAGGTGAAGGAGCTCTTTCCCGACAGCATCCCTCAAATTTATTCACTGGGGGATGATATTGAAATCGTCAGAAAGGCGACGGAAGATGCCCTCGCCGGTGTTGACATGAGCATGATTCGAAGCGGGGATACCGTGAATATCCTCTGCTCCGAACACGGCTTCCTCATCATGGGGGGTGATCCCTATGCTGAGATGATCAGAACGGTGAAAGACGTCGTGCAGAGGGAAACAGGCTGTGAGAATATTCGCCTCAGGGTCGGTAGCGGTATCGGTGCCCGGGAGGGTGATGAAATAATCGAACAGTATGGTTTTGAGAGCACCTTCAAGGGGCACGCCGTCGGCATCGGCCCCCTCGACAAGGGGGTACCCATCGAGACCGAAATCGGGACGCTCTACGGTGTTGCCAGGGCATACGATGCCGACTGGTTTATCCATTGCCACTATAACGATCTCCGGGAGCTCTACTGGCATCGCCAGATTAATCGTGCACTCAAGCCCTTCGCCATGTCCTATGCCAGAATGGAGACCAGGGGGGTGTACCATTTCAACTTCGGTCCGCGCAGCTCAAATTTTGTACAGAAGGCTGTTTTCAATGCCCCTTTCGTTCAGCAGCGATATGCCTTTACCTGCTTTCTTATGTCCTCGCCGATGGGTATAACGGGGATAGATGCGGACAATGATCTCTATCGACTGGATAGAAGATTAACCGTTGGCAACCTCAGGAACTACGGCAAGATGATGCGTCTCTTCGCCGAGATAGACGAGTGCATACCGGTGCTGGATGCCGGGAAATGGCCGGCATATCAGCATGCCGGTGGGATGATATTCGGCAACCTGGTTAATGCGAAACTGGATTACTTTGATCTGGAGACAGTTCCTGCCGGTACCGGTTTTGCGCTGTTCGAAAAGAAACCCGGCGAACCGAAGGTGAAGGCCGTCAATTCAGCGATCAAGGCACTGGTGATCAACCACATGTGGATCAATATGATGTGCACGGAGCTCGCAATGAGCGCGCCGACCATAATCGTGGGCAGGGACCTGGCGGATATGTTGATTACCGATTCTTCAAATCCGATGTTCATGAATTTTGCGGTGACTGCAGAAAATCTCGAGACAGCTGTGAATTATGCACGCCGGATCGCCGGAACTGATAAAATGCTCATATTTGATGGGAGCCACGGAAGCATCAACCTCAGTCCACCCCTGGGAGAATTCCTTTTGGAGAGGGCCTCAGCGGTGAGCCGGGAGGTTGATGAAGTACTGTTGCCGAAATGGCTCCGACAGCGCGGTATCGATACTCAACAAATGTAGCACCGGCAATGACTAACCCTATAACGAGGAGCTTAAAGGGATGGAAGACCTGAGGGATAGGATATTTCAAACGCTATCGGGTGATAGGGTAAGCGCATCTATATTGGCAGATGCTGCCGGCATAATCGCAGGAACCGCGGAAGCAGCTGATGAAGCCGAGAGATTGGGATTATCACTGGAGTGGATGCTCGGCGAGGGGAGCCCGGTTCGTGAGGGTGATGAGATAGCCAGATTTTGCGGAGACCCCAGGCAGGTGGCAATGGCTGAAGAGGTGTTGATCGGTCTCATTGCCAAGCCATCAGGCATCGCGACCGCTGCACGCAGGGCCGTTGCATTAACCGGCGGGCGGCCGAGAATTGTATGCGGATCCTGGAAGAAGGTGCCATGGACCGTCAAGGAGCTCTACCGCCGGGCGGTGATCACCGGCGGGGCCGAGTGCCGGATGAGCGCCGCTCCCTTCATCTATCTTGATAAGAATTACACCGGGCTCTTCGGCGGAATCAGGGAGAGCCTGGAAGCCGTATCGGGCATAGCGGATCATCTGAAGGTGATTCAGCTCAAGGGGAGGTATAAGGAGATTCTGCTGGAAGCATTTGAGGCTGTTCAGTACGGCGCCGATATTCTCTTCCTCGATACGGGTGATTTCGGTGACGTGAAAATTGTTGTTGAAGGATTGAAAGATTCGGGATTGAGGGACGGAGTGAGTATCGCCTTCGGCGGCGGAGTCCGGATTTCTGATATAGATGTGCTCAGTGCTCTTGATTTAGATATCCTGTGTATCGGGCGGGATATAATAGATGCTCCCTTACTTGATATGAGGCTTGAGCTTGTTGTTACCGCAAAAAAGCAACTGGGAGGTGCCTGAAGGTGACTGTATTTAACCTGTTGAAGAAAACAGAGCTCAGGATCGAGAATATATCGCTGCACAATGCAAATCTGAACGATATTGCGTCTATCGTGGCGGATATTCTCGGTTTGCAAAGGAAGGATGTTCTCGTTATCGATGTCCGAGACAGTACCATGGCTATTGATATCCTCAAGGGTGAACTGGATGCATCTAATATCGTGGCGAAGAGGGATGAGCTGTTCAGGAGACTCACGGAGTTGCAGGGAGTGTGTATCACCGAGGAGACAACCATCTGTTCGGAGGGGATGCTGAGCTGGATTGCACTCGATCGCGAGAAGACCACACAGGCGCTGAAGGAATCGGAGAAGATTGCCGAGGAGATTCGCCGCAGAATATCGAAACGGGCAATCGTTTTCTCAACAGGATTTGAGGTTTCCGGCGGCTATGTGCGGGACACCAATACCCCGGCTATCTGCATGCGTCTGGAATCCGAAGGCTATTCGGCAACTCAGGGAGATACCCTGCGAGACGATGAAATACTGATTGCAGCACGTCTTCGACAGGCGGTTGATGATGGATACGGTTTGATTATAACCACCGGCGGCGTGGGTGCTGAAGACAAGGATCGCACCATTGAGGGAGTGCTGGCTCTGGAACCCGGGGCCGCCACTCCGTATATTTGCAGATATCAGAAGGGGGTCGGGAGGCATCATAAGGATGGAGTCAGGATAGCGGTGGGAGAATATTCTGATAGCCTGATAATAGCCCTGCCGGGGCCCAATGATGAGGTTAGGGTGGGCATTGAGACCCTCGTGAGAGGCCTGCGGTCCGGACTGTCAAAGGAACTGCTGGCAGAGGCTATTTCAGGTGCCCTGAAGAGAAGGCTTGAGGAGAAATTAAAATGATGAGTAGTGATGATCCTATTTCTACTCTCACTACTATTATGTCCGTTAACGAGACCGGATTATCTGTTACTTTCGTGAAGTTATTGCCGATTGAATTCCTCTCTGAGCCTCTGATCGGTTTGGCTCTTAACCGTTACCCTTTTCGTCAATGCGGATAATATGCGGAGAGATATATGGTATACAATTCCAGGAATAGGGATGTGATACAATAAAAAATAGAACCGTAACGATTATCGGAACCTTTATCATCCTCTTTACTATTCTTCCCGACCGATCTGAAGCACGCGATGGTTCACTCGTCTTCGCATCATGCTGCATCGGAACCATCGTCTTCGGTGCAATACCATTTACAACCGCTTCGGCGGCCTGTTACGCCAACAGGGGAGAACTCGAATTCGACAACTACTACTGGTGGACGCTGCTCGGGGCAGAGGTGGGCAGTCTCGTGGGACTCGGCACCATGCTTGCCTTAATGGACGTGTTCGTGAAACCGGGAGAGACATTCGAGTGCGAGCCTTATATCGGTTATGGTTCGGTGCTGCTCGCAAGCCTGGCGGGAGCCTTTGCGGCCTACTATTTAAAGGACAGATATGAGCGGAATCACGGCGGTGATTCCCGAGCAGTGAATAAGCATTTTACCTTCGGATTCAAAACGCAGTTTTGAAATTTTTTCGTATTTCCAGAATACTCATTAAATCCATTTTATTATTCAGAAGCATCCGGCAGGGAAATCCATTGTATATTTCCTGTAATCCTTTTCCTTCTCTTCAAGGAAGTTTCCTTTCAATCAGGTCATTTAAATATTCACGGAATGGGGGATATTCTGTGAATATGAAAATGCTGGCACAAGGATGATTATCTGGGTGTATTCAAGGGAGCTTTTTAAAAAGGCACGATCCTATCCAGCTCGGGCGCACGGTAGCGGCGAAGCGAAAGAACCTGCGGGAATTGCTTTCGCATCACCCCCGCGAGGAGCGTCACGGCATGGCGCTTGATGCGGTGCTTCGGCTCCTCGCCGATTGCCATCTGTATGAGCTCAATGATATGATAGATGGGAATGTTCCTCACCGGATTGATGAGCTGTCCCACCGATAACTGCTGAAGGCAGCCCGCGCAGTAAACGGCAATGGCATCCGCCTTCGGCTTGTGTGCCGACTTCAGCGCTTTATAGGTGGCAAGGGTGATCCTGAGGGGATGATAGGAGGAGCTGTGGCTGAATCCGCCGCCGATGCCGCAGCAGAGCATCGTATCCCTTATGTTTTCCTGTTCACTGACGGTTGCCCCGAGGAGCTCGAGAATCCTTCTCGGTATGTCCATGAATTCGTCGCCGAAGGCCTTTCCGTGGCAGGATTCGTGAATGGTGACCGTCATGTTCAGCGGGGCGGTTACGGTGAGCTCCCCCTTCCGCAGCTTCTCGTATATCCAGGGGAGAACGTGTACCACCTCAAAGTCGAATTCCGCGCCGAAGCGCGGCAAAACATTGGTAAAGATATTCATCCCCGCCGTGCAGGGGATGAGCATCTTTTTGACTCCCATTTTTTTGAAGTGCTGCGTCAGTTTTTGAGCCACCATCCTGAGCTGATCAAAGTGGCCCGTCCGGTAGTACATTTCGCCGCAGCACAGATCGAGGGCCCCCCGTATCTCGATACCGTCGAAGATCTTCGACATGGTGAGGTAGGGGACGGTAATCACGTTGCACCCGGGGTACATGATCTCGCTGCAGGGGGAATCGTCGGCCCACTTCTCAATGAGCGCCTTTTCGTCCTCCGGGAGCCTCTCGAGAGCATAGGTTCTGAAATTGGGGAGATGATGCTGGGTGAAGTAGAGGGCCCTGGCCGGCATTCCTTCCTGTCGGTACGACTCATTCCATCGCTCCAGTATCAGGCTCATCGGGTTGGCGTTTTCCGGGCAGATGATATTGCAGCTGTGGCAGCTGGTACATCGCTGGAGCACCTCTTCTGTCATTTCGCCTTTCAGGAGGCGGGCCATCTCCTTTTTCGCCATATCAGGTGAAAGGTGCATGACCGGGCACTCCTCGAAGCATTTTCCGCACTGGGTGCATTTTTCTCTTTGAAAGCTGTCGGCAAAGTTCATTTTTTACCACCTTTGTTCGGTTCTTCCCTGTAGGGCTCGTGCTGCTTATAGAATCCCGGCCGGTATCCATCGGGCCAGCTTCCGTCATCGCGCCGGTGGGGGAGGGGATCGCGGAGCCGTATCATGGAGATTGCCTCCTCCGGGCATTTATAGGAGCAGAGCCCGCACCCGTAACAGTTATCGCCGGTTATGCTCACCGTTCCGGTGAGCACTCTGGCGTCGAAGGGGCAGACTTCAATGCAGGCGCCGCAGCCGGTGCACGCGCTGCTGTCGGTAACGGCCATGAAGTAGCCGTCGATGAGCGGGTAGTTGAGCTGCCCGAGCTCCCTGTTGATGATATAGGGAACGCATCCGCAGGTGCAGCAGTTGCAGATGACGTATTCATTGTAGAGATTGACGGGGCAGTGGATAAAGATCATGTGCATCATCCCGAGGTCGTGGCAC
The DNA here is from genome assembly GCA_964652955.1 of uncultured Leptospirales bacterium. GTDB lineage: Bacteria > Spirochaetota > UBA4802 > UBA4802 > JAKQUI01 > CAZZCF01. The sequence goes on from CAZZCF010000086.1 coordinate 15,776, forward strand.
TGCTTGACGATATCCTTTGCCTCGGCCTTGCTGATGGTCCGGTAGTGATCGGGGAATGCTCTCGTCCATGCTTCGTATCCGGACCTCAAAACAATATCCGTCTCGATGGGGTGGTCGCACGCCCGGTGCGTCGACCTGCACCTGCAGGGACCGACCGCTATGGGGCCTTCGGTTTCGTCTATATAGTGCAGGATCTCGTCGTAGGGCACCGGTTTTGCCGAATCGCCGAGGTAGCCGAAGGGCCTGGCGAATAAAAAGGAGGCAATGGCGCGTACAATTTTTTTGGAACCGAATCTCTTACATTTCCCCCTGAAAAGATGGTACGATATTTTCAGGAGGGGCATCTCGATATGGCGGGCGAACAGGTAGAGGAGGAACTTTCTCGTCCGGCTCTGTTCCGTAATGATTACGTGTGAAAAGATAAGAAGACCTACTGAATACAGGGTAACAAGTGCGGAGGGCACCGATAGATCGCTGGGCATCAAAAACATCATCATGTTGACTCCGTTCTGTTGCCGGCGTTTCCGATCGTCTCATTTCTGAGCCTGCGGTATCGTTCCGATTCCTCAAAGCCGGGTACGCCCGGGAAGAGGAGGCTTCCCTCTATCTCCCGATATATCTTATAGGGGAATCCAGAGGTCATGAAATCGGGGAAGTTCTTCCCCCAGGCGATGCCGCCGGTGCAGAAGAAGCTGATGTTCGCCCTGCCGGTCTGATAGGGTATGACGGTGCTGTTCCTGCACAGCGACATGTTGGCCATGTATTTTGTTATGAAGCGGTCGAATATCCTGCTGACGGTGGTGCTCCGGAAGAGGAAGGTCGTCACTCCCTGCCACCATGAGAAACGGTTCATCCATGAGAGCCATCGGTTGACATTGCTTATTGCCCACCGGGGGAACCCTTTCAGGGGCTCCTCGGAAAATACTGCGAGGGCAGTTTCATCCCTGTTGTACTCTCTGAAGGGGATGAATTTGTCGTATCCGAGAATCTCAAGTATTGACCGATAACTATCGGCCTGGGCCCTGATGATGACGACGTCGGGCCTGCGGCGCTCATCGAAGCTCGATATCGGAGCCAGGAGAAGGGAGCCGGTGCCGACCGGAAGATGCGTATTGATGGTTTTCTCGAATTCGTTTTCCGCCTCCTTGAAACCGAGAACCACGGGGGCCCACTGGCAGACCCGAATTGAGGAGGAATCGACGATTATCTCCCGGCCGAAGGTCGCCTGCAGAACAGCCTCACAGTATGATATACCCGTGAACCGGGGAATCGCCGAAAGAGCGGGATCATCATCCGTGATTATTTCAACTCCCACCGGGGGAAGATCGAGTTTGATGGATTCCGATTTTTTCATGTTTCAGCCAGAGGATATACAATCACTTTCAGGCGGTGATTTTACCCTATCGATAGAGAAATCCCTTATATCGATAGTTATCGCAAGGAATACAACAGTATCGACAAAGTCTGCCCGGTTTCATTGTATCATCCGGTTACAATCACCTTTCCGTCAAGTACTATTAGGACAGCATCCTCGCCGGGGGGCTTGCTTTACTCTACAGCTGGCCGTATGTTTCCTGATATTCTTTAAGGTGGGATTCGGCACCGATGTTCCCGGTCTGCACGATATGCCGCGTTTTCATTTGACTGCCAGACAGCAATGAAAGCTGTTTGCTCCCCTGCTCAGTGTCCTGATACATATCTCTCTGGAGAAACCGTTTCGCTGCAGGATGTCTTTCATCTCATCTTCATGGTAAATACGAAAAACATCCGGGTTTAGCGACCGGCGCTCAAGCTGTTTCCTGTCCTCAAAAGCCAGTATCAAGGTGCCATCGGGCTTCAATATTCGGTGTATTTTTTTGATGATATGTCCCGGTTCGGGCCAGAAATATATGGTGTTCGAAGAACATATTTTATCAAAACGGTTGTCATCATACTCAATCTCTTCGAAGCCACTCTGTTTGATAATCACTTTACCCTGTTGTATGGGCTTCCTGTTTCTTCTTCTGGCAATGTCGATCATGGTATCCGATATATCAATACCCTCTATGAGCCCATTGGTTATACCTTTTGACATTTCGTAAATCAATTTGCCGGTGCCGAAGCCGATTTCCAGTACATGATCATTCCCTTTTACTTCCAGGAGCTCCTTCATGAAACCGTTCAGGGTGGCA
>CAZZCF010000087.1:0-17919 GCA_964652955.1 uncultured Leptospirales bacterium
AAGAAGGTGTTTCGTTTTAAGCTCTGCTTGATGGAATACTGGAGTTTCCGTGCTTCCGATGCGGTCAGGATATTCTCCCGTTTCAGTAATGACTCATAATCCTCATTAAATGCGGGGCTCAAAATGTCATCGACGAGATTGCCCGAATCGGTTCTGTCGATTTTTTTCGTCTGTTCGCTCATCGGTGCCGTTTACATCCTGATACGTTACATGGAATAGGGAAACAACGAGAACGTGAAGAGTGACTTCACAGCATTCATTCCCTTCTCTTTTCCTATAATATCTCGTATTCATACTGGTAATCAAAATTATATTCTCTGTCAAATAAAAAATAAATCAGGGAGGGGGAGTTCGGTCTCATAAGCAGACTCCGGTTGAGGCTATACGGATATGCTCCGGTATACGGATTGTTGAAGCGCAATGCCTAAATCGGGCTCTCTGAATCGAGGCGGCCGTCGATGAGAGCCTCCTCGAAAAGGGTGATAGTGAGGTCCACACCTTTCTGCAGTGATGTCTCTTCATATCCGCCGAGTATGCTTTTGAGTGTTTCGTTCTCAAAATCTTCGGGGAAGGGGAGTGATATGTTCTCAAAAGTTATGGTACCTTTTGCTTCCGGACAGGATTTCTCGATGGCTTTTACTACCTCCTCCATGGATACGGAATGACCTCCGATGTTGAAAACTTCAGCGCCCGCAAAGGGAACCCGTGCGGCGGCAATAAACGCATGCGCCACATCATCGACATACTGGAATGCGAAGCGACCGCCGTATGAAATGTGATATTCCAGGCCTCTTACTGCGGCCAGCATCGCTCTGGTGGGAGTCGAGGTCATTCCCTGATCCCGACCCGGGCCGTATACCACATAGGGACGAAGTCCGATACTCGCGATGCCGTCGTCCAGCCAGTACACGCGTGCATTCACCTCGTTTGCCTGCTTGTAAACGCCGTAATGGGATCGGGGTCTGAGGGGGGCGTCGTGGGTGAGCGGTTCTTTCGCATATTCGTCGATAGTACCGTATACGGCGGCGCTGCTGGAATAGACAACCTGTTTTACGGCAGAGCGCTTCGCCGCTTCAAAGATATTGACGGTACCGAGAACATTGACGAGCGCCCCCCGCGGAGGATCCGCCTTGCAGAAGGGGAGCTGCATTGCCGCAAGGTGTATAATGCGATTTGCACCAAAATCACCTATCGCTTTTTCAAGGAAGTCGATGTCGGTGATATCGCCGGTGCGAAACTCAATCCTAGATATCTCCTCCGCTGTCATAACGAGTTCCATTCGATGACGCGAAGCACCCCGAACGCTCACACAGACGGGGATATTCTCCCGTACCAGATTTCGTACGACCCAGGCGCCGATGCAACCGGTGGCACCGGTTACAAAAAATCGCTCTTCCATTAGTGGTTCCCTGCTTTTTCGTGTTTCGATGTTTCCTTCATCTTCCTCTCGACATGGTCAAGATGCTTCATCATGGCCTGTTTCGCTATGCGGGGATTGCGCAACTGCAGAGCCCGAACGATAGCCCGATGGTCCTTCACCGCCTGGCGGCGTACCGCCGGATCCTCGCCGGTCCGCCGGCGGCTCAACACGCTTATCTTATTGATTGAGCGCATGAAGACCGGAAGAATTCTGTTCCTGCTGGCCTTCAGAATGAGCGTATGGAGCTCAATATCGGCTTCACGGAAGGCTTCAGGATCGTCGATTGCCGCTGAAGCACGTTTGATGCTCTCTTCCATCTCCTTCAATTCCTCTTCGGTGATGGTGCTTGCAGCAATTTCGGCAATGCCCGCTTCCAGAATTCTTCGAGCCTGGAAGAGATCATGATAGGTAGAATCATCGAGGGCAAATACAATATCCAGGTGCTCCACCAGGTGCTCGGGCTCAAGCGAGGTTATATAATTACCCGATCCCTGCCGGTTTTCAATAATGTTCATGAGCTGCAGGGCTCGAAGCGCTTCTCTGAGAGAGGGACGGCTGACCTTCATCATCGCGGAAAGCTCCCGCTCGGGCGGGAGGCGATCACCGGGCCGAAGGTGTTTCTCCTTGATGAGGGTCAGGAGCCGATTTGCTATCTTCTCCGCGAGGACATCCCGTTCCATTTCTCCATAGCTGATATCGGATTTGATGGATTTCATCTTATTTTGCAACCCATCCGCAATCGATGAGGAGGTCGGTACCGGTGATAAAGGAAGCGGCGTCGCTTGCGAGAAAATAGATGGCTTCGGCAATTTCGGCAGGATCAGCCCATCGGTTGAAAGCCTGCTCGGCCTCGCGGATCTTCTTCACCTCCTCGAAGGGCTTACCGGTTCGCCGGGATTCGAGCTCTATGTCGCTTCTGAGCATCGGGGTGTCCACGGATCCCGGACTCACTGAATTTACCCTGATAGCATAGGGGGCAACCTCCCAGGCGATCGCTCTCGTGAAAGCGATAATGGCGCCCTTGGTCGCGCCGTAAATGGCATGGTCGGTTTGCCCCACATGGCCGGAGACCGATCCCATGTTGACGATGGCACCGCGCTTCTGCTTTTTCATTACCGGGATCACATGCTTGCAGAAGAGGAAGATACCGCCCAGGTTGACATCAACCACCCTGCGATAGTCCTCCCAGTCGGTCTCCTCGAGGGGTTTCACGATAACGATACCGGCGTTGTTAATAAGAGCGTCAATGCGCCCGAAGTGAGTAACGATATCGTCAATGAATGTCCTGATCCGGGTCTCATCGGATACATCGAATTTTCGCGTGAGGCATTCACTCCCGGAAGCGGTCAGTGTTTTCTGCACCTCTTCGATTTTATCAGCGATGTCGCAGAGTGCAACCGCATATTCCTGACGGGAAAAGTGCTGTGCGGTCGCCTCGCCTATACCGTTCGCGGCACCGGTTATAACGGCAACTTTTTTTTCGCTCATATCGGCGCTCCTTCAAATGGAAAGTATCTTTCTGGCATCGTCGGGTGTCGCAAGGGGACGACCGAGTGATTGAGCAATGCCGGCTATTTCCTCAACCAGCTCATGAGTGGCGGCGATGCCCCCTTTTCGGTTGTAGGGATAATCTTCGGTCCCCACGCGAACATTATCGCCGTGCAGTATCGCTGCGGTCAGGATTTTCATCTGATCTTCATGCATAATGCTCACCGTAATGCGAGATCCTTCAGGCATGTACCGGCGCCGATAGAGGTACTCTTCCACCGTCGGCGGTGTCCAGGTGCCGCCCGGCCATCCGAAGAAGAGAGTGGTGATATACGGCGGCTTGAGGAGCTTCCGGTCTATCAGATAGTTCAGATTCCAGATAGAGCCGGTATGCCACACTTCGAACTCCGGTCGCACCCCGTATTTCGTGCAGGTGCGGGCGTAGGTTTCCAGCTCCTCCTTGGGGTGCAGGACATTGCAGTCCACCTCGGCGAAGGCTTCATCGTGATGGTTCAGGATGATGGATATCATATCGGCCCGGTGTTCAAAAACCTCAATGCGCTCCTCGAGGGTAAGACTGGACATCCCGCACTGTATGACAATATCCGATGCTTCACGGATTCCATTGATAACCTGGGGCCAGCGATCCTCTCCGTGTATGTGAAAAACGGCTGCTCCCTTTTCGCGGCAGCGTTTCGCTTCCTCGACTATTGCATCGATTGTTTCCGGATACGATACTTCCGGATGAAGCCAGCAGGTGTTCGGTGTTGCGACGATAATGAGCGGTTCCATTTCAGTCTCCTCTCTGTTTTGGTTCCGGCGGATAGAAAGACAAAAGAAAGAGGTTTATCACCCTTTGCTTACTATGCGCTTGTCGAGCGTTGTAATCTTGCGGCATCCCTCGTCGGTGACCACGTAACAATCCTCGACACCGATCAGGATATTCTCGTATGGCTCCCATGCTTCGATCTCAAAAACCATATTCTTTTCAAAGGGGCGGTCAAGAACGCCCATGGTCCCGAAGAGATGAACCTCCTCGCATTCCAGCCCGATACTGTGGCCGATGGCAAAGGTCATGCCGTCGGGTTTCAGATTCTTGTAGAATCCGTTGGCCTCGTTGTTGAGATCCTTGATGTTCACACCGGGCTTGACGCGTTTTTCATAATATTCCTGTAGCTGAATAAGCAGCTCGATGAGCTCTGCCGCCCCCCGGGGAACAGGCCCCAGGACGACATGTCTGTTTACATCTGCAACGTATCCCTGATACACCGCGCCGAAGTCAAAGCGAATAATATCTCCCTTCTGAGCGATGGTCCCGACACCCGGTGCCTCGGGATCGGAGGTACCGATGCTCAGGGTGAGATGGTCCCACACATCGGCTCCCTCTTCGATCATGGTTGTACGTGCCAGCTTCAAAAAATCATTATCGGTCATCCCCTCCCGGGCGGCGTCAATGCATACTGTAATTGCCTTCTCCGTTATCCGGGTCGCCCGCTCAATTCGTCGAATCTCTTCGTCGCTTTTAACCAATCGCATATCGAGCAGCGCATCGTCGGCGATAACAAATTCTGCGTCAGGGTTTTTTCTGTTCAGGTGGTCGAGAAGATACTTCGGAGCGAAGGATTCAACACCGATACGCTTCCCCAGAAGCCCCCACTTCTTGATCTTCGAGACAATTGCTCTGCTGGTATCCTTTCGTCCGATGGTCTCCTTGTGATCGGCAACCCAGGAGAACTTTTCGACACTCTGAAAGAGAGCCCAGTTGAAGAGGGCAACATCCGCATCCCGTCTGATCATCGCAACATTGGGATACTGATTCGCAAGGGCGAAGAGAATGGGATTGGGCGAGGAGTGCAATGTCGGCATCCCGCTGACGTAGAAGACATTCACCGGTGTGGTCACAATCAGAAGATCGATATCGTGCTTGTTCATTACTTCCTGTACACGTTTCTTATTGTAGCCTGTTGCCTGCATACGCGTTACCTCCGGAAGATTTATATTGACAGGAATATATTCAGTGAGCCCTTCCAGTATGCTTCCGGTGCCGCTCTGACGGGCGATTTCCATCAGGTCGTCGCGGGTCGCAACGGTTCTCCTCCGGGCTGAGAGGTATCCCATTAGAATTCCCGCAATGGCACTTTTTGCATGCTCGGGCATAAATGCAGGCTCCCGCTCCTCGAGAATGCATCGAGCGAAATGCTCATCCTCATGCTTCACGGATATGTTATAGTAGAGGGGAAAGGGTGCATGCTCAATCTCGGGCTCGAACCACTGATCTTTCTGTTCTCCCATCGCCTCGTCGAGAGAATAGATGCGGACCGGATTCTGCCACATGTGGTTTTCCAGAATGGTGCCCCTGGTTCCGTAGATTTCCAAGCTGTTAAAGGGCGGGGTGAACTGTGTGAAGCTGACGACCACTTCTGCCAGTGCCCCCCTGCTGAACTGAAGGGTTGCCAGTGCGTTGTCTTCCGCCTTCTCGGGGAGGTTGATCATCTGCTTCGCGAGACGTGCAGAGACTGATTCGATCTGATCTTCGAGAATCCATTCCAGAGTTGCGAATTTATGGGCTCCCATATCCATGAGCGATCCTCCGCCTGCTTTGATCGGATCGCCTTTCCAGTAGTCAGGCTGGCTGAGCCCCGGTATCTCGTTGACCCCTTCATAGGCTCTGACCAGTAAAACATCACCGATCAATCCCTCCTGTACCGCGTCGTGGATATACTGATGCGCCGGTAAAAAGCGGTGATTTTCCGCGATCATGAATTTAATCCCCGCTTCCCTGGCTGCCCGGATCATCACATCGCACCCTTCGAGCGTCGTTGCCATGGGCTTCTCGCACAGTATATGTTTGCCCGCAGCGGCTGCCCGGGATACGATATCCTCGTGATAGGTGTGAGGCACCAGAATCAGAACTGCATCGATATCGCTCTGCAGCAATTCTTCAAGAGTTCCGCAGGATATCATTTCATTTGCTTTGTATCGTTTCGCAACCTTGTCCGCTATTTTTTTATTCGTATCGTACACCGCGACGAATTTCACAGAGGGTGAATCCGCACAGGCGGTTTTATGAAAATTCCAGACAACTCCAGCGCCGATGACACCGAACGTAACATATTCCATTGCGCTCCCCCTTCGGTTTACTCTGATACGGGATTACGGTTACCCGATATATGCTCCTGCCGGCTCTTCACGTATGGTATACCCTTTCCATGATTGTGATGAGCTGATGCATTACTCCAGCTCTTCCTGTACCATTTCGAGTATCGAGCGAAACTGTATCACATCATTGATAACACCTGATACCTTTATATCTCCGTTCATATATGCAGCCGTTGCATCAACATCGCCTGAAAAAATTCCAACAGCGGTTGTAATGGTCATCTCCAGCGTGTTATCGGGCGCATCGATATTACCATTCCCCATGACGAATTTCCGATCCTTGATGATAAGCCATGCGTTCTCGTGGTCGGTGAATTTGAACTGAAACTTCCGGTCGAATCCCTCGGCCTCATCCTGAATATCCTCGGTATTGTTGGCAATCTGCGCGAAGAGGGTGAAAAAGTCTTTTAAATCCTCCTTCCCGAACTCTCCGTCATCAATTTTATCTTTTACGTTTTCCAGCAGATCCTCATCGATGGGTTGTGTATTGTCGGTTTTCCAGCTCATAGTGATTTACCTCATTGTTTTTTTTCTTTGAATTACGGCACTGCTCTGCTTCCGGCGGCTCTGTATAGGGAACCATTAAATATAAATTGGTAATAAGGTAAATTGGTAATACCAATTAAAACTACAGGGAAGCTCTTCACCTGTCAAGGAAAAAAATAGAAAAGATGGATTATGGTCGTGCTGTAAATCCGGGAGCATATTCCCGTTAATCAGCTTTTGCAATTTATTCGTTTCTTCATCGATGGGGGAAATCCGAGAGATCGGTAAAATATTTAATTATAAAAATTATTTAATATTTATTTAATATTATTTGATAAAATAATTTATTTCTACTTTTTTTTCTTGAATGTTCTCTTTTATTTATTAGAATATAATTTTTTGTTGATCTATTTCATATAAAACAGTAATGGTATATACTGTTTTTTGAATAGAGAGCGGATAAATTTAAAGGTTATCCACCCTGGTTATTTGTTTTCTGTTCATCTATCTTCTTCCGGTGTTGCGCAATAGTGAACAATCAGGTTTGAAGAATGGGAATTGAAAAGAAAAACGACGATTTTGATGAAGCAAATGAGAACTTCTTCTATAAGAATGGTGAAGAGGGTGAGGAGCTGATCGATGAAGAGGAGGAAATAGTTGAATCGAATCAAGACGATGATGCAAAGATCATTGAGATAATTGTAATCTGCGAGGATTGCGGTAATCGATGGGATGATATCATCGATGAGGACGAGGAAGTAGAGCTCTTCTGCCCGATTTGCGGTTCAAAGCGAGTTACGGTTGTGTAGTGTTTCCCGAACCGCTCCCTCCATCAGTCCGTTACTTTTCCGAAAGCCTTTTTCTTCAGAGCACAGTAAAGATGAGCATACTGATATATCGTGCGTGCTTATGGAAGAGAGAAGCGTCATCGGCCGATCAGAGGGCTGATGCCTCAAAATTTCTCGAACCGAAGCCTTCGGGATACATTCGACGGGAGAAGGTGCCGATATATTTACTATGATGATTGAGTTCCCTGACTGATATTTTGTCATGAGAAGGAGAAGAGAGAGAGTAGCAATGCATGTACGGAAGAAGGCCCATACGTATCTCTTTTATTGTTGTGCTGTCCTTGTCTATCTTTTATGCCTGCCCGCCGATGATGCAATCGCGAGGCGAAAGAGTGGGACACCTCCGGGAATAAAGGTGCTCACCTATAACGTATATGGCTTCCGACTCAAAAATATGAAGAGATTCCAGAGCCTTATGAGGATTATTTATCATTCCGATGCGGATGTTGTCGCTCTCCAGGAGGTGAGCTCATCCTTTCTCAAGAATTTACTGGGTCAAAAATGGGTGCGAAAGCGCTATTATGGGATTTTATTCCCCTCGAAGAAGACACCGCATAGCGGTCTCTACACCCTTTCGAAGTATCCCATAGAAAAGTATCAGTACATATATCTACCGAGCAAAAAAAACCGGAGGGCGCTGCTCACCTCAATTCATATTCGCGGTAATCCCGTCGCAATAGCGAATGTGCATCTTGAGAGCAAACTGCGGGACAATTACCTGCGGGCAAAGCAGCTCCAGATAATTTTTAAGATATTGAAAAATGTTGAAAATGCTATTGTTCTCGGTGATTTCAATTTCGGTGAGGGTGAACAACCCGAATCGTCCTATCTGGATCGCCGGTATGTTGATCTCTGGAGATCTCTTCGATTCGATTTACCGGGGTATACGTGGAATATGAGAAAGAACCGGCTCGCCTGGCGGAATGCATTTCGCGGGGAGCGGAGCAGGCGAATCGATAGAATTTTGATTAAGTCGAAGCGGTGGCGACCGCAGGATATCAGGATCGTTGGCACAAAGCCCATTCGCTATCAGGTGAAGGAGTGGTATCGGGTGAAGAAAAGAAACAAATACCGGTGGCGGTATCGTCTGAAATACCGGCACCTGTTCCCCTCTGATCACTATGGCCTCGTCGGGACGCTGACGGGGAAAACGCAGATGCATGTCTCCTCAACCGCTCTCCTTCAAAAGAGATAGGTTATCTTCCTTTTTTATATTATAAAAATTTATATGTATATATTTAGTTTTAATAGATTTATTTTCTACTTGATTTATTAAATGAAAATATATATATTAATTTCATTGACGATACATTCCAAATGTACAAGATTGGTTTTGCCATATGGGAGAGAGGAAATGAGCTCATATGGTAATTTTTTCATAAAAAGGAGGTGAGTGTATTTGCCAAAAGCATTGGAAGTAGAAGTTCGTGGCAGCGTTGAGGATGCATTGAAACTGCTCAAGAAAAAGATGAGCTTTGAGGGCGTTTACAAGGAAGTGAAGAAAAGAAGGTATTATGAGAAGCCCAGTGTGAAAAAGAAGCGGAAAAAAGAGGAAGCTGAGCGGCGGCAGATTAAAAGGCAGCGACGGGCAATGTTACATTCACGGCGGAGAAATCAATCGCGCAGGCGATAAGATCGTAAAGGATACTTATTGAGGAGGTTGAGAGATAAGACGCGCTGATCAGTTCGAGATATATAATCCTGTATTTGTTTCCTGCCCCGTGGCTTCGTTGAATGCAGCATAAATATCTTGATTTTTTACATCCATTCTCTTCAATCAATATCGTACCCTCTAACTGATTTCCGAAAAGTATCGATTGCAATCATCGAGATACTTTATCGTGTAACATGATATATGTGTGTCCATCGGAACAGGCTGCCGGGGAGCTGATTGTTCTATGAGAAAGATTCGGAATAACCTTTACCAGATCACCCTCGATCTCCCCTTTCCCTTCAGTAATCCCTCGGTGAGCATTTATTATATCGACGGTGAACGGCCTGCCCTCATTGACAGTGGGTTCAGTGGTGGAGAGACAATACGCGGAATCAATTCCCAGTTGAATGAAATTGGGCGCTCGCTTGAGGATCTGTCGGTGATTATAAACACCCACGAGCATATTGAGCACTTCGGCGGCAACAGGGAGATCAAAGAAATGTCTGCCGCTTCTATCACCGCCTCATCGAAAGCTGCGCCGATGATCGAAAAGTATCATACCTATATCAACGGAGTACGGAACAGGGTGCACACCTTCGATCCCGAGATGAAGGATTTTATGAATTGGTACCTGGATTTCAATAGCACTGTTGACGAGTCGCCCGTTGATCGGGTTGTTGATGATGGAGACGTCATCGATCTCGGGAAAACAAAGTTACGGGTTATTGAGACTCCCGGGCATGCGTATGGTCACGTATGTCTCTATGATGAGGAGCGGCAGATTCTCTTTACCGGTGACCATATCATTGGCACGGGGACCACCTTTGTCGGATTCGGATGGCGTGAGCTCGCAACGAAGGGGATAACGGATATATTGTATTCCGATGACGAGCATGATAATCTCAGCAGCTATCTCGATTCGCTGAAGCGGTTATCGTCTCTGGATTTAAAGCTTCTGTTGCCGGGACACGGCCTGCCTATCGAAACTCCTTATGAAAAAATAGAAGGGGACTGGGAGAAAAAACTCGCACGGGAGCGGATGCTGCTGGATCTTCTCAGCGAGGAGGAATTGAGCCTCGATGAAATCATCTCACGAGCGTATGGGAAAAAAACACGCCCTCATCTGCTCCGGGGCTCTGTTCTGGGATATCTGGCAAGGCTCAATCGGGCAGGTAAAATAACCGTCCGTATCGAAGAGAATACCCTTTTCGTGTCTCTGAAGCGAGGGTGATTCAGGCAGCGACTGCGAGAGCACTGGCAGCATGCTGTGGGGTGGGATAATTTCTATTGACATTTTTCGACTCAGTTTTAACGTTACCGATATTCACGTTCAATGGGAACTCGCTGCCTATTCCTGAACAGTGACCTATGCAGGTAAGGGAGGTATACTCCATGGACTTTCAATTGGGAGAAAAGGAAGAAAAGCTTCGGGCAGAGATTCGGGAATTCGTCAAGGAGGAGATGCCTCCTGACTATTACGGATTCCCCTTTGCCGATGAACATGATGATGAAGAGTGGGCATTCTCTTTATCCATGTCTAAGAAGCTCGCACAGAAGGGGTGGCTCACCATGGCCTGGCCGAAAGAGCATGGGGGCATGGGCGCCTCGACCTGGGAGCGGATGGTCTATAGCGAAGAGACATCGTACTGGGGAGTTCCCGGGACGCTCATGGGTATCAGCGGCATTGGCTGGGTAGGCCCTTCGCTCATTATGTACGGTTCCGAGGAGCAGCGGAAGAAGTATATCCCGCCTATTGCTGCCGGCGAGCCCGATGGTATCTGGTGTACCGGTTACAGCGAACCTGATGCGGGGAGTGATTTTGCGAATATCAGGACACGTGCTGATAGAAAGGGTGATGAGTATATCGTCAACGGGCAGAAGGTGTGGACGAGTGCCGCACACCGGGCGCGATGGTGCTGGCTCGCTGTCAGAACCGATCCCGATGCAAAAAAGAAGCATCACGGCATAAGCATTATTATCGTCGATATGAAGAGCGAGGGGATAACCGTACGGCCCATTTTAAACTATAATGGCTATCATATATTCAATGAGGTGTTCTTCGATAATGTTCGTGTTCCGGCGGAAAACATCGTTGGGGTGGAGAACAAGGGCTGGTATCAGCTGATGCAATCGCTGATGTTCGAGCGGGGTCTCGTCGGGACCGAGACCTACGGTGCGAATAAGCGTATGCTGGATGAGCTGGTTCACTATGCAAAAGAGAGCGGTCTCATAAAAAGACCTGAGATTCGCCAGCGACTCGCCGACATCGCCGTCGAGATTGAATCGCTCAAGCTCCTTGCCTATGAGACGGTCTGGAAAATCGACCGGGGGCTCCTCCCAGTCTATGAGCCGTCGCGTGATAAGGCCTTTACCGATATGCTCATGCAGAATCTTTCGATTATCGGGACTGAGATTATTGGCGCCTATTCACAGCTGCATCCGCTGGAGCAAACTCCAATCAACCGGATGATTCCGCGGATAGAGAGGCTCTACTGGATGTTTCCCGGCCTCTCTATTGCAGCGGGTACTACCTTTACGCAGAAGAACATCATCGGGCAGTTCAGACTTGAATTGCCAAAGTCATACTAGGAGGAGGGGATACGATGGACTACGATTTTAGCGAAGATCAGAATATGATCCGTGAGACCGTACGGAAGTTTCTGCAGAATGAATGTCCCCGGGAAAAGATCAGGGAGCTGATGCAGGATGAACAGGGCTATGATCCGGAGATGTGGAAGAAGATGGCCGAGCTCGGATGGATGGGTCTCGTTGTTCCCGAGGAGTACGGTGGAACCGGAATGGAATTCGTCGATCTGACGATCCTCATGGAGGAGATGGGCAGGAACATTCTCCCCGCTCCCTTTTCTCCAACAGTCGCGCTCTGTTCTCTTCCCCTCATCGCCTATGGAACCGAAGAGCAGAAGGAGAAGTACCTGATGCCACTCGCCGGTGGTGAGACGATATGGACTCTTGCCATTCTTGAGAGCGGTGCATGCTATGAAGCGGCAGATATCAACATGCGTGCCGTCTCTGAGGGTGATAAATATGTACTCGCCGGCACCAAGCTCTTTGTTCCGTATGCACATGTGGCGTCGCAGTATCTCGTCGTTGCCCGTACGGACACGGGAGTGGAGCTGGAGAAGGGGATCTCGGTGTTCATTGTTGATGCACGGAGCGCCGGCATTCAATCCCGTATTATATCGACCACGGCCTGCGACAAGAAGTGTGAGCTGACCTTCGATTCGGTTGCAGTACCGCGCGAAAATATCCTGGGTGAGCTGAATGGCGGATGGGAGATTGTTGAATATATCTTGCAGCACGCGACGATTCTGCAGTCTGCTGAGATGTCCGGAGGCGCTCAGGCAGCACTGGAGATTGCTACACAGTATGCAAAGGAGCGCGTTCAGTTCGATAAACCCATCGGTTCATTTCAGGCTGTTCAGCACATGCTTGCCGATATGGTTGCGGAAGTTGAGGGCCTGAGATATCTTGTCTATGAAGCGGCATGGAATATCAGCAACGGTACCCTCTCTCCCCTGCTCGTTTCCATGGCGAAAACCAAGGCGAACAAGGTTTACGAGCGGGCGTGCATCGATAGTGTGGTTATTCACGGTGCCATCGGATTCACCGATGAAATGGACATCGGCCTCTACTTTGTACGCACCAAGGCATATGAATTTGACCTCGGGAGCTCTGACTTTCACCGGGAGCGTATCGCATCACTGCTGGAGCGCCATCAGCCCGATTTCGTCGCACTTCGAGATTAGCATGTCGAGTGTTTATCGCTCCTTTCATTACCTCGAAAGCCGATGCCCTATCGTACTGTAAAAATAATGGAACACATTATTGACGACATATATCGTATAACCATTCCCCTGCCGTTTCCCGTTACTCCTGAACTCAGTGTATACTATATCGACGGCGAACAGCCCGCTCTGATTGATACGGGTCTGGGGGATGCCTCTTCAATGCAGGTGCTCGCTGCTGCCCTGGAAGAGGATAACCGTTCTCTCGCGGATATACGTGTAGTGCTCATCACGCACGAGCATATCGAGCACTTTGGGGGAAACAAGAAGATTAAAGAGGCATCCCCGGCATATTCTGTCGCTTCACGGCAAGCAGCATCTGACATAGAGAACTATCGTCACTATCTTCAGAACATCAAAGAGAATGTGCGCGCTTTACCCGAGGAGCTTGCTGTTGTAGTCAACCAGTTTATTGAGTTTAGTTTTTCAATTGAACAGTCGGTGATCGAGCACAAGATTGAGGACGGTGCGCTTCTCGATCTGGGGAATACAAAACTTCGAGCCATCCTGACACCGGGTCATGCTGCCGGCCACATCTGTCTTTACGATGAGGAGCGGAAGATTCTCTTCTCGGGAGATCAGGTAGTCGCGACGGGAACCACCTTTGTCGGATACGGCTGGCGCCATATGGCTACCAGGCGGATCGAAGAAATTTTTATTCCCAATGAGAATCCGGCTGTGTTGAGCCTCTATCTCGAATCGTTGGAGCATCTTCTCACGCTCGATCTTGATCTCATACTTCCCGGTCATGGACCGCCCATCCGGGAACCGTATGAGAAGCTGAGAGATGATATACGGAAAAAGCTCCAACGGGAGGAGCAATTTTTATCGGTGCTCGAGCACCGGGATGATATATCCTTTACCGAACTCACCGCAATGGCCTATGGTGATACGAAAAGCAGCCTAATTCAGCAGGGAGCGGCTCTTGGCTACCTTGAGCGGTTGAGCAAACGCAGAGAGATTGAGGCTCGCATGGAAAACGGAACGCTCTATATTCGACGAAGGCGATAGGGGGGTGCTATGGCACAGAACCTGCAAAAAGAAATCGATGCAATTTTCAAGCCTCGATCGATCGCCGTGGTTGGGGTGAGCGACAGGGCAAACCGACTGGGCAATCTGATGCTCTACAGCTTCATGGACATCGGTTTCGAAGGTCCCCTCTATCCTGTAAATGCAAAAGAAGAGACCGTTATGGGTCTCAAGTGCTCTCCCCGGATTCGTGACATTGAAGGACCCGTTGACCTTGCGGTCATCTCGGTTCATCCCGACCGCGTCTCTGAAACGATTGATGATTGCATTGAGAAGCGGGTGCGAGCCGCTGTTATCTTCAGCTCCGGTTTCAGGGAAAAGGGGAATGAGGGTCAACAGAAGGAGAAGGAGCTTGTCGAAAAGGCCCGGGCAGGGGGGGTGCGAATCATTGGTCCGAACTGCATGGGGCTCTACTCGCCGACATCGAAGATCTCCTTTTTCCCCGGTTTTCCGAAAGAAACGGGAAAGATTGCGTTTCTCTCTCAGAGCGGCTCGCTGGCAAACATCCTGGGTCTCTTCGGTGCGGAGAAGGGAATCCGATTCAGCAAGATGATCAGTGTGGGCAACGCCAGCGATCTCACAGTCAATGATTTTCTGGAGTACCTGGGGAGTGATCCTGAAACGGGGATTATTGTCTGTTATATCGAGGGGATAGATGAGGGTCGGAAATTTCTTGAACTGGCCAAGAATATCTCACTGACGAAACCGATACTGGTGTGGAAGGTTGGAGAAACGGCGGGTGGCGAACGGGCTGTCAGCTCGCATACCGGCTCCCTCACCGGTTCGAGAACGGTCTGGGAGTCAGCGCTCAAGCAGGCCGGCATCATTAAGGTTGAGAATCTCACCGAACTCCTCGGGCATCTCACCGCCTTTCAGAATCCCTCTCTCCCCTCGGGAAACCGGGTTGCGATAATCTCCGGGCCGGGAGGCCCCGCGGTTTCGACAGCCGATGCCTGCGAGAAGGCCGGGCTGCAGCTCTCGCATCTTTCCCCGAAGACGCAGAATGAGCTCGCTGAAATAATACCTGATTTCGGATCAAGCGCATCAAATCCGGTCGATCTCAGTCTCACCTCGTCATTCGACATGACCATGTATCCCCGTGCTACCGAGAGCTGCGGAATGGACGAGAATGTGGATATGATCATTGAATACATTGCCGTCCTTCGCAAGGAGCTCATCGACGGACTCATGGCGGTTCAGGAGCGAATACGAAAGCCCATCGCTATTATAACTTCGCTGGAATTTGCCACGGTGGAATCGTCACTCAGCAAGCTTTTCGGGTCGATCGACAGGGATGAGTTGATTCCACTTTTGATGAAAATGTACGATTCGGGAATTTCGGTGTACTCGTCAGAGCAGGATGCCGCGAAATCACTCATGGCGCTTCTGCAGTATCGCATCTATTGTGACCGGAGAGCCTCAACGGCATAGGGGATAAAGAAGCCTTTTCTCTTGACTTTTTATCACGAGCCGATATCAGTGCTTTCATTCGTCTCCGGTTGTTCCGAAAAACCGTCAAGGGGTTGATTTGAATCGTCGATGGACGCTTTGAAAGCAGCATTGGAGAACACGGAAGAAGTTCAATTCTTTTTGATTGGGGAGGAGATACCATGGGACCGCTTCAGGGAGTGCGGATAATTGAGGTTGCAGGAATAGGTCCGGGCCCATTCTGCGCGATGATGCTCTCCGATATGGGAGCTGAGATTATACGGATTGACCGAAAGGGGGGATTCTGGCTTCAGGGTCTTCTGGAACCGAAGTATGATGTTCTCAATCGCGGACGAAAATCGATCGCGGTTGATCTGAAAAACGAGAGGGGGGCCGAAATGCTACTCAGGCTCGTTGAACAGGCTGATGCGCTCATTGAGGGATTCCGACCCGGTGTTATGGAGGAGATGGGACTCGGCCCTGACGTGTGTCTGGAACGCAATCCGCGGCTTGTTTACGGACGAATGACCGGATGGGGGCAGGAGGGGCCGCTCGCACGGGCAGCAGGTCATGATATTAACTATATTTCGCTCTCAGGGGCACTCCACTGCATCGGGCGGAATGCCGGAAAGCCGGTGCCGCCATTGAACCTTGTGGGCGACTTCGGCGGTGGCGGGATGCTTCTCGCTTTTGGGGTCGTCTGCGCTCTCTTTGAAGCGCAGCGCTCGGGGAAGGGTCAGGTTGTGGATGCCGCTATGGTTGATGGATCTGCGACTCTCATGGCCATGGTCTATGGATTCCTGGCGGGTGGTCTCTGGAAGGACACGCGAGGAACGAATTTTATTGATACCGGTGCACATTATTACGATACCTACGAAACCGCCGACGGGAAGTGGGTTGCAATCGGCTCAATTGAGCCGCAGTTCTATGCGTTACTCCTGAAGCATACCGGATGTGACAATCCCGATTTTCATAATCAGTGGGATGACTCGCGATGGCCTGAGCTGAAAGAGAAGCTGGCTGCGGTTTTCAAGACGAAAACCAGAGATGAGTGGTGTGCAATAATGGAGGGAACGGATATATGCTTTGCGCCGGTTCTCTCGCTCGAAGAGGCGATGAAGCATCCGCACAATGTTTCTCGAAATGTCTTTGTTGAGATAGACGGGGTTCCGCAGCCGGGGCCATCACCACGGTTCGGTCGTACCAAACCGGAGATTCAGGGAGCACCACCAAAGCCGGGCGAGCATACCGAGGAAGCATTGAAGGAATGGGGTTTTTCCGATAAAGAGATTGCCTCGCTCAAGGAATCCGATGTAATATAGGGGAGGGGCCTTGCATGCGGTACAGAAAATATGTAAAAGTGATTGTAAACCATCAGTATGGAAAAGTGTCATTGTGATAACATATACATTAACCGAATGAAGAGATCGGTTATCGCCCCCGGACAGTTCGGCGTGCGGCTGATGACCGCTTCGGGGAGTGATGTGGAGCAGAAGGGAAACGGTGATGCGTACCTCATTGATCTCCAGAGGAGGATATTTGCCGTTGCCGACAGCCCCGACTGGACACCGACATCTTCACGTCAATTTCTTGAGCAATTTGTTCAGCATATGGATGAATTATTTTTACCTTCAGAAGATGCCGTTCTCTCGGAGTTCGGTGAGGAGGCGCTCGTAAAAAGCATTCTCGAGCATGTCAATATACTGATGAAGGAGATCGATTATTTTGCACGGACTACCTTCACCTGCCTTTTCCTTTTGCCTTCCGGGAATAGTCACGGATTGATGCTCAACTGCGGTGATAGCTGTCTCTTCAAGATAGATCTGGCGCAGGAGAGCGCTGTTCAGATGAATTCGACAGATCTGCATTTCGTCGGGCGCTCCAGTAAAATAGCTCAACACAGTATGATATCTTTTGACACACATACCAGATTTATGCTCACCTCGGATGGGATTCAGGCCCTGAACCGACTGCCGACCGATTTCAAGACGATACTCCTCGAGGGGGCTTCACAGGGTGCTGTTGAAAGAATTCCGGATTATCTGATCGATCACTGCGGTCAGCAGATCACCTTCTACGACGATATTGTCATTATCACACTGGATCCGAATACAATCCGATCCTGCAATCGGCTGCTCATTGATGGGGGAACGGATCGGAGAGAAGAACGGGAGAGAGAATCCCGTATAGCCGGAGGGAACTATCCGGATGAATACGTCGCCATGGAGTGCTGAAGTGCTCCCGGTGTGGTTGTTTTCAAGAGTCACAGGGTACCCTATTTCTCTTCTTTCATCATTACATATTCGGCCACTCCCTTTTTCAATAGATGAGGAATTTTTGCGAGCCTCTTAAAACCGATCCTCCTGTACAACCTGTATGCGCTCTTATTGAAATCGCTCACCAGGAGAAATATTTTATCGCTTCTACTGAATCCTATCTCTTCATAGTGCTTGAGAAGCTTTTGCCCGAATCCCCTGTTCCGGTATTCCTTTTTTACTGCGATCACTCGCATCAGGGGAAACCTTGAAAAAGCGCCGGTCAGATCTATCCGCGTAAAGCCTTTGCATACATCTTCATCAATTAATACAAAGAGCTCCTTTT
>CAZZCF010000088.1:0-17855 GCA_964652955.1 uncultured Leptospirales bacterium
CCTTGCATCCTAACACAAAAATTTATTTTTTGCGCTAGGAATTACCGAGTACCTATCTTTTCAATCTTTTTCTTCCATACGAAGTATAAATGTAATACAATTAATAAATCCTCGCATATCCGTGGGATCTACTCTGAGAGGCTGATGCGGAAAGAAATATCACGAATAACGTGACGTTTTGAGGTTATTGGTCGAATATATAACATGCAATAAATCGGGTCATAACTGAAAATAGTACAATTATTTATGAGCTGTTTTAAGATACTTACACCATGAGCAGAGTTATTAGCTCCGCTGTCTCGCCGGACATCTGCATCTCCATCGGGAAGAGGCCATCTCACGCTAAAAGCGATACCTCATTCTCTTACACGGTCTCATGTGCACAGAGACCTGACTATCTCAGTCATAATCTCTGTACCTCTGATCATGTTTTCTGTCGAGATCTTCTCATCGATACCGTGAACCATTTTCAGATTGTCCATGGGAACCATAATGGGGCACACGCCGTAGGAGATGATTCCCTTCTCTCTGAAGAAGCGGGAATCGGTGGTGCCCGAAACAACGAAGGGTGTCAGAACAGCATCCGGAAAGTGCTTTAAGAGCACTTTCTGTATGGCGGCGAAATATTCATTATCGATGGCCGATTCGGAAGCGGGATTGGTCTCTATCGGCTCGATTTCTATCTCATCGTCTGCCATCGTTTTTTTCACATAGTTGATAAATTCATCCACCCCCTGCCCCGGGAGAAGCCGAATGTCCAGCTCGGCAGTCGCCAGGCTCGGTATCACGTTCGTTTTATCGCCGGAATGCAATACGTTGAGGCTCACGGTATTCCTCACCATGGCGTTGATCTGCGGCATGGCGAGCATTCCGCTCTCCTGCAGGCACTTTATCAGGGTCGTCTCCTTTCCGTCCTCGCGATAGGGTTTGAGGAAATCCCATCCTGCCGCAAGGTTCTTGAAATACTGTGCCACGGGAGTGGTAATGGCCACCGGCGTTTCACTGCCGAGGAGCCTGTTCAGCGCCAGAAGCATCTTCTCCAGGGCGTTCTGGCCGTGCGGCGTGGAACCGTGCCCGGGAATCCCTTTTCGGGTGAGCTTCAGCCAGCAGAGCCCCTTCTCCGCAGAAGCAATCATGATAGCCGGCCTGCCGGGAAGTATATC
Organism: uncultured Leptospirales bacterium; assembly: GCA_964652955.1. Taxonomy (GTDB): domain Bacteria; phylum Spirochaetota; class UBA4802; order UBA4802; family JAKQUI01; genus CAZZCF01. Next base: position 1,164 of record CAZZCF010000088.1, read on the forward strand.
CGTGACGCCGAATCCACCCTCGTTTATAACGATGTCGGCGCGGAAATCATCGAAATGATTCTCCAGGAGATACCGTGCGCCTGACGATCCCCCGGTCTCCTCGTCGGCTACCGCGAGAAAGATGAGATCGCGTTTGAGCTTCACCCCTTCCCGCTTCATGGCAAGAAATGCCATGAGCTCCATTATCCCCAGGCCCTTCATGTCGAGCGCACCCCGGCCGTGAACGAAACCATTCCCGACCTCGCCGCCGAAGGGATCGAAGCTCCACTCCTCCTCCTTCGCCTGAACAACATCCATGTGGTTCAGGAGAACCACCGCACCCTTCTCACCGGAACCGGGAAGGTGCGCTCGTATCGAAACCCGGCGCGCGCCCGCTTCGTATGTTGTATACGCTATCCCCTCACGCTCAAAGATGTCCGCAAAAAACTGCGCAGCCTGATCCTCGTTACCCGGAGGATTGGTCGTGTTTATCTGAATATAGCGGGAAAGGATATCGACAGTTTCATTCTCCATAGTTCACCTCACACCTTTTCAAAATGCTTCTTGACCATAATATTCAGGATTGTCCGATCCGTCCCAATCATTCCCTGCGTGCTCAATTCTCCAACATTTTTCATCGTCTGCTCGGGCGTCTCGCCTATGATTCCATCGGTGGCCTTCACGTCAATCCCCCGCAGGGAGAAAAGCGCAGACTGTACTGCGGTCCCGGCAGCCGTCGCCAGCTTGAGGGCACATCCCGCCTTTGCACCGTCACAGATAACTCCGGCGAGATCCTCGATGAGATTCTTGATAGCACCGGCAATATGCCTGACCGTTCCTCCCATCAGATAGGTTATGCCGGCTGTTGCACCGGCGCCGGCAGCAACCGAACAACCGCATATCGCGGAGAGCCGTCCGGTATGCGCTTTCACATACGCCGTGATAACGTGACTCAGGGCGATTGCCTTCAGAACAACATCTTCACCACCATACGTAATATAGTCCCTGACCGCCCAGATCGGGAGAATGGCCGTCAGCCCGTGATTGCCGCTTCCCGCCGAGCTCATCGCCGGCAAATGTACGCCCGACATGCGGGCATCCGCCGCTGCGGAGGTGAGAATCCGTGCCGCGAGCATGATATCCTTGCACAGAACACCCTCATGTGAAAGCTGCTCGAGGGCAGCTCCAACACCGAGACCCGGCGCTCTTTCGAGACCGTATTCAGCCAGCCGCATGTTATAGTCCACGCCCTCGTGCAAAAAGGCGATATCATCCCCATCGAGATCGTCAAGAAGCCGGACAAGCCTTTCCAGTGATTGCTCTGACAGCCATTTCTCCAATCGGTTGACGCTGTTCTGATTCTTTTCCGTCCTGGTGATAAGCTCATGATCATCAATGTTTTTCCCGTTGAGTTTCAACGAGGTGATATTGTCATGGAGCTCCTCGACAACCGCTTCCGCTTCGTCGGTACCATTCGACACCTTCGATCGAATGTATATGCCGGGCCTATCATGCAACAGGTGAACCGTTACCCCCCGTTCTCTGATAAATTTTCGTGCCCGCTCCAGGACTTCATCATCAACCGGCTCGAGCACCTCAAGCTTCAGGGCGGGATTACCGCCAAAAACACCCAGCGCCGCTGCCAGATCGATTCCGGTTCCACCCTGTGCTCCCGGGATGGAAACGGCGATGCCGTTCTTGTAGATATTCGGATCAAGCCACAGCTCTATCGAGATAATCTCCTTATCCCCGAGGAGCGACGCCGCTGCCGATGTCGAGAGAGCAACGGCAGCGGGCTCGGTGCAGCCCAGCGCGGGAGCAACTTCCATCTGTAATATATCCTTAATCGTGTAATTCACTTAAATTCCTTTCATGCCGTAACCAGAACAGTGAACGAGTGACAATCAGGGCAAATCAAAATCGGTTGTCCCGGCCATCTGTACAATAGCATCTTTCGACTCTTTCCCGAACCGATCGGCAAATCTGTCCATTCCCCTCTCAACCGCTTTCGCCCCTTTATCACCCAGCCGCTCACCGATAACATGAGAGAGCGCCTGATAGAGATCGGCGGTATGATAGTCCCACGGCTTCCGGGCAACCGCCGCCATCTTCTTTTTGTTGAACAGATATTTCATTAATACACCCAGCGTCAGGGGCCAGTCAAAGTACGAGAACCGGCACACCGAATCACCGGCAGTCAGGTTGCCGTTTACCTCAAAGCCGGCAGCGCTGTTGAGACCCTTCAGGATTGCCGTGTCAATATCCTTGCAGTAGAGCTTGCCGTAATCCAGAAGGTCATGCTCCTTCCACAGGCTGTGCCAGAAGCACGCAGTCATGTGCACCTCGAGATAGGGTTTTTTCCTCACTATTTTGAGCTTGTTGCCAACTTCGGTAACATCAAATTCACCGAAGAGGAGATAGCATGCCAGATCATTGTCATATCCGTTCATGCGGCCTTTGTCCGCCATTCGCTTTCCGCGCCTCCTGCCGTAGAGCTGAACTGCCTCGGCAATAACCTCTACCCCCTTTTCGCCAAACTGATCGACAACCTCCTTCACGATATCAGTGAAAAGGAGCGGATGCTGATCCTGTGGTTTCATAATTCTCCCTCCACATGTGCTCTCTGAAATTTATTGTAGTACCGATTACTCCTATTCGTGCTCCTTGGGAACGCCACAGATGAAAATCAATGATTCATCCTTTGCGGTATTTCGATACTGATGCTTTTCATCGGGGAGCACCAGAACAAAATCACCCTCTTTTACCACGCTCTCATTCCCCCTCTCATCAACCACAACGCCCTCTCCCGCGATGATGTAGTTCAAATGCTCATAAGGATGTTGATGATAGGGGGTATTGCCCCCCGCCTCCAGAGTGAATACTCGCAACGAGAAGATCGGTGATCCATCGTTTTTCGAAATCGGCACCTGCTTGAAGGCCCCCCGGGCGCCCTCCATGGTAACAGGCTTTTTCTCAACATCGGATAGACTGATTTTCTTCATGTATACTCCTCCATCAGATCTCAGCATGAATAGAATCCCAAACCACTTACGGTATTACAATATCCACCCTCTCTGCTGTTCGAGTCGTTACTCGTATCCGGAGGTCTCTACGCTTCCTTCTCCTTCTTCCCCCGCTTGATCACCAGATCCTTAACGACCCGCTCCTTGTTCGCGGGCTCCAGGGTGATATCACCATCAATCGGCGTCTGGCAGAAAAGCCCCGCCTTTCCATTAATTTTCCCCGTACAGCGCGCACAGATACCGAGAGAGCATCCCGCGTGATCATAGTATGCAAGCGTGCTGTCCAGATTCTGATATATGTAATCGAGCGCATCCATGGCGCTCATCCCCTTTTCAAAGGGAACGGCATACTCCCTGTAATACGGTTCCGCATCCACGGAGGGATCGTACCGGAAGACCTTCACGGTAATATTTTTTCCAGCCATGGTTTTCCTCTCATCTCTCCAGGTTTATTATTGCGCATATCTCAGTGCTTTCCGCCTGTATCGGAGCGCGACTCCATCATCTTCTTCATCATATCCAGATAGGGCATCTTCCCCTTCGGCGGTGTCATGGTGGTAACCGTTACCGGACGCTTCCCAATCTCAAAAGCGCCGTCCCTGTATTTCACCACGCTCTCCTGAAGCCAGCTATCATTATCGGTATAGGGAAAATCCTCCCGGTAATGAACACCGCGACTCTCGGTGCGTGCCAGAGCGCTTCGCGCCGCCGCTTCGAGGAGATAGACGATATTATCAAGCTCCAACGCATCAATCCACTCCTTGTTGTAGATCCTGCTCTTTGAAGTGGTGCTGAGCTTCGGCAGCTCATCCTTTTTGACACTTTCCAGAAAGCCGATGAAATCCTTCAGCTCATCCTCATTGCGTATCGGCCCCAGCTGCCTGTGTGCACGCTCCTGTATACGCCTTCTCACCTGAGGAATGTTCAGGCCCTTCTTTCGAATCAGCGGCTCCTCCACGCGAGCCTGTATCTCCTTAAGGGTTTTCTCATTCAAGCCGGCAGAGGAAGACTTCAGTGCATATTCAGCCGCATTCTCGCCGGCATCAAACCCGTGAACAAGCATCTCCGTAATTGCCGAGAAGACACGGTTCGAGCCAAAAGCGCCCCGGGTGCACTCACCTGCCGCATAGAGCCCCTCGACTCCGGTTGCGAAGCGCTCATCGACCAGAATGCCGCCATCGAAGTACTCGACGGCAGGGCCGACCTCAATCGGCTCATCGTTTTCCAGCATTCTTCCCCACTCGGAGAGATCGATAGCCTTGTATTTCCAGTTCGGGAACATGAAGGCGGCCATCAACTTGACAAATTCCCACGGGGCATCTCCCCTGCTATAGTGAACGCCGCCGTTGGCGAAGCCGTTTCCCGCTCGAACCTCCTTCATGGTTGCATAAGAGATGAAGCTCTTATTCCACTCTGTGGCAGTCCCCCGTTCTACAATCAATGGATCATAAGGCGCAAGAATATCCTCCCCCCTGTTGTTGGTGAGCTTCCCGCCGCATATCAGGCTCACCAGATAAGGCGCAATGCTTCCCCGCCAGATAGGTGGCTCGTACATTACGTTGCAGGCAAAGGTGATGAACTCCATATTTCCGATATCGGCGCCGGCCCGATGCGCCATGGCGATTCCCTCCCCGGAGAGATCCCGCATCCCGGTATTGGGCCAGAAGGCCTTGTGCCAGCCTCCCGTTGCCATAATCACCGACTTGCATTCGAAGCTGATAAAGTTACCGGTGCTGATATCGAGACCTAATCCACCGGTGACCTTCCCGCCTGTTGTTGTCAGCTCAAGGAGCATGACATCCTCAAGCAGGTCAACACCGACAGCGCGGGCCCTTTTCAACAACATATCCATGAGCTGTGTCCCGACAATGTATATCATCCGTTCATCGGATAATTTAATTTCGGTTCCATAATCCATAATATCCTTCATGAGACGCGGGGCACGATCAAGGTATTGCTGGACGAGCTTCTGATTGTTCAGATAGTATCCCTGCGTGACGATATCGTTGAAACACTTTTCCTTGCTATCGCCGGGATCACCGTCACGACCGAGCTCGTTCATGCTCTTGCCATCGAGGGTAAAGTCAGCACCGGCCATGGGGCTCGCCCCGCATCGTGCAAGGGGTCCTTTGCTCAGGAGCGTTACTTTCGCACCCTTCTCCCTGGCCGCAATGGCAGCCCGAAAGCCGGCACCGCCACCACCGACGACCAGCACATCCGTTTCAATCTTTCTCCCTGCCATACCATTCCTCCTCCTCAAATCAATAGCCCTCTGAACTTCTCCGTATTAATCGATCATCTCTAAGCGAAAATCGCAGCAGTCGGCACCCATGCTGCCCTCCTTCCCTGCAAAAAATAGTGTACACAACCAAAACAATCACATGTCATAGGTCTCTCCCGCCTGCAGCACGACAGCATCCGCATTGAGCTCATCTTCGAATCTCCGTAATGCGTGATCGCAGGTATCGTGAGCTGAAAGGTAAACAAATTTCGGAGCTGCATCATTAATAGCTGCTATCGTCCTGCCAAGATCATCATCAGTGAGCCTCCTCCAGGGGGGTAAACCGGTACCGACGAGCATCTCAACGTGAATCCCTGCAATGTTTTCACGCCCTGCAGTGATCGGGAAATGAAGCCCTCCGCCAATTGCATAGATCGGATCAGTGGAGAGCTTTCGAACCATTCGCAGGATTACTTCAATGGTAGGATGCCCGCAGCCGGTAAATACCACCAATCCCCTGCCTTTGAGTTTTGCAACGATGGCCTGCTCCTCGGTGTATCCCAGCATAAAGAGGCTCCGTGACAGGGGACCGGTTGTACCCAAGCCACTGGAGAGCAGTTGCGGATCCGTGACAATAACAGGATTGAAGCCCGGAGCTTCCGCTCTATCCGGGAGATAACAATTCTGGCCTGACGGTTCTCCGAGTTCTCTCGAAACGGCTACAGACTTCTTCCACGATGCCTTCATGCCCCCCATGTGATCGGGGTGAAGATGAGATATGGCCAGCGCATCGATCTCATCCAGAGCAATTCCCAGTTTCCGTGCATTATGCCCCAGCGTTTTGCGCTCAGGCCCAAAACCGACATCATAGAGCAGGGATCCTCTCTCTGACTTGAACAGATAAGAAACACCGGGTTCCCCGAGAAAGCCACTGAGCTTCTTTTCCTCAACGAGAACAGTCAGTGCGAGTGAATCAATATCCGGCAGTGCAAGTGTCTGCGCCCTGTTGATTCTATCCTCATTAATCCGGGCAACCTTTTGCAAATTTTTCCGATACCGGATGTTCTTCACCACTAACAGGGGAACGAGTATCGGTGAAGCCACCGCCAGCAGCGGCCACCACGGTAAAGCGATCCGAGATTTCATCTTACTAATTCCCTTCTACACGTTTTTAAGGTCAAATCATCAATAAACACTCAGCGTGAGATCCGGCTTCTGTATAATCCGATTGCCACTCAGAAAGAACCCATAATCTCATCTACCGAACGTTTGATATGATTGATAGTCGCCTCACGAAGCTTGCTCTCATCTTTTGACTCAACAGCATGCATGATCTCCAGGGTCTCGGCAAAGAAGGACGTAACATCAATCTCGCGCGGAATGGAGAGCCAGAAACGAAAGTACTGGTTCAGAAGCCGCTCCAGGATCTGTGCGAGCTGATTATTCTTCGCTGCCCTGAACATCATACGGTGAAAGGAAAAATCGAGCTCCACCAGCTGCCTCGTGCTCGAGGAACCCTTCATCTGTACTATCGTTTTCTTCAGCTCATTGAGCTCTTTGAGCTCCTCCGGAGTGATCCGATACATCGACCAGATGTTGGCCTGCAGCTCCAGCACATAGCGGATCTCGGTAATCTCTTTGATACGATCGAGGCTGAGCGGAGTGACCATGAAATGCTGGCCGTGCCGCAGAACCCATCCCTCGGACTGCAGAAGAATGAGCACCTCCTTGATAGGCGTTCTGCTCACACCGAACATGTCAGCAAGCTCACTCAGATTGAGAACACTCTCCGGCTTCAGGTCAAGCCAGATTATCTTTTCCCTGAGCAATTCGTATATTTCAACGGGATCCATCTGCACCTAACTACTCACATGTCTATATCATTATACTATAATCGAGACAATTCCAATCGCTGTTTATCAGAAAAATTCAATTTATAAAAAATTCGCAACGCATACATAATAAATTTATTATAAATTCATGTCAAGAACTTTTCCCAAAATATTTTTTTTCAAACCAATTCAACTTCACCTATCTCAGGAGGAACTCTTAAATAGAGAGGGAGAAACCGATAATTAAAAATTCATCAGCCGTATCATCATTCAAAAACTTACAAAGGGAGATCACAATCTCTTTGGGCCTTTGAGAAGGTTCACTTGAAGAAGATGAGCAGAAGGGCACAGACCGTTTCGATTGAAATGGCTTCAAATTATTGAGTAATGCACCTCATTACATGCCGATTTCGTCGGCGATCTCGGTCATGGCATCGAGTGCTATCTGTATAAACTGATTCCGCTCCAGACCGGCTTTCTCGGTAATATCGTTGATAAAATCACGACTCACCGATGCAGCGAAGGACCTGTCCTTTAACTTTTTGGTTACCGAGCTCGCCTTCGCGCCGGCTATTTTTTTGTCGGGGCGCATCAGGACATAGGCGGTAATGAGACCGGTGATGTTATCCGCTGCAGCCAGGATATAATCCAGTTCTGTTTTTCGCATTGCGTTTGATTCTTCCAAACCTTCGGTATGTGCGACAATAGCATCGAAGACTTCGGGAATATCATACCCCTCACCCTTCAAAAGCTCCACCGTTTTATAGCCGTGCTGACTGTAGTCGCCATCGATAACATCGATATCGAGATCGTGAAGGAGACCGATAATGCCCCACAGCTCCGCATCTTTACCGAAATGCTGTGCCAGCTTTCGCATAACCACCTCGGTCTCGCGGGAATGTAATCGGAGATTCTCTGTCTTGATGTATTTATCGAAGAGGACGCGCGCCTCATCATAGGTTATCTCATTCTTCACAGCAATTATGCCCCTTTTGCAGAATTCTCAGCATTTGTCTGCCTCTGAGTTTTCAGTGCAAACCATTAATTTTTGACAGAATACAGACCGACCTGAACGACGTCAACAACTTCAACCAAAATGAAAATTTCAATTCAGAGTTTATTCACCAACACCGTTGAATTGCATCGATCTGCCGTCAGTTGCATATAAAGGTATTGCACCTGTTGATTTTCACCGATTATCCAATTTGATTTCTAGAGGATCTCTGCGCTTGAAATCCAATGCAATTCCCGTTGAAACTCCCTTTGAAATATTATGCTCCCCCGCTATCCTTCAGATATGCCGTCATGGCCCTTATCTTCCTGCTTTTCCTGCCGGGAGGAATTCGTCTGAGAGTATCAACAAAGGGGAAACTCCTCCTCATGATTCTCTCAATTGAGGCAATAATCCCGCTGCACCTCCTCCGGATCGGTTTCTTCAGGTTCATACTGAAAATAGTTTTAGAGCACTTTCCAGGTACATGAATAAGCCACCCTTATTACGATCCCAGCGCCTTCGCCTCCATAATAGCCATTCCCATATCAACGACCCGCTCAAAGGGCTCTTCCCTGTCTTCCCGCAGATGTAATGAGATTGCTTCAGCGGGACAATTGCTGGCACAGAGACCGCATCCGAGGCATTTCTCCCTATCCACCCGTGCGGTATCATCAACAGTAATTGCATTAACCGGACAGCGATCGAGACACTCTTCACAACCGGTACAGGACGAGGTATCGACTATCGCTTCAAAGAGCGCATTCATGTACTTTCGCTTATCATGTCCCTTTTCAATTATACCTTTCAACGATGCACAGCAGCAGGGACAGCAGTTACAGATATTGGAGAGATGCTTGGAATTTGCACCTGCATGCACCAGGCCGGATTTATCCGCATCCTCAAGTATTTGAATAGCCTCTTCCGCTGATATCTGTCGACCGATGCCATTCTCTATGTAGTATTCGGCAGCGACCCCGAAGCTCAAACAGGTCTCGAGCGGATGATCACATCCCTTGCCGAGCAATCGCGCCTCCTTGCGGCAAATACAATCGCTAACAGCAATCATTCTGCTCGAACGAACGCTCTCCCTGAGCCGATGATAGGGGAACAGCGTCATTTTCGAATGAATGGTCTCCTCAACGGGAATAACCTTAAAACCGGGAATATTGCTCGCCCCCAGCTCCTGCTGAAAGCCGCTGTCATAGTACTCCTTGAAGAGCTTTGCCAGATCCTTATCCATCTTCTTAACGGAATACTCATATATCCCGATCATATAGGGGGCGGTGCAGTATCGAACCTTCCCCTCCCGCTTGATCCGAAAGATGAGTCCCTTGTATGACATCGACTCAAGAATATCGGCGAGTTTTTTCTCATCCTGACCGGTCCTGCTCGCAATCTGGGGAACGTCCTCGGGAAAGGGAGTTAAGAGCATCGCAAACTCGGCTTCCTCCTCGGTAAAGAGCCGCTTCAGGATTTTAATCTCAACACCTGATTCCGTTTGCGGAAAACCAATTGGTAATTGATCGAGAAAGAAACGCAATCGCTGATAAACATCGGACATAATCTATCACCTCTCCTGCTCCGGTTTTAAAATCTTATCACGGTGACGGTCGCTTCTGCTAATGATAGATACAAAAGGAAGATAGAACCGTCCCCTGAACATAATAATCTTTCCGAAAAGAATGTCAAGAAAAGACACAGTTTGCAAAAGGAAGAAATCGATACTGGCGGCATCTATAAATTGCCGTTCATAAGAATAATTCTTGACATCTCACGATTATCACATTCAGTAAAACAATATATCAATCTCCACATACAGTGTTTGCCTGCACTTCTTTTGACAATAAGCGATTGGAAGGAAATGTGCATGTTACTCCGGGGGAACCTCTTCATCTGTGCGGTCAAGGCATTAACGGAATCAATGAATGTTGAAACCATGACTATCCTCGCGCAGAAGCTCATATCAGATTATAACCTTCATGAGCGAACCGGTTATCCCGAGCGGATTCCTATTCCGAATAAAGAAGCCGCTCGTCAGATCGTAACCGACATTCGAGATAATAATATCTTCCCACAATTTGTTAACCTCCTCATCGAGATTCACTACTACGGCCTCATGGGGCGTCGCTATCCGGTAGCGTATCTGCGCGATCTCGTTAACGGGCTTCACGACTTCGGATTCATATACGATACTGAGAACAGGATGTTTATTGAAGATTCTCGCATGCGCAAATCGAGAAACTGGGGAGTACTTCGTGAAGGAGAGGAATATGTATTTACCTTTTTGCGGCTCGATATTGTGGGGAGCTCAATTCTCGTCCGTACCAACAAAAATGAGGTAATACAATCAACCTATGCCCATCTCAGAGATATTGTTCAGAAAGCTATCGACGCCAGAAATGGCCGAATCTGGATCTGGGAGGGCGACAGCGGCCTTGTCGCCTTTCATTTCCTGAACAAGAATCTCCTGGCAACGCTGAGCGCGATGGAAATACTGCACGAGCTCTTCATCTACAATCAAACAAGATGCAAGCTGGATAAACCGTTGCTGGTTCGAATAGCAATTCACATGGGACCGCTTGAATATACAAACAATGAAGAAGAGATGAAGAAAAGCGAAATTATTAAGAAGACGATAGACATAGAAGCGAATTACACCAAGCCCAATACCGTAACAGTGAGCAACCTCGTCTATCCCCTGCTGGATCCACTTATACTGGGGAATCAGTTGCAGCCGATTCGCGTTGATGATAAAACAACGTATTACAGCTATGAGCTGAGATGGGAGAGCTGAATGGAAATTGTTATATTTTCCGATAAGAGGGATACAGAGAAATGCTTCTCGAAAATACAGAACGCAAAGCAGCACACCGTTCATATCTTCTCCCTGTCAGAGATAAGAAAAATTGTCAGCAATACTCAGAGCGGAGCACTCATCTATATCGATGTTACGGATGTCGATGATCGGGAACGGAATAATGCGCTGAGATTCCTCTCGAAGCTCCAGGGGTATCGCTACGGGATAATCGATCCGCGTGGCACTATTAAAGATGTCGCAGCAGAATTTCACAACGGAGCGGCAGATTATATCGGGAAAGAGGTCTTCAAAGAGGGTATCACCGTCAAACGGCTCAAAAACCTCGTCGCCTATAAGGAGATTGATGTTCTCGAAAAGATCGGGAAGGAGGGGGCAGAATCGATCACAGAAAGATATATTCTCTCCGGTAAGGACTGGAGCGCTGTTAAACAGGGACAGGAGTATACCTTCTGCTTCATGTATATCGAGCTTGACAATCAGAAAGAACTAATCAAGAAGTACGGTCCGGCCCACCTCGACGAATTTCTCCGCTCATTCCTCGAACTCATCGAGAATACCGTCTCGCCGATAAACGGCAAAATCTGGATGCCCTTCGATTTCGGTGCGCTGATACTCTTCCCCTTTGACAGCGAGCGTTGTGACGCCATTCTCACCTGCTTCAGACTCATCATGGCGCGTAAGATTATCAGCATCGAGAAATATGATTCCCGGGCACTGCTTTCGTATCGCATTGTCCTCCATCTTGGAAATACGATATATCGAAGCAGAGGGAATACCGGATCGATTATCTCTGATTCGATAAACACCATATATCATCTCGGTCAAAAATTCGCGAATGAAGGAAACTTCTATGTTACGAAAGAGCTCTTTGAATTTATTCCCGGCGGGCTGAAGCGATGGTTTCTCCCTGCCGGATCTTTCGAAGGCAGAGAGACAAAAAGGATGAGACTTCCTCTCTAACAGGCAGATTTCACATAATACCGGTGCCAGTTGACCTCAATCGAAAGCAATACAACAGACACATAATTGTAATTTATTTGAAGCATCACCGCCTCTCACATGACGACATCATAAATTGTTGTAGTAAATTTTGCTTGAAATAATTAAACTGAATGACAACATTTCAGCTTCATTAACGATCCGCGCACCGGAAGGCATCATGGCTGGAGAACAAATACTTATTGCCGTAGATGAACCGTTGATTGCCAATAAAATGAGAAAGAACCTCGTTCACCTCGGCTATACCGTTCAGAATATCGTGTCCACGGGCGATGAGGCAATCCGCAGCGCTCAAGCATCACCTCCCGATCTCGCCATCATTTCTCTCGACCTCAAAGGCAAAAAGAACGGACTGATCGCTTCAGAGCAGATACGAAAAGTACAGAGCTTACCGATCGTTTATCTGATTCACAGCACTGATACCGAGCTTTTTAATCATGCACGCAAAACCGAGCCGTACGGTTTTCTAACGAAAACGGCTGATACAGATCAGCTTCATGCCGTTATAGAAACTGCTCTCTTTCAATATCGAAAGGAACAGCAATTCTGTGAGGAGCAAAAGAGATACAGGACTATGATGGAAAATCTTGAAGAGATTTTCTTCACCTGTGACAGCAGCGGAAATCTTACCTATATCAGCCCGTCAGTAGAAAAATATGTGCACTTCACCGCTGAAGAGTTCATCGGGAAAAACTTCAGCAGTTTTGTTGACCCTGCTAATCTCACCGATACCAGCAAAAATTTCAACAATCTCCTAAACGGCAAAACTGATTCTTTCGAGTTTCGTTTCAAGGACAAGATCGGCGACATTCACTACATCCTCGTTACCGGTCGCCCGGTAGTCGAAGATGGAACCACCGTTGGCTTGACCGGTATCGCGTCTGACATCACCGAGCGCAGAACGGCCGATGAAGAACTGCAGCTTCGCAATCGGGAGCTGCAGCTCCTCAACTACGCCAGCCAGGCGCTCAGCTCCTCTCTCGATCTTGACGAGGTCCTCTATACGGTACTGGAAGAGGTTCGTCGTCTTCTCGATGTTGCCGCCTCCTCAATATGGCTGCTGGACGCTGCAATGAATGAACTCATCTGTCAGCATGCCACCGGAACTCAGAGAAATATCGTCCTGGGCTGGCGTCTCGCTCTCGGGAGGGGTATTGCCGGATGGGTGGCACAGCACGGGAAGAGCATAAACGTGGAGGATACGCGGCAGGATAACCGTCACTTTAAAAATGTTGACAGGATAACGGGCCTTGAGCTCCGCTCCAACCTCAGCGTTCCTCTGAAAGTAAAAGATAGAATAATCGGAGTTCTCCAGGTGATGGATTCGTCAGCGAACCGATTTGACGAAACGCACATCAATCTCCTCGAAACACTTGCCCTTTCAGCAGCCATCTCTATTGAGAATGCACGCCTCTATCGCGAGGCACAACAGGAGATAGCAGAACGAAAGAGAGTGGAGAAATCACTGCGCGAGAGCGAGGAGAAGATAAAATCCTCCCTCGAGGAGAAAGAGCTCCTCCTCAAGGAGATACATCACCGGGTGAAGAACAACATGCAGATAATCTCAAGCCTCCTGAACCTGCAATCACGTCATATCAGCGATGAAGCAGCCCGCTCCCTCTTTCAGGATAGTCAAAACCGCATCCATTCAATCGCGCTCGTTCACGAGAAGCTCTATCAATCCGGTGATCTTGCCCGCATTAATTTTAATGAGTATATACAGAGTCTCACCAGACATCTCTTCCGCTCATACAAGGTTAATCCGAAGCTCATTGCCATGACGACAAATATCAGAGACATTTTCCTGACTGTCGATATTGCAATGCCCTGTTCTCTCATTATCAGCGAGCTCGTCTCAAACGCATTGAAATACGCCTTCCCCGACGAACGCCAGGGGGAAGTGCAAATCGATTTTACGATGCGTGATGATGGCTGGTACTCAATGACGATACGCGACAACGGGATTGGCCTCCCTGACAGTATCGATATCGAAAAAACAGAAACACTTGGCATGCAGCTGCTCAATACGTTGAGCAGGCAGCTACGCGGTGAGTTCTCCTTCAGTCGCGCTGAAGGGACGTCTTTCTCCATAACGTTCCCCGGCGAGAAATGAGCACTTTTGAGTAATAGATCCCCCTGACGAGCAAAAATACCCTAATGATAATCAGAATAAAAACTCTCTTGCAGAGAAAGCATCTAACGAGCGCTCGATATATAATATCATTGACATTTTCATGGAACCGCCTAGCATGGTTGCATCTCAACGGGGTGTATAATGAGTAAGCTATATATGATACGACATGGACAGGCATCATTCGGTGCCGAAAATTACGATAAGCTTTCTCCCACAGGCCAGCGGCAATCACAAATACTCGCAGAGCACTTCTGTAAGCTCAATATGCAGTTCGACCTCCTGTATACCGGAAGCATGACCCGCCATCAAGAAACTGCACATGCGTTTCTCTCCCTCTACAAGCAGAGAAGCATGCCTCTTCCCCCCGTACATCAGCACGAAGCATTCAACGAATACGACTCCAAAGCGATACTCACCGAAATAATACCGGAACTGCTCGAAGAGGATCCCTCCCTGAGCGATTCGGTCAGCACGCTCCTCGAAAATAAGCAATCTTTCCAGCGCGTGTTCGAAAAGGTCATGCTGAAATGGGTAACCGATAACTATCGCTCGAACAGGCTGATACGGTGGTCTGATTTCACCTCCGGCGTTTATCGTGGTATCGAAGAGATAATGAATGATCACGGACAAGGAAAGAAGATTGTCATCTTTACATCAGGAGGCGCAATCTCGGCAACGGTAAAGAAGGCACTCAACCTCTCGAACGAGGATACGATACGGATATCATGGCAGATTGTCAATGCCTCGATTACACGCTTGAAATGCACGAACGAAATCATCATGCTCGCATCCTTTAACGAAATGACTCACCTGGAACTCGAATCGGAGGATTGTATAACGTATCGGTAAATGCGAGATAATAAGCTCGCAAAGCATTGAGCCATTATATACGATGATTCATAAAAATCAGTTTAAAAAGTAGCTTTAATAAAGGGAATATCTCTCTTGATGTTCTCCTTCTCAATACAATTACCAAAAAATGCATCAGCATGAGATAAGAACTCGGAGGTAAATATGGATTTTGAGATCTCGGAAAAAATGCAAACCATCCTCGGGATGATCAATGAATTCGTTGACAAAGAGTTGATACCAATTGAACCGGAGTTCATCGTCAATGAGTTCAGGGATATGTTACCGGTAATAGAAGAAAAACGTCAGATGGTCAAGCAGATGGAGCTCTGGGCGCCAAATCATCCGAAGGAATATGGCGGAATGGGACTCGACCTGGTTGAGCATGGCCTCGTTTCCGAGGCGCTGGGAAGAACCCCGATAGGCCACTTCGTGTTCGGCTGTCATGCGCCCGATGCCGGCAATATCGAGATACTGTACCTGCACGGCACCGACGAGCAAAAGGAGAAGTATCTGCGACCACTCATTGAAGGAAAAATCCGAAGCTGCTTCGCCATGACCGAGGTTGATATGGCCGGATCGAACCCGGTAATGCTTGAGAGCACCGCCGTCAAGGATGGCGATGACTACATTATCAACGGGCATAAATGGTACACGACGGGAGCCGACGGTGCCGAATTCGCTATCGCCATGGTGGTCACCAATCCAGAGGCGCCGACATATCTTCAGGCAAGCATGATAATCGTCCCCACGGGTACGCCCGGATTTAACATGGTGCGCAACATTTCCGTTATGGGTCATGAAGGGAGCGATCTCTTCAGCCATGCCGAAATACTGTTCCAGTCATGCCGCGTCCCTCAGAAAAATCTTCTCGGCCCCGAGGGGCATGGATTTGTAATCGCCCAGGAGCGCCTCGGTCCGGGTCGTATACATCACTGTATGCGCTGGCTGGGCATCTGCAGCCGGGCATTTGATCTCCTGTGCAGACGTGCGAGTGAGCGTGTTATCAGCCCCGACGGTAAGACTCTGGGAACGAGACAAATAATACAATCATGGATTGCCGAATCGGCGGCAGAAATACAGGCGGCGCGTTTGATGACTCTTCACGCAGCCTGGAGAATTGAGACGGTGGGCGCGAAAGAAGCCCGTGACGACATCTCGCTGATCAAATTTGTCGTTGCGAACACGATGCAGCGCGTTGTAGACAGAGCGCTGCAAGTTCACGGCGGGCTTGGAATGACTGACGACACCATTCTGGCTTTCTTTTACCGCTTTGAACGAGCGGCCCGCATCTACGACGGCGCCGATGAGGTACACAAGGCATCAATTGCACGACGAATCCTCCGCCGGTATCAGAGTTAACGATCGAGGAGCAGAATGGTCCAGCGATGAGCTTCAGAGATTTTACCAATCAGATGGTTTCCATGGAGGAGATATGTCGTGATCTCTATCGGAGGCATCGGAAATCCATCAAGATAAAGAAAGAAGAGGTGGTAATTAAGAATCTCGTTACGATTTTCAATGCCACTCTTGAGTTGAGCAATCAGAAGGGGTTTCATGCGATGAGCCTGAGGGATCTCTGCAGGGAAACAGAACTCAGCATGGGAGCTCTCTACTCCTACTTTACCAGCAAGGAAGAACTGGTCGATATCATCCAGAATCAGGGCCGGCAGGTTGTTATGAAAGTTCTCCTGGAGCAGATCAACCGGGGCAGCACACCCCGGGAAAAGCTTCACATCGCCATCAGTACCCATCTCTACCTGAGCGAGGTAATGAAACAGTGGTTTTATTTCTCCTTCATGGAGACAAAGAATCTCAGCAAGGATGAGCAACGGAAGTCGAT
>CAZZCF010000089.1:0-17823 GCA_964652955.1 uncultured Leptospirales bacterium
AGTTCACCCGAGAGCTCTCAAAAACCGACTCCATGAGTTCAGGCCCGGCGATGATTTCCTCCTTCAGAATATCGCCATCGTATTCGATTCGGATGATGCTGACCCTCTCGACCTTTCGATCACCGACGTGAACGAGATCTCCCGGAGGAAGACCCGCTTTTTGCGTTATCTTCTTCAACAGCTGCAGCACAGTACACCTCCCTCATGCTCATCCGGCCATTGCGGGACTTTTCTATTTCACAATAATAAAATACTTCAAAAAATATTGTAATAGTAACATATATTGATATATTTATTAATATAAGGGCATTTTAAAACTATTATTATGTTCTTTCTTTGACCAGTTTTTTTCGTATGTCATGTGCACGCGGGCATGTGTGATAGTGTTTTGCTATGTGCACGATACCTTATAGAAACAGCATTTACAATCAGTAAAGAAGGCCATTTCATAATCGATGAGATTCTAAGCTCACGTTATTTCTTTTCAACAATAAAAAGGATCTTTTACATCGTTTTTACGAATACCTTCTGATAGTATGGGAAAAATCGGAATTCTATGAATTACACAACAGCATTACGCCCCAACACCGTCAAGCGGCTCGAGAGCATCAACAGCGCCGACATACTCGTCGGCATCCCCTGCTTCAACAATGAGAATACAATAGCCAATGTCATCGACATGGTCAGCAACGGCCTGAACAAACACTACCGGGGGGCCCGATCGGTTGTCTTCATTTCGGACGGGGGATCGACCGATGACACCCGTGACGTCGCCCGCGAGCATGAGCTGTTCCCCTGGCAGGAGAAAATTGTGCAGATCTATCGCGGCATCGGAGGAAAAGGAAGCGCTCTTCGGGCGCTATTCGAAGCGGCGATTATTCTCAACGTAAAGGCCTGCATGGTGGTGGATTCGGATCTCAGGAGCATCTCACCCGATTGGGTGAAATGGCTCCTCGATCCGGTTCTCGAGAAAGAATTCGAATTTGTCGCTCCTGTTTATAACCGGTACAAGTACGACGGAACCATCACCAATAATATCGTCTATAATCTGACACGCGCACTTTACGGAAAGCGTGTTCGCCAGCCTATCGGCGGCGATTTCACCTTCTCAACAGAACTTGCGAAACTGTACCTCGAGCAGCCGGTATGGACCTCCGACATCGCCAAGTACGGCATCGATATATGGATGACAACGAATGCCATAACGCGGGGAAAGAGGATCTGCCAGTCGAATCTCGGTGTGAAAATCCACGATGCCAAGGATCCCACCGTAAGTCTGGGACCGATGTTCGTTCAGGTTATCGGTACCCTCTTCGAACTGATGGAGGATAATGAGCCACACTGGAAATCGATAGAGAGAAGCACAACGATACCGATGTTCGGCTCGACTGAAGATAAAGAGCCAGAGGCGGTTCCCATTATTGTCAAGAATCTCATAAATGAGTTCAAGGTGGGATTTCAGCAGTTCAAGTCATTATATCGCGATATCTTCAGCAAGGACGTTTTTCGTGAGCTCGAAAGAGCAGCGAAGACGGAATCCCGCACGTTCACACTTGAGATCGATATCTGGGTAAAGGTGCTCTACGAATTGGCCGCTATTTATCATCACTGGAAATCGGATCGGGTTCGCCTGATACGGCTCATGGTTCCACTCTATTTCGGCCGCGTCGGCTCGTTCGTCAATCGCACATGGGAAATGAGCTCGGTTGAGGCCGAGGTGGTAGTAGAGCAGCAGGCCGAGGCTTTCGAGAAGAACAAGAAGTATCTCGTGGAAAAGTGGGACACGATCAGAGAAGAGCCTGAAAATTTCGTTGAGCAGTGTTAATTCGGTCTTGAAAAATATTCGAATAGATATTACAATAAGTACATCACACGATTGGAGACTAAATCAATGAATTATAAATCAATTATACTGATTATACTGGTGCTTTTCATCACAGCTATCTCAATGCAGAACACGCATACCGTTGATTTTAAAGTTCTCGTATGGGATTTCTCAATCTCGCTGATCTTTTTTCTATATGTTATTCTCTTTATCGGTATTTTTATCGGATACACCTTTCCCCGGATAGTGAAAATATCCAGAAAGAGATCAGTGAAAAAAGCGGATAATGAAAAACTCCCGGAGAGAAAAACATCGTAAGCGGTGAATCGCAAAAAATGTTTTGAAGGGTGAAGCCACCGGGATCTGTTTTATTTAATTTTATGTGCACCTCTAAAAACCGGTATTTACATTGATCTTCTAATTATAAATACTGGTTTTATGCATTGTGCACGCAGCGACACGATGTCGCGCATGCCGGCGTGAACAGGAGGTGCAAAACAACGCCGGCCAAGGGGACATCATATCAATAGTTTTTAGAAGTCCCCTAATATTAAAAAGCTATCCGACAGTTTTCTGTACTCACAATGTATTACCATTTGAGGGAAGTTTTATTACAACAAAAAGGAGGAGCCTATGGGATACTGGCAAGAAGTTGGAGACGTTTTAAAGAAAGGGGTCGATCTCGCTGTCGATAACCTGAAGGAGTCAGCTGACGTCATCTCAAAAAAGACGAAGGAGGGCGCGCTCATCGCCCGGGTGAAAACGCAGGTATTTATCAAAGAGCGCGAGCTTCAGGACATTATGGCCGATCTGGGAGATGCCGTTTTCGATCTCTATAAGGAGCAGAAAGACATTTACAACGATGCCAAAATCAAAGGGATCGTCGAAAAAGCTGATAAGATAATCAACGAGTGTAAAAAACTCGAGAGTGAGTTGAAAAAGGAGGAAACGGAGAAGCCGGGTACGTAACAGAGAAGACCTTCTGTTATGTTTCCGGCACAGATACCATTCCAGGATACGCTACAGTACGCGCTCAAGAAAAAGAGTAACCGTTTTACGAAAAAAACTGTTGAGCTCGTCCAGACGATCAGAATCAACCGACAGCGTTTCCGGATTCAGCCACGGCTCGGCAAAATAGAGCTTCTTGTTTATCTCGACCTGAATCCAGGGTATCGGATTGTTCCCGTACTGTCGGGTGATGTAGCCTCCTGAAAAGGGCCTGTTGATGGTGACCTCACCGGCGGGGAGATTGAACACCTCCCTGAAACACGCTGCCAGCACCGATACCATCTCATACGGTGCAGCCCTCCCCTGAACATTGCCGAGACAGACCGTCGGTCTCGCTTCTCCGTGATATCGCGAAATGGGAGGCGCCAGCGAGGACATGGAGTGACAATCGAGCGCAAGTTTTATTGAATCGCTTTGCAGAATCTCAGTTATGCGCTGATGAAAAGGCTGATGATACCGGGTGATAAGATGCCCGACGAGTTCTCTCCCGGGGATATCCGAATCCCGATAGATTGGTTCAAGTTTCGCGGTGTGAGTTTTAACCGCCCCGTCGCGATTCAACGGGGGGAGATCATCAGGAGCGCGATTCACATCGACGAAAGTTCGCGCATACTGCTGCAACACCAATGCAGAAGCATCTATGGTATAAATCTCCTGCGTACAGGCATCGATATCTTCCAGCAACTGCTTTCCGGTCAGAACCGTAATACCCTCCACCTCCTGGGGGATTTCGGTTCCCCCGTGTGGAATTGAAATAAGTATCGGAATTTTCATCGCGACTGTACTCTCACTCTGCTGGTATGGTTAACGAACCGGTTAACACAGACGCAAACCTCACCACTCAGGAAATGTAACTCTGCACACGTCGAAAGAGAAGAATATAGCTCTGCCACTCTGCCAGAATAGATTCCCTTCTCAGAGCAGTCAACCATCTCCTGGAGAAAGCGGTCGAAATAATCCCCCCGGGGCACACATTAAAACGCTGCTCTAACCATTCTCAAGCACCTGTCCTCATCTCCCTGATCCGAATTTATCATTGACAGCAGCGTATCCCCCATTATCATCCTGGCACTCTCTTTACCGCCGGCCAAAAACTACTGAGACGAGGTACATCATGGAACTCCTTGAGATATTGAAGAAGATAGCTGTCCCCCGACCCGATCACAGCGAGACGCTCGATCAGGTTGCGGCTTTTTTAAAGGAACTTCTCACCTCATGGAATATACCTTTCACCGTACAGGGATTCACCCTGCGGCCCTACAACTTCTTACTGCTGGGGCTCTCCATATTCATCCTGGGGCTCCTTTTTTTCCTTTTCATATATAAGAAAAAACCGATACTCGCGCTCATTACCGTTCTCGTTCTGCCGCTAATCCTGATTGCGGAAACGGAGCTGAACATAACCCTTGTTTCGGGGCTCATCACCAAACCGGGTGAAAATATCGTTATCGGCTTTCAGGCGCCTGATGCCGTGCGCGAAATTATCTTCGCCGGTCATTACGATTCGAAAACCGATTTCTACGATCATGTGCAGCGCGAGATTATCACCAAGCTGCTTCCCCTCTTTCTGCTGCTGGGTATCGGGCTCTCAATATGGGTTTTCTTTGTCAGGCGATACGATTCTCTGAAGAAGAAATCCTTCACCATCGCAACGCTCATCCTGGCAGCTGTCTTTACTATATACAGCTTCTTCGGATTTCTCAGGCTCGGCGGTTTCGTTTTCATGAATGAAGAGGATGAAAGCCCTGGCGTTATCGATAACGGAACGGCTGTTGTCACGCTTCTCGCTCTCGCACGTGATATTAATCAGGGGAAGGTGAATATCGGAAAGTCGAATATCACCCTCCTCATCAGCAGCGGCGAGGAGGTGGGACTGCAGGGAGCACGCTTCTATGCCCAGCAGCGCTTTGCCGAAAAGAAACCGGAGCTCCCCACCATGCTCGTAAACCTTGAGCTGGTTGCTCAGAACGGGAACATGGTCTACTGGGAAAAAGTAGTTAAACTCTTCAGCTCGTATAAAGCGGATCCCGATCTCATATCGAGAATCAACACTGTCTGGAAAGAGATATCGGGCAACCCGATGGACTCGATTGACCGTCTGAGCGATGACAGCTATGAATTCGGTGTAGTGGGAATACCTTTCATCACCGTGGGACATTCGGGGAAACCGGGTCTCGGCATGGGCGGCTTCCATCGTGAAACGGATAACTTTGAGCGGCTGAACCCGAAAAACCTTAAGCTGATGATCCGGACGTTGGAGCGATTCATCGAATCGTATCGATAGAAGCACAAAGACAGGCGAACCGAGTCTTCGCCTGTGGTATCTCCTTATCAACTTTTACGCATCCATGCGGGGTGACCTGCAACGGTCCCCCTCATGACGTCTCCGGACCGTTCCATTGACAGGAGTACGGTCAACGTGAGCATCATCGTCATGGCCTCCATCGAGAAGGGGATATCGGGAAAAAGGCGGTATGTCAGCTCCTTGAGCCGCACGGGATGTTTTTCAAGAGCACCAGCAATCTGCCGGGGGTAATCCCGACCGCCTTCAAGCGCTTTTTCCAGAACAGCCCGGACCTCTCTCCTCCCCCGCGTAGGCTCACCGTGCCCCGGTATTATAACTTCCGGGTTAAGACCCATTGCCCGCTCAAGTGACTGCAGTGCTGAATGGTAATCGGAATAAGGATTATTCAGATCCATGCCCTGTGAGTTCTCAAAGTCGATAAGATCACCCAGGATAAGGACTCCAGCATCATGAATGAAGTACCCCATATGCCCCCGGGTATGACCGGGGAGGGATACAACTTCAATCCTTCGCCCGATATCGATACAATCGCCATCTGTAAGAGCCCTCTCTACGCTGAGCTGCGGCTGCTTCCCCCAGGCGAGCCAGACCAGAAACCTCGCAACCATCATCGGGTATGGGAACACCTCACTCGCCAGATCCCCGAAATCCTTTATGAATCCCGTGAAATTCTTCTCCCCGTTCTCGATAAAGGGGATATCGGCTTCGCCCGCGCCAATAGGTGCTCCAGATCTTTTAATAATCTCACTATCGGCATTGAGATGATCCCAGTGGCAGTGGGTATGCAGTATCCACCGAACGTCATTCAGATTGAGGTTGTCAGCAACAATCCGATACTGCAATTCCCTGAAGGCACCGCCCGATCTGACACCGGTATCTATCATTGCCAGGCTGTCTCCGCGAACAACCGTTACATTCGCTGAGCCAGCTCCGGGTCTGATTTTTTCACCGCTCCTTCCCCGGTAGAAGAAGATATCCTTTGCTATCTCCATATCCGCCGATCGTCCTCCATCATCTCTTCTTCACGAAGGTCTGGTGGCATACACGGACCGCATCGTCCAGTCGATCCCGATCAACCAGCACGCTGATTCTGAAGCGAGAGGTGTGAATATCGTATACCGGTATGCCAGCTGCAGTTAAAATCGACAGTGACTCCTTGATATTGCGGCCATCGTTTATGATGCCCTCGCCAATAAGGGAGAGCGCACCCCACTCCTCATAGAAGGTGAGTCTTCCGTGGTACTGTTGTGAGAGCTCCCGCTTTATGCTCTCATAGCCGTGGAGATTCTCGAGGGGAATAATAAACGAAAAGTTGAAACCCGAGCAATCGAGGCTGCGCAGATCGAACTGCTTATAAGCAACTCCACACCGGTCAAGGTAATCCAATACGCCAGTTAAATCATCGAGCGTGTATTCACCGGTTGACACCACCGAGGCGATCTCCCGTTCCGAGACAACACCCCGGACGATGCCTGTCTTTACCTCATTGGCGAAGTCACCAACAACCGTCCCCGTTCCGCCACCGAAAGTGGAGACGGAGTGTATCTCTATCCCCGCCTGTTTTGCGTACTCAACCGCTGCCGAGTTCAGGACCTTTGCCCCTGCTTCAGCCATCTCCTGCATCTCCTCAAAGGAGAGCTGCTCGATCTTCTCCGCATCATCGACAGTTCTCGGATCTGCCGACAGGACGCCGTCCACATCGGAGCATATCTCAAGATATTCTGCATCGAGCGCTGCGGCGAGCGCAACCGCAGAGGTATCCGACCCCCCCCGCCCGAGCGTTGTCACTTCACCGGCGATACTCACCCCCTGATAGCCGGCAACGATAACGATGAGCCCTGATTCGAGCGCGTTATAAATTCTCCGCGGCCGTACCTCGATGATTCTCGCATTCGCATGGATGGTATCGGTGATAATGCCACTCTGCGAGCCGGTAAAGGATTTTGCCGGATGTCCCATCTCATTCAAGGTTATGGAGAGGAGTGTCATTGAAATTCGCTCGCCAACGGAGAGGAGCATATCGAGCTCCCGTACTGACGGCTCGGCTCCCATCTCCTTGGCCATATTGAGAAGTCTGTTGGTCGTATCACCCATCGCGCTCACCACGACAACGACGCGCTTCCCCGACTCCTCTGTTCTGATGATTCGCCTCGCCACCTGTTTTATCTTTTCAGCATCGGCAACCGAGGAGCCCCCGTATTTCTGTACAACAATCGGATCGCCGCTCATAACCGTTTCACCCGCAGCATGTTGGTCTTACCTGCAACAGTCACCGGATGCCCTGCCGTTATGACGACAAGATCGCCTTTCGAGATATCATCAATTTTCAGAGCGGCATCAGCAGCACGCTCAATCATCTCATCGGTATCCTGCACATGTGAGAGATATGCGGGGACACACCCCCAGTAGAGCGAAAGTCGTCGTGCAGTTTTCATGTCGGGAGAGAGAGCGATAATTTTCCGTCGCGGACGGAACCGCGAGATGTGCTTTGCCGTCGAGCCGGTATGAGTGGTCGCAATAATGGCCGCTGCATCAAGATGCTCAGCCAGAACACATGACGCATGAGCAACCGATTCGGAGATATCCATTTTTGACATGATCTCCAGATACTTCTCATGAGGATACTGCCCCTCGGCGCTCTCGGCAATCTTCACCATAAACTCAACCGCCCTGACAGGATAGAGACCGCTGGCCGTCTCCTCGGAGAGCATGATAGCATCCGCACCGTCGAGAACGGCGTTTGCCACATCGGTGGCCTCGGCACGTGTCGGTCGGGGGGTTTCGACCATTGAGCGGAGCATCTGCGTCGCTATTATCACCGGTTTCCCCAGTGTATTCGCTCTCCTGACCAGCATTTTCTGTATTATCGGCACCTCCTCAAGCGGTATCTCAACACCCAGATCCCCCCTCGCAACCATAACGCCATCTGAGACATCCATGATTTTTTCAATATTTTCCAGTGCTTCATGCTTCTCTATCTTTGCAATAACCGGAGTGTTCTTCTCCTGTTTTTTGATGATATCTTTGAGCTTCACAATATCCGTCGCTGATTTCACAAATGAGAGTGCAACATAATCAACATCGTTTTCCAGCCCGAAGAGAAGGTCCTCTCTGTCCTTTTCGGTCGGTGAATCCGCTTTAATAGTACCGGTGGGCACATTGATACCCTTATGCGAGGTGAGAACTCCCCCCATGACAACCTCACAGTGAATCTCATTCCCGCTGGTCTTCCTGACGACAAGCTCCATCATGCCGTCCGCGAGCATAATGATATCGCCCTCCTTGACCTCGTGCGGGAGATTCGGATAGGTAATCGATACTCGCCATTCATCTCCTGTCACCTTCTCGCTGGAGAGAATGAAGGGCTGTCCTGTTTTGAGCTGAATCCCCGGTGGCGGGATGATGCCAACCCGTATCTTTGGGCCACCGAGATCCTGTAAAATCGCAATCGGCCGGTTAAGCTCTTCCGAAAGCTCCCGTATAGTGCGAATCTTTTCCTGATGCTCTTCATGGGTTCCGTGAGAGAAGTTCAGCCGCGCCACACTCATACCCCGCATGATTAAATCTCTAATAATGCTTCGCTCTTCGCTGGAAGGACCAATCGTGCAGACAATTTTTGTATTCGGCATCGGAACCCTCTTCATCCTTTTACAGTATCATGTGCGCAATTTGACATAGCGATGCACGAAACAGATTTCCGAATAAACGACCGTGCAGCAGGCTCCGGAACCTCTGTATCCGTCACTGCTTCCAGCATATTCAAAATATCTCACTAAACGTGCTCATCAGCCTCATGCAGTTTGTTCATCTCTCTGCTCTGCAGATTGCATTTATTACAGTATACACCGCTCTTCTCGGAATGGCACAACAGGGCTGTTATGGTTTATTTCAATAATAACTTCTCTTTCAGGCAAAACAAGTTCTGACATGAATTCAGGATATAAAATATATGCAATCCTGTAAATCCTTTTATTACACCCGCCCGTTTATTGAGATGTTGCCGCTCATGCAGTGTCGCTTCTCTGCCCCGTGAAGGAGCAGGGGAAGAAAAGGGCGGGTTTCCCCTTCCTTATAATAAAACTGATAATGCGTTTGTCCGGCATAATACAGTATGCAATTTCTCATCTTTCCATATGCATACAGAAATATAATGCTCGATTAATGCCGTCAACAGAATGCGAATGAGGATTTTCAATCATGTGATAAGAATTTTACTTGATTTTTTCCGCCATGCCCGTGTTTCCCATGGTAATAGTATTTATAATGGAAACCGATTATGAATCCGGTCATCTTCCCGGCTCACCGGGAACACCCTGTCGCTGAGGAGTGATCACACTATGAGAAAAACCCGATTCACTAAGTCCGTCCACAAACAGGAACCCGATTACGAACGACCGATCTATGAACTCCCGGCAGAACGGCGAAACAAAATTTTCAATCGGCTCCGCTTTCTCTATGGAGAAGATATTGCTGAATTCTATATGCCCGAGCTCGAGCGGGTGATAAAGGTTTACTACGCTCATAAAACCGAGGAGATGATTCAAGATGAAAGCTCCTTGAAGCCGGAAGAGCAATTCACTGAAGAAGATGTTATTCTAATTACCTACGGCAACCTCCTTCGCGGTAAAGAGCGCTCTCCCCTCGCAACACTTGCCACCTTCTGCGACACCTACCTGGAGGGTACCATAAACACCCTGCATATTCTTCCCTTCTTCCCCTATTCATCAGACCGCGGGTTCTCGATTGTTGACTTCAGCACTGTTGATCCCAATCTCGGTTCGTGGCTGGATATCGAGGACCTTGAAAGCCGCTACCGTCTCATGTTCGACGGGGTCATCAACCATGTCTCATCAAAGAGCCGCTGGTTTCAGGAATTTCTGAACGGCGGTCCCTACTATCGAGATTTTTTCATCACCTACACCTCTCCCGATCAGCTCTCCGAGGATGACCGGAGAATCATATTCCGTCCGCGTACCTCGGATATTCTCACCAGATTTTATACGGTCAATGGCCCCCGATATGTCTGGTGTACCTTTTCTAGCGATCAGATCGATCTCAACTACAAGAATCCCAATGTCCTGATACGCGTTATCGAGATACTGCTCCTCTATGTCCGTCACGGTGCGGATATCATCCGCCTCGATGCGGTTACCTATCTCTGGTGTGAACCGGGAACGCGGTGCATACACCTTGAACAGACCCATGAGATTGTAAAGCTCTTCCGCGACATTCTCGATACCATCGCTCCATGGGTGGCCATTATTACCGAAACCAATGTTCCTCATGAGGAGAACATCTCCTACTTCGGAAATGGCACCGATGAGGCGCACATGGTCTATAACTTCGCCCTGCCACCGCTGGTGCTTCAAACCTTCTATACCGAGGACTGTTCTGCCCTCGCGAAATGGGCGAGCACCATGGAAACCGGCTCACCGACAACAACCTATTTTAATTTTCTCGACTCGCATGACGGAATCGGTCTCATGGGAGTTAAGGACATTCTCTCGCGTGAAGCGATCGACCGGATGATTCAGCGAGCGCAGGAACATGGAGGGCTCATCTCTTATAAAACAGCCAGCGACGGAACCGATGAGCCCTATGAGATCAATATCACCTGGTTCAGTGCTCTTAACCGTGAAGAGAGCGATGAGGATATCGCCTTTCAGGTGAAGCGATTCGTTGCGTCACGAATTCTCGCCCTCGTTCTCCAGGGAGTGCCGGGGATCTACCTGCACAGCATGATAGGAACTCAAAACGACATTGATGCGATCATGAAGGGAAAATCAAAACGCGAGATCAACCGGACCGTTATGGATGCTGCAGCAATTTATGAAGCACTCGAGGATCCGCTCTCGAAGATTTCGCGTATCAACCGCGAGTTCGGGAGACTGATCACCGTCCGCACCAAGCAGCGTGCCTTCCACCCCAACGGCAACCAGAAGGTGATTATGCTCTCCCCGGACATCTTCACGGTTCTGAGAACATCACCTGAGTGCGATCAGCACATCCTGACAATGATCAACGTCACCAACCGCGTATGCCATTTCGAGATTCCTCTCGGTGAGATCGGTATCGAAGAGATACACTGGCGCGATCTGGTGAGCGATGTGGAGTGGATGGCTGAAAATGATACGCTCTACATCACGCTTCATCCCTATGATGTTTTATGGCTGACTCCTTCTCGGGAGCTGGACAGAGCTACTGATGCAGGGCGCTGAAGAATGAATGAATGTCATCATGTGCACCACGTGCATAGGCGCGCATTTCACCGAGTCCCGCCTCGTCAATTTTCAGGAGGACACAATCCGAAGGGTGAATCTCATTCGGAGTGCTGTTCCCCTCCTCGCCAATGGCGAGCTCCTGTCCGAGTATATTTGCGATGCGGAGCAGCGATACGTCCTCAGCATTCGTATCTCCGGGGATATCATGCTCATGATGATAGGCAACCGGATTTACTATCGTAAGCGGAAACCGCCATCGCGTCAACAGCATTGCAGCGACCTCGCAGTGATCAATCCCGATCATCTCACGTTCAACGAGATGAAGTTTTTTCGTTCCATCATTGACGATAAGATTCAGGGCCTGCTCGAACTCATCATAAAAGAAGTGGAAAAAAACAATTTTTCCGACATCGTGCAGGAGGCCGACAACAAAGAGATGTTCATTCTCTTCTCCCTTCCGATATCGTTTGCCGAGCTCCTGTATCAGAACAGCAACCGCCAGGCTGTGAAGCCATAATCCCTCTACCGAAAAGCTCTGATGCTTCCTCCCCGTCGGCAGGCTCCGAATGACACCGATTGAAAGAGCGAGAGATTTAACCATGTTGAAGCCGAGCAGTGCAATAGCCCGCTCCAGGTCAGATATCTTCTGGGAAAATCCGTAATACGCCGAATTTGCAACCTTGAGTATTTTTGAGGCAAGTGCAGGATCCCGTTCTATTAATGCGGTCAGATCAGATACGCTGCTCTTTCTGCTCTCGGTCAGCTGAAGGAGTTTCGGAATCATTGCAGGGAGGGTCGGCAATTCTTCTATCTTCGAATATATTTTCGCTTTCAGCTCACTTTTCTCCATAGCTGCTCGGCCCCACAGTTCAATTTTCGAACAAAGGTATACTGAAAAGCTGATAAGTCAATTATAATCATTATCTCTTGACTTTTTTAGTAATGCATTCGATTATCAGCATGCTTGGAAAACTGGAGCGGAGGAAATCATGGAAAAGAAAACTCACGATGTCGACGGATTCGCGAAGGCGGGTCCCTACTCCCATATCGTCGAAGCGGGTGGGTTCTTATATGTCTCCGGCATCGTGCCCATCGACGCCGAAAAGAACATAGCGATTACCGATGATATTACGAAAGCAACCGAACTGGTCCTCTCCAACATCAGAAAAGCCCTCGAGTCGGTAGGCAGCAACCTCGACAAGGTGGTCAAAGCAACAGTCTTTTTACGAGACATGTCGTATTTCAGTGACATGAATGAGGTCTATAAAACCTTTTTTACGAAGAATCCACCGGCACGCTCCTGTGTAGCGGTAAAAGAAGTGCCGGGGAATTTCCCCATTGAAATCGAGGTCATCGCACTCACCTAAACAGACATCCCCCCTTTGCATAAGCCCTGATCTCTTCACACTGCAACGGCAGCAGCACGCCGAGGAATCGGGATAACAGTGCAGCCCTTCATCAGGCTTCCCTTACAAGCCTGGCGTCCTGAGCTTGAGATAATAGGATTCAGAAGTATACACAGCAGCAAGCGGATTGTGACCCGTAACCCGATCCTTCACTGCAAGAACGGTCGTCGGTGCATCGGCATACTTGAAGAAGAGAGAATCGTGCCCCACACACAATCCGAGCAGGATGTTGAAATCAGTTTGAACCGCGTTGAGCACCTTCGCCTGAAAGATGGCATTACATATCCCCTCATCCATCTCCTGAAAGATGGTATCCTCCCTCTTGATATCAAGAGTGCTCTTGGAGGTTCTCCCCGCATGGCACATCACCGAAGCGACTTCAAATCCGTTAAGGGTGAGGATGTCCATAACCATCCGTGCCTCCTTCGTCAGTCCGAGGCAGAAGGCAAGTCCCAGACGCTTGTATCCCATGCGCTCTGCAAACTCACATACCTCCTGTATGCGGGTCTTCACCGGTTGTGGCACATAGGGTCGCTGATCCCGATTTGCATAGCATGCGGCTTCCTGCAGGGATGCCTGCCGCGCGAACTCATGTACATCGGTTTTCTGATACTCCCGATTGGCCTCCTCCAGCACCTTCTTCTGAAGCAGGGTCGGACATCCGCGGGGACCGGTGCCCGATTCGAAAAGACATATCTTCCTGAACGCTTCGATTTCACATGATGCACATGACGGCAGCGGTACCGGTTTATCATCCCCGTCTCTGACCGTGCGTTTTTCCTTTTCTTCCATTGCGCTCACCTCTCTTGTCGAATTGCAATATCGATACTCCACCTTTCTCACCGGTCAAGCAAAAAAAACGAGCGGTATTCTGCTTGACCGGAATAAGAAGAGCACTATAATCATAATCCTTTACATTACCAGTCAGAGAGAAAGATTCTTTTAACAGGATTGGAGAACGCATGAAACTGCACAGGGGGATAAAGATATTCATCGGCAGCACAGTAATCATTTTCTTAGCAGCTCTTATCATATACCTCTTCTTCAGGCAGAATGTTGTCGCGCTGGTGCTGGGAATCCCGCAGCCGGCACACCGGGTTCAGGTGCAGAGAAACGTCATGATTCCGATGCGTGACGGAACAGATCTCGCAGCTGACATCTATCGTCCTGCCAGCCCCGGAGCCTTTCCGGTGATCCTCACGAGAACACCCTACAATAAGCGAAATCCCGCTCAGCGATATGAATTCATCGGCGAGCTCTTTGCCTCGCAGGGATTCGTCTATATCGTTCAGGACGTTCGTGGGAGATTTGATTCCGGCGGTGAGTTTTACCCCTTTATCAACGAAAGTACCGATGGTGTCGATACCATTCGCTGGGCAGGAACGCAAAAATGGTCCAGCGGGAAGGTAGGCATGTTCGGGTTATCGTACTTTGGCGCCACGCAATGGCTCGCCGCGCCCTACGAGCACACCTATCTGAAAGCGCTCATTCCCATTGTCACCGCTCAGAACACCTACCGGTCATGGCTGCACAATGGCGTCTTTCGATACAATCAAACGCTGCTCTGGCACTATTTGAACGAAAAACGCCATCAGAAGGATATTGACGATATTGACTGGAACAAAGCGATCTGGAATCTCCCCCTTATCGACGCGGACAATATTTCCTACCATGACAATCCGATTTATAACGACTGGATCAGCCATCCCCTCCCTGACAGCTTCTGGAATCCAATGCGGGCAGATATAAAAGCTGATCGCATTGAAGCCCCTGCGCTCATAATCGGCGGTTGGTACGATCCCTTCGTCGATGCATCCATTGAAGATTACCGTCGGCTCATTACATCGGGAGAAAAGAGCGCGAGGAAGAGTCAGCTCATTATCGGCCCCTGGATTCACGTGACACGATCGACCTTCGACGACGTCGATTTCGGAAACAGTGCAGATTTCATGCAACAGGTCAGAGTAATGCTCAGCTGGTACCGGCAGTGGCTGAGCGGAGAGAGCACCGGTATGCTCAACGAGAAGCCCATTCGCATTTTTATCATGGGAAGGAATGAGTGGAGAAGCGAAGCTGAATGGCCCCCGAAGCGAGCGGAGTATGTCTCCTTCTATCTTCACAGCAACGGAAATGCCAACAGCAGCCTCGGTGACGGCACACTGACGACCAGTGCACCGGAAGCGGAGAAACCGGATACCTTCATCTACGATCCGGAAATCCCTGTCCCCTCTGTCGGTGGCGCATTTGTCTATGAGAACATATCACCGGGTCCAGCCGATCAGAGAGATGTTGAAATCAGAAAAGATGTACTCGTCTACTCAACACCGCCCCTGGAGAAGGACACCGAGATAACAGGTCCGGTGAAGCTGATACTCTATGCCTCCTCATCTGCCAGAGATACCGATTTTACCGTAAAGCTCATCGATGTCTATCCCGATGGGAAATCGATCAACATAAAGTCGGGTATCATCCGCGCCCGTTTCAGGAATTCACTGCAATCGCCATCATTTCTCGAAAAGGGAACCGTCTATCGCTTTGAGATAGTTCTCGGTGCGACGAGCAACCTCTTCGTTAAAGGGCATCGAATACGCCTTTTCGTCAGCAGCTCCGATTTCCCCCTCTACGACCGAAACTTGAACACCGGCGAGATCATCGGGAAAGGGGTCAAAATGGTAAAAGCGATACAGACGGTGTTCCACGAGGAGGACTATCAGTCCCGGCTTGTGCTCCCCGTTATACCGCAGGGGGGATGAAATACCTTTACCATGTAATCCTTTCGAAGACATTATTTTATAGCAGATCAATATTTTTTTTGAAACTCTCAGTTACACCTGCTAATGTTTAAGTACCTTATTTTTTATAACTTTTCTGCTACAGAGATATAAAGGCGGATTTCATGAGGAGAACTCTTCGGATACTCTATCAACCCTATAAATGGCTTGTCTTCATTCCTCTTCTGGCTCTTTCAACCGTTTTTTTCGTCTGTCTCGGGATTATTATCGTTTTTCTCTTCGACGATAAAGTGGCGAACAGGACAACCGGCGTCTGGTGGGCCCGCTTCAACGCCTGTGCAACACCGATACTGGTTACCGTTATCGGAAAAGAGAATATCGATCGGAAGCAATCATACGTGATCGTTCCGAACCATCAGAGCTCCTTCGATATTCTCGTCCTCTACGGCTGGCTGGGCATCGATATCAAATGGGTGATGAAACAGGAGCTCAGGAAGATCCCCTTTTTCGGCCTTGCCGGCGAAAAAGGGGGAAACATCTATATTGACCGCTCCAATCCGAAAGCAGCCTACGCTTCTCTGGAGAAAGCGCGCGAAAAGCTCGTCAACGGTACATCTCTCATCATGCTCCCCGAAGGGACCCGGAGCCGCACGGGTCAGCTTGGCGAATTTAAAAAAGGCGCCTTTAAATTAGCTCTCGATCTCGATATCCCGATCCTTCCCGTCACCATCGCGAATACCAAAAACATTCTGCCACCCAAATCGTTCAATCTCTTCCCGGGGCGTGCAACGATGATAATCCATAAACCGGTGGCGGTACGCTCGTACAGCTCCGATACCCTCGACCGGTTCATTGCGGACGTGCGGGGGATTATTCAACGCGGTCTCGATCAATACAGCAAATAACGAAGAAACAGATGATCAGGAGGATACGATGAACGAAATACTGAATACGATAGGATTATCAGCAATTGTCATCTTCTTTTATATGACAACCCTGTTTATTATCGCCATGCTGGTAAAGGATAACAGCATCGCGGATATCGCCTGGGGAATCGGTTTTATTCTTATCGCAATGGTAACGCTCATTCACAGCGGAGCGTACTTTCCCCGTCAGATAGTGGTCACGCTCCTCGTTCTCATCTGGGGATCTCGACTCGCCATTCGGATTCTGCGCCGCAACTGGGGCAAAGGGGAGGACTGGCGTTATCAGGATTGGCGCAAATCCTGGGGAAAGTACTTCGTTATCAGGAGCTATCTGCAGGTTTTCATATTGCAGGGCTTTATCCTGCTGCTGAATGTCACTCCCGTCATTATCATCAACACCACAAGCGATGCGAGCATCACCGCTCTTGATGTCATCGGCATAGCAGTCTGGGGTATCGGATTCTTCTTCGAATCGGTCGGCGATTATCAGCTGGATCAATTCATCCGGAATCCCGAGAACAGGGGAAAGATCATGGACCGGGGATTGTGGCGATACACACGGCATCCGAACTACTTCGGTGAAATAACCATGTGGTGGGGCATCTGGATTATCGCGCTCTCGGTCGCCTGGGGATGGATAGGTATTATCGGTCCTGCCATCATTACCGCTATGATTGTCTTTGTTTCCGGTATTCCCCTTACCGAGCGGGATATGGCCAAGAATCCGGGATTCGCTGCATATAAGGAGAAGACAAGTATTCTCATTCCGCTGCCGCCGAAAAGAGCACGCTGAGTATCCTGAACCGACAGCGGGATTAATCTTTCAGCAGCGCAACATGCCTCACCCCCCTTATGAAGCGAAAGGGAACCGCCTGACAGATACAGTTTTCCACGAGGTCGGCGTCCGCAACAATGCTCCCGCACAGCACATCGACACCGTAATTAAACAGGAGCGGGGAAAGCGGCGTGGTGGGGCCAAGCATGACTGTGAATGCAGCATCGTCAACGAGCGTCATAATATCGTCAAAGGTCCGGTTGATAAGCGAGGTGCCGGTTATGGCAACGACTTCCGCCGCGGGAAGGACTGCCGGCATCTGCTCCGGCGGCAAAACGCCATCACGTATTGCCCGATCGAAAACGGAGAGCTGTGAAACGGATTTTCTGATCCGATCGGTAAAGGGGAAATTGCCGATAATGACGACACGCTTTCCCGCTCCCCGCTCAGCAAGGATATCGAAGGCATTTATCTCGCTGTATTTTGAGATGTCAACGTTAAGATAGGAATTAATGGTTGCCATGCCAACGGCAGCCTCGGTGATGATATCAGAGAAGCAATAGGTGCACAGCTCCTCAGGACTCTTCAGATGCAGCTCACCGGCATCCCTGATTGGGATATGTCG
>CAZZCF010000090.1:0-17763 GCA_964652955.1 uncultured Leptospirales bacterium
TAAAGGGGTTTGATTCCAACTCATTTTTCAGTTTCTCATCGTACGCATCTCCCGTTATGAGGTTCCTCTTCTGGAACAACCTCCTGACAATCTTCGCCAGCAGCGGGGTTGCAATCTGATGCGCGGCCTTTCCAATAGAACGATTTGCCCTATTCCCGAGCCTGACGCCCGCTATGTAGGTGTCATCATCAGCCATAAAGTGAAGGGTGGCCAGCGCATCCTTAAAATCATTGGAGGTGCCGGTTTTCCCTGCTCCAACACCCCGCATTGCGGACATGGAACCCTCTCTGACGGTTTGCCTCAGAACGTCATTGAGAATCATGCAGGCAGCCTCCACATAATCTCTTCCGAACTTTTCCAGGAGGGGGCTTTCCAATGAACGGTAATTCGGTGAGAGAACCGTCCCATCAGGAAGCATCACCGCTTTCAGATATGTGTGTTTCTTCAGAATACCCCTGTTCGGGAAAACCGAAAAGGCGAGGAGGAACTTGTCATAGCGCTGATCGCCATCCGATCCCCCGAGAACCAACGAACGATACGCTTTGTGCATACTGCCAGCATCATCGATATTCATCATTTCATTCAAGAGCTGTGCAAAGACCTCGGGAGTCACTATCTCCTGAATCTGTACATGTACGCTGTTTATCGAGTGGACCAGCGCTCTCCTGACGTTCACCCAGCTCTCCGAATACCGCTGATAGTTCTTCGGGGACCATAACCAGTTTTCGGTAATCTCATCGATATCCTCATCCCGATGGGGATATCGATGGATGAAATTCTGATAGACCCGTTCCTGTTCCAGTGAATAATTCCGGTAGGTTAACTTTGTGTCCTTGAGCTGATCGCTCAGATTAAATCCTTCAAGAAGGAAATAGAAAACAAGAAGCGGTTTTAAGCTTGATCCCAGAGAGCGATTGGCCTGTGTTATCCAGTCCCATTCATCGTTCCCTTTCGAGGATCCCCCGACATCGGCGATTATCCTGTTCACCACATTAAATTCGCCAGATCGCTTCTCATTCGCATGTACTATACGCGCCCCGCCATCAAGCATAACCAGGGTAACGTCATCGCTATCAGCATCGGTGGACCTCGCTGCAATCTTCACCGATATCCGGTCAATGATTCCCTGAAGTGCATCCTGCATATCCCTGTCAATTGAACTCAACACTACCAGCCCCGAATCGGAACGATCCGTACCGAGTTCCCCGTCAATTTCCCGTTTGATATTGTTGACCAGACGGTTGCCCCTGGAGTAGATGCTCGAGGCGAAGTTAAACGCAATCTGCTGACTCAATGCGTCAGTATATTCAGCGTGAGAGATCTCGCCTGCCCTGTGGAGCAGATGAAGAAGAAAATCCGTTCTCTGATCAATCCATTCCTTCGATAATCGATTCTCCTTGAGGATTTTCGGGTAATTGTGCCGATTCACGTCAAAGGCACTATTCTCAGCCTCCCACGCTCTCAGCAGGGAACTCGCCGCCCCTTTCTTCTGTATGAGCTCTCTGAGTTCATCCGCTTTCAGCCAGAGGGCATACTCTTTTATTCGCGAAGGCTTCTTCACCGCTCCAACGAGCATAATCTGCTCCCGCAGATTGAGCTCATCCAGCCCTCGCGAAAAGTACATCTCTGCCTGAGATCTGAAACCGATTATATCCGACCGGAGGTGTCCACCATATACCTCGTTAATATACGCTTCCAGAATCTCATCCTCAGTCCAGAACCAGTCAACCATCAAAGAGGCGGGGAGCTCGAATTTCTTCTGCTCAATCTTCTTGTCCTGTTCAATTCCCGAAAAACGTGAAACGACATTCGGGATGTCCCTCGTATAGAGCATCTCCATGACCTGATTTGATATCGAGCTCCCTCCCCGCATATCACTGGTGTAGATTGCATAAACAGAATTGTAATACCTTCTCCCAAAATTCTCCATCCACGATAATTCGTATTCACTGCCAAACCGATAAATACTCTTCAGAATATCGCAGATGAGTCTTTTCACAATTTGCGGAACAATCACTATATTATCATTCCCGCGGTGAGGAACGGGGAACAGGTCGTTTCGAAATCTCCGGTCTTCCCTGAGAATAATCGCCTCCCGCATTATCCTCGGAAACTCATCGAGTGGTATCCACTTCCTGGTGTTTGGCTTATGGTACCATACCGTCACAAAACTGAAACACTCATTCAGTCGCTGCATCCACCTCGTCGGAGCGGGAGCATTGCTCACCCGAATGGCAATATCACCCCTTATTCTCTCCAGCGGCACGGCAAGAGGATCGTACACATTAAAAAGATCATCAGTGAAGTCATCAAATGCATATGCAAGCTCCTCCCACCAGCCCTTCACGATGATGAAATCGAGAACTCGTTCCAGGGTCCTGCGATCAGTTATCCTGAGCTCGCTTAATTTCTCTTCTTCAATAGTAAGAACCGTCAATCCAATCTGATCCTGGATTCGGATTGCTCGGTAAACAGGATAGCTGAGCTCCACCGCAAGCTGACCGGTATTATCAATTTTGTACCGTGTTGAACTGTACGGTAGCGAACCCTTAACGTCAAACTCAGTGAAGCGGGCACTGTTATTCATCACGCTAATACGATTCGAACGGCGGGCAAAGGGTGAATTAATTGTCAGCACCTCTTTGGAGGTGAAAAGTGCGCTGTGTGTATAATCGTTGCGTACATATCCATAGAGGAGCATGAAAATGTCGAAGAGGAACGGAATGAGAACGGCTACGGCCAGAACGGCTATCGACCACTTCTTGACACGTGGCGCTATCCGTTGCATCGTGCGCTCGGGATTTCTGACACAGAGATGCCGAGAGAGATATTCAACGACAGCATTAACTTCATGGAGGGCGAAGAGTCTCTTTTCACCCCAGTGAAACGATGCCTTATTCCTGACAAATTCGTTCGTTTTAAACTGCGGATAAAATTCTTTAATATACCCTTCAGGAACCGCATCCATGCTGCCGAGAGAGAGCAGTTCCTGAAATCGCTTTTGATTCTCGCGAGTGAATATCGGCTTTCTTGAGACTCCCTTCTTCTGCCCGGCATAGCGGACAATCTTTTTATCAAGCGAGACGATCTCACCGAAAGAGAAATACCTTTCACGCCCCCGACCGGTACAGTCAAGCAAGAATCCCGTGAGATGATCCCGAAATCGACTGTTTGGTGTAAGACAATCGAAAAAACTTCTGCGTATCCGATCCCCGATACGCGCTCCAAAGTGTCTGGTTATTCTACTTCTGGCATCCCGCTTCGACTTCACATACTCCGAATGGGCGAAGGGATTGAGCAACTCCTTTTCAAGGTCGACAGGCGTTTTCTTTTTCACCTCGAAAAACAGCGGATCAGAAACAACAGCATCGCGCACATATCTGCTCAGAGAAGCGATTTTTAAAGCGAAGTCCTCCCCGCGTATAAGCTGATCGTTGGCGAGGCCTATCCAGAGCATGGGATACCGGACAAAGGGGAGTCGAATCCAATAACTATCGAGAAACCACCGTCGGGGAACAATCTTTGATCCGAGTGCGGAGAGCTTTTCCGTAATAAAATGAATCATTGTCATGATACCTGAAAATCAATATATACACAAAAGCAGAGCGTACCGTTGAAGCCGCTATAAATTTCATTTCCCAGTGGTATGCCGGTGATGGCACAATTCAGTTCTCGGTCTGATCATAATACTGTCGTACCTCATCACAGGGATACCTGTTCAAGACCCCCTCCAAACATAAAAGCGGTGAAATTAGACTCAAAACATTAATTATCAATATAACTACTTTACGGGGAAAAACAAACTTAAACCGTAATGGATGAATAAAAACGGTGCATGTGCACACTTCAAGTTTTTTTTATTTTTATTGATAATCAGGCGGTATTGTGTTTGATTGGATAAAACATCATACGTGTGCACATCGTTTAAAGATGTTAAGGAATTTCAACTGTTTCGGAATAAATAGAAACATGTGGGCAGGGTGATAGATGCATGAACTCTCAATAATGAGTAGCATCCTCGATATCGTATTAGAGCATGCAAATCGATACAATGCAAAGAGAATATCAAAAATAAATCTCATGGTCGGAGAACTCTCCGATCTCATTCCCGAGTGGATGCAGACTTATTTCAACTTCGTGAGCAAGGATACCATCGCTGAAAAGGCCGAATTGAATATCGAACGCATACCAACGGTCATCAGATGCAAGAAATGCAAAAGCGAGTTCACCATTACGAGGGAAAATCTTGAGTTCGTTTGTAAAAAGTGCAATTCAACAGATATCGAGCTCGTCTCGGGAAGAGAATTCACCATTCAGAGTATCGAAATAGAATAAGGGTGTCATAATGATAACCGTCGGCATAATTACCGTCAGTGATCGCTCACACGCAGGAACAAGAAAAGATCAGTCCGGCCCTGCAATTCACCTTTGGGCCGAGGAGATGGGTTTCACGGTAGAACTGGAGACGGTTATTCCGGATGAATATGAGCTTGTCAGAGATAAGCTCATTGAATTCTCCGATAGGGATATCGACCTGATCCTGACAACGGGGGGAACCGGACTCGCAAAAAGAGATGTTACCCCCGATGCAACACTCGCAGTTATCGACAAACATGCTCCCGGATTTTCCGAGGTCATGCGAATGCGTTCTCTCGGTATAACCCCCCATGCGATGCTCTCACGAGCAGTGTCGGGAATCAGAAAGAACAGTTTGATAATCAACCTTCCGGGAAGCCCGAAATCGGTGAAGGAAAACCTCGGATTCATACAAGACGCCATCCCCCATGCCATCGAGCTCCTGAGGGGTGAGGTCACTGACTGTGGTAAACAATAACCGCATCTCACGTACCGTTCCTGCGAGGTGAGATTCCTGCATCGATTGAAATCACTTTTATGCATGCCGTTACAATTAAAATTATATTATACGAGATGAATTTTCCCGATAATAATAAAAAGTAATTTCAGAATAACCGAATTTTCATCAAGTATACAGTCCTATCAGGATAATGGATTTACCGCTCGTCAGACATAGGAAACGTCCGGGAAGATGCATCTTCGCAAGCGCCCTGGCACTACTCATCCTCATCGTGCTGTTCCCTGCAATGATCAGTGCAGGTCCATTCATCAGCATCAATAAAATAGACATCACATCAGAGTTCCCGG
This sequence comes from uncultured Leptospirales bacterium, assembly GCA_964652955.1. Lineage (GTDB taxonomy): Bacteria > Spirochaetota > UBA4802 > UBA4802 > JAKQUI01 > CAZZCF01. Next base: position 5,164 of record CAZZCF010000090.1, read on the forward strand.
TTGTACTGATCTTTATAACTGCACGTAATGTTGATCACTCGGATCTCACCGGACTCGGCGAAGAGAATATCTTCATCTATGAGGATGGATTCAGGGTCAACTATGTTAAAATAATGAACAGCGAGTACGGCAAGGACCTGCTCTATCTCGTCTTCTCAATCGACTCGAGCAAAAGCATCAAGAAGTCATTCTTCGAAACGATCAAGAAAACCGCGAAGGAGATAATCCTGAACGCCAGGCCCGATGACAGGATCTCCATTTACCGATTCAACGATGAGGTGCTCATGCTCAATAACTTTACCGGCAACAGAGCACAGCTCATCGAAAATATCAACAGGATTGACCAGCACGGCACAGAAACACTGCTCTTTGATTCGGTATACGATTCCATCGACATTTTAAGCCGGGTGGAGGCACTGCGCAAAGGTATCATCGTCTTTACCGACGGGAAGGATGAGGGGAGCAGCATCTCTTCACAGGATATCGTAACCTTTGCCAGAGATCTCGATATCCCCGTTTATTTCATCTGTTTGAAATCGTCGAGCAACCTGAAAACCCTTGCGCGGATATCCAAGCTCACCGGGGGGAAGCTCATTTACAGCACGAATGCGAATGATTTTGCCAACATGTATCGAACCATCGTCAGCGCCATCAAGAATGAATACGCCATTCAGTACAAGACGATGCTCAAGGCGGACGGTGAGCAGCATCGCATCGAGGTTCGATTGAAATACGGAGCTATTCGCGATCGCGATGTGAAAGATATCGTCTTCCAGAGAAGCATTATGGACATGGAGATACCTTCCCTCTCGGAAATAATCCTGGCATCCCTCATCATCATACTCATCGCACTGCTCATTGTTGTCCTCTTCTCCTTTTTGAAGCGGAAGGATCTCGTTGACAAGATATACAAACCGAAAAAACTTCCCCCCGCCTATGCCGAATATAGCGCAAGCATCGATCGCGCTGAAAAACTCAGACATGAAGAGGATACCGTGCTCACCGAGAAGGATCCCGAATATGTTTACTCGAAGGCATGGCTGCTGCAGAAAGACGGTCCCGCCGTTGGCAAGCGATTCCCCATGTTCTGGGATGAGGTGACTATCGGCAGAGACAACAGCAACACTATCGTGGTCAAGGATGATGCGGTCTCGCTCCAGCATGCAAAGATCAAGCGAATAAAGAACGCTTATTATCTCTTTGATCTCGTTTCAAATAACGGGACCTATCTCAACGGCAAGAAACTGCTCAGGCCGAAACCCCTTTACGACTGGGATGAGATAAAAGTGGGGAGAACCATGTTCGTCTTCAGGGGAAGCAAGCTGGCATGAACGGAGCTGACACCTCGCCCTCGCCTCAATTTAAAAAACCCTCTTCTCAGCCTGATCGCTGAGCCAGTCCAGGCCGAGTTCAATCAACACGCGCTGTTTTAATATATCCACTCCCGAATGAAAACCATTTTCAGCAGACCAGGTCACTTCTAAACCAATTCCACTGGAAATGAGCTGCGCCTTGACATCCTCCTCAATGCCTTCACCGGCAAAAACGATTATAGTCGGGATGGGAGTTTTCCTGGCATCATCGAGAGTATAACTCAGCTTCTGATACGCTGTCCCCTGCGTTGCCTGGTACTTTGCCTCAATGCCGAGATACCTCTTTTCATATTGGAGGACTATGTCGAGCTTTCTCTTTTTGCCTACGAATCTGCTCCCGACGATTATCTCCCGATAGAGATGGAGATCCGCAATTTGCCACTCCCGTATCTCTCCGATAATGGCATCCCTGAATATCTGACCGAGATTGGGCATAGATTTCTCTCACTTAAAATTGGTAATTACCAATTCGTAAATCTGACCTCGCTTATCGCCATCGCAATTTATTGAGCGCTTTGCCAGAACCCGGGTAATGTGATAATCCCGGTAGAGATCCTCGAAGAAGGAATCATCGGGATTCGTATTCTGCGGATCCGAATTGCTCAGCATCACCCGTGCTCCCTTCGAATCCAGATACCGAAAATAATGAGCCAATCGAATCTGCTCCTCATCATTAAAATCGAATTTACTATATGACGTAAAACTCGACGTTCTGCTTATCGGTCGATAGGGCGGGTCAAGGTATATGAACGAATTCCGCGTAATCCGCTCACTGAATTGCATGAAATCACCAACTGCAATCTCCGCCTTCTGCAGAATATCGGATGTCTTTCTCAAATTCATTTCATCATAAAAATGCGGCCGCTTGTATTTGCCAAAAGGAACATTAAAGTCTCCCTTCTTGTTCACCCTGAAGAGACCATTGTAACACGTTTTATTGAGAAAAATCAGTTGTGCAGCTCGTGGTATCCAGTTTTCAGAATAACGGCTATAGTTGATATTGAATCGCTGCAGATTATAACTTTGCCTGATCTCGTAAAAGTACCCCTTCTTCTCATCATCATTTAATTCGAGATACTTCTTTGCATATCGAGATAGAAACTCCATCAAGATATCAACATCTCTCTGTATAACCTGATAGGTTAATATGAGATCCTCATTTTTATCAACAATGTAGCATGAACGCGTCCTATAGCGCTGTGCTAAATCGAGGAAAACCGCACCGCTTCCCACAAACGGCTCGAAGTATCTGGTAATTTTGCCCGCTTTGAGCTCAGGAGGGTAAAACTTTTCGAAATCGCTTAAGAGCTGCGATTTGCCGCCCGCCCACTTCAAAAAGGGTTTTGCTATTATTTCTGTCATGACTTGGAATAATTATCAGGCTCGAAAAAAGTACTATATAAAAATTTAGGTGACATAATACTATCAATAATGAGCAGTGTCAATAACTTTAAAAGTGCCACACAGACTGTTGTTGGGAATCGATATTCATAACCCCCTCTGATAATTTTCTATTGACAAAGCTTCAATACGCTCCCTACAACATAATGATACTTTTCTACCATGCTCCCGGAGGAACCATGAGATATCTCGTTATCGGATCAGGCGGAAGAGAACATACCATTGCATGGCGGTTACTGACAGACGGAAGCTCTCGGGAGGTATACGTTGCTCCCGGAAACGGTGGCATCAGAGACGAATTTCGAGCAAACATACCCGTTGACGACTTCGGCGGAATAGAGCGGTTCGCCATTGAGAAGAAGATAGATATCGTCATCGTCGGTCCCGAAGCACCTCTCGTTGACGGCATTGTTGATTTTCTCGACAGGAAGAAAATTCCGGCTTTCGGCCCCACTCAGAAAGCGGCGATGCTCGAGGGGAGCAAGCTCTTCGCCAAACAGATAATGGAGAAATACGGGGTTTCGACAGCCCGACATGCCGATTTCATCGGAAGCGAGGAGCTCCTCAGATTCATTGATAACACCGAACAGTATCCGATCGTCATCAAACTCGACGGCCTCGCAGCCGGAAAAGGGGTCGGCATTCCGGAAACCAGAGAAGAGGCGGTGGCATTCGTCGAGAAGAATGTCACGGACGATACTCATGTGTTTGTCGAGGATTTTGTCGATGGGGAGGAAGCATCGGTGCTGGGGATTTCCGACGGCGATACAATCGTTCCCTTCGTGACGGCACAGGATCACAAGAGAATTTTTGATGGCGACCAGGGGCCAAACACCGGCGGCATGGGCGCCTATGCTCCCGCACCTGTCATGGATGAGATCAAATTCAGACGGGTTCACAACGAGGTGCTGAAACCGACTGTTCAGGGAATGAAGAGCGAGGGGATCCCCTTCAAGGGAATTCTCTATGCGGGACTCATTGTCAGCGGGGATGATATCAAGGTCCTTGAATTCAATGTCCGCTTCGGCGATCCCGAGGTGCAGGTGATTCTTCCGCTGCTCAACGAGAAGCTCGGCGATCTCATCCAGGGAACTCTTGCAGGAAACCTCAACGAGATGAGCTTCACCTTTTCAGAAAAAACAGCCATCACCGTTGTCATCTCTTCGGGAGGGTATCCCGGAAGTTACAAGAAGGGATTCGCCATATCCGGGCTCGATAAACTCAGCGACGACATTATACTCTTTCACGCAGGAACACGATACGAGAACGGCACCTATTACACGAACGGCGGGAGGGTCCTGAACGTCACAGCTCTTGGGGCGACCTTTCAGGAGGCCCGCAACAGGGTATACGGCGAGATTGACAAGATATCTTTCGAGGGCGCTCATTACCGGAAAGATATCGGGCATCGGGCAATGAAGTATTTCGAGTAAGGCGAGGCGTTTCATCATGATCATACTGGAAAATGGGCTCATACACACGATGAAAAAGCCACCTTTTCGGGGGAGTATTCTCATCGACGGGAGGAAGATAAAAAGAGTTACGTCGGGAAAGATCACGTTAAAGAACGCGGAGCGAATCAATGTCGACGGTGCGGTGATTACTCCCGGATTTATCGACGCGCACACACATCAGGGGCTCTTCCAGGGTGATATCGGATGGGCGGGTATAGACCTCAATGAGCGGACCGATCCGGTTACTCCCCATCTGCGCGCCATCGATGCGCTCAATCCCTACGACCCTTCCCTGATGGAAGCGCCGGAGGGGGGCGTGACGACAATAAACACCGGGCCGGGAAGCGCCAATGTCATCGGGGGGCTCTTCTGCACCATAAAGACTCACGGCACCGTTATCGATACCATGACCGTTCGGAATCCATCATGTTTAAAAATAGCTTTCGGGGAGAATCCAAAATCGGTATACGGGCGAAGGAGCAAGGAGCCACAGACCAGGATGGCAATTGCAGCGGTTCTCCGTGAAAATCTCTTCAAAGCCCGAGAATACCTCCAGAAGAAGAAAAAAGGAAAAGGGAAAGGAAGCGCAGCAAAGAAACCCGATTTCGACATGAAGCTCGAAATCCTTTCACAGGCCGTAAGCGGCGTGCTTCCCGTTCACGCACACTGCCATCGTGCCGATGATATTATAACGGCAATACGGATTGCTGACGAATTCAAACTGAAGCTGGTTCTTATACACGTGACGGAAGGCCATAAGATTGCCGAGCATATAGCCAGAATGAATATCCCTGCCGTTGTCGGTCCCTCATTCATCGGCAGGGAAAAGGCGGAGCTTCGCGAGATCAGCTTCAAAACTGCCGGCATTCTCTCCCGTGCGGGAGTGACGGTATGCCTCCAATCCGACACCTATCCTCCGCTCAGATACTTCCAGACATTAATATGCATGGCAATAAAAGAGGGCATGGATCGCGAGGAAGCCCTGCGAGCGGTTACCATATATCCCGCGCAGGTCCTCGGCATAGAGAAAAAAGTAGGATCGCTCGAGGTGGGAAAGGATGCAGACATTATCGTCTGGAGTGGTGATCCCCGAGATTTCTACTCTCGGGTTTTAACGGCATTCATCAATGGAGACATGGTATATCATGCAGACGGGACGTAATCAGCTTCACGAAATTTCTGCTGCTCTGTGAGAGGCAAACCAGCACAGAAAGAACCATTACCAAAAACTGTAAAAACCACATTAGAAGAAAGCATCATTTTAATCTTTTTTTCGCCTATTACAGAGCAATTTCGGCTTCCCTCCGTATCCGGCATCCCATCGTTTTCGAAACACAAAATTATGAGCTCCTCTAAAAACCAGTATTTACATTGAACCACAAATTGTAAATACCGGTTTTATCAGGCATTGTGCACACAGCAACACGACGTCGCGCATGCCAGCGTGCACAGGAGGTTCAAAACAACGCTGGCCAAGGGGACATCATATCAGTTTTTAGAAGTCCCCTTATAATAAAAACAGCTCCCGGATGAATTCAACAGGTACAGTGAACGGAAGGGAAATAGACAGAGGGGACCAGTGATGAACCAATCTGTTCCGCTTCGCTGCTCAGATCGAGAGTGCCTTCAAGGAGATCAAAGAGATTATCAGCGATCATACAATCCTTGATCCTCCCGACTATTTCTCCCCCCTCTATGAGAAAGGCGAGATCGAGGTTTGCCGAGAACTGACCGGTAAGCGTGTTGGATTGCCCGAGGCCGATAAACTGATCAACGAGAAGTCCCCTCTTGATAACAGACAACAGATCATCGAAAGGGACTTCCCCTCTGGAAACAATAACATTGCTGAACGAGGGAATCGGGAGTGAGGCATGAGATCGCGATGCATTCCCTGATGATTCCAAACCGAGTTTGTGTGCAAATTTCAGATCAGAGATGAATTGCATTATAATGCCATTCTCAATCAGCGATTTATTGCGGGATAGAACTCCCTCATCATCGAAGGGGAAACTATACACCGACCCGCGCAGGCGAGGTTCATCCGTGATGCCGAATTTTGAATTGAAGATCCGCTCTCCTCGTTTATCACCGAAGGGCGAGATACCCCGAAAAACCGCCTTTGCTGAAAATCCAGACTTGAGAATGGAGAGGAGCTGGGCAAAAGCTTTCGGCGTAAAAACAACGGGAATCCTGCCACTTTGCAGCCGCTTATCTACGACAGCCTTCTCGATCTTGTCTATAATAGCATCCGCCAGTATCTGAATGTCGACCGGCTCTAAACCGGTAAGGCTCTCCCATACCTCAATCATGGAACCATTTTTCATAACCAGCTTTCCATTCATCGATGCTGCATAATAGGAATACCGATAACCCCCTTCAAAGCCCTCGGAATTCAGAATGCGCTTCCTGCCCGAGGACCCGCTGATGGTAACATCAACCCGGATATCCGGAAATCGTTCCCGCATACAATTGATGGCATCGTTCCCCTTGCGAATCTCATCATCGAGATGAAAGCGCATATCCTCGCAGAAGGGCTCGAAAGAATCCTGGACCGAATCGACAGGAAGCTGAAACTCTTCAATATCGCCCTTCTCTGCAATCGCCAGGGCAGTTTCGATAACATCGCCGACAGTATCCATTCTGTTGGCATAGGAGAATCCCGTCCGCTTGTTCACATTAACACGAACGCCAAAGCCGCTATTCTGCCGCTCGCGAATAGAATAGAGCCGATTATTCTTGAATGAAATTGGCGTGCTCATCCCCTCTGTTTCGATAATATCAAACCAGCGGCACTTCCCTGTCAGCGCTCGACGAATATCGCCCTTCATCTCTGCTTCCCCCCGATGAGCACATCTTTTATAAGAATATGCGGGCCGCCAAAAGAGACCGGCAGGGGTGCCTGTCCTCCCTTGCCACAACCGCCAAGCCCCCCGTACATCTTCTTATCGTTCCCGATCTTCAGGATGTTCTTCAGTGTTTGAAACACATTCCCCGACAGGACGAGGTCCCTGAGCATCCTCTTCTTTTTCCCCTTCTCAAGAGCATACCCGTATCCGGCAGAAAAGGTAAACATCTCGAGATTTGTCTGTCCACCGATCACATCAACTGCATAGATACCTGAAACATCATCACAGATCTCATCAAGCGTATATCTTCCATTCTCAATAGAGGTATTCGTCATTCTCACAAGTGGCTCGCTCATGGGCGAGAGTGCCCGCGCATTGCCGGTCGGTTCCTCATTCATTCGAAAGGATGTTTCACGGGAATGCAACCTCCCCGTCAGCAACCCGTCTCTTATAAGAAAAGTTTTTTTCGGGAGAATCCCCTCATCATCACAGGGGATGAATCCGGGCAATCCAGAAATACTGCCGTCATCAAGAACATTGAGATCTTCTGAACCGAATCTCCTTCCCAGCTCCATAAGCTCACTCATCTGCTCATTCTCATAGATGAAATCAGCCTCTGAAAGATGTCCGAATGCCTCATGAATGAAGACGCCCGCAAGCTTCTGGTCGACAATCACATCATAGGTGCCCCCCCCTACCGGCTCCGCTCTTAAAAGATCGAGTGCAACTTTCACAACGTCCGCTGCCATCTCATCACGATTCTCCGCAATTTCAAAGCCGCCATACCCTGCAACAGAATCCCCGAAGGGCTGTATCACATTCCCGTCTTTTGCCACCGAGGAAAAAGAGACACCGCAGAACGATTTATCGTAGATGACCTCGCTTCCCTCGCTATTCAAATAGAGATGCTGACCGGCGACATCTTTGTAGGTTGTTCTGGTTGTCTGAATAAATTTCGAATCTCTCAGCATGTCATTGTAGTGACGCGAAAGCTCGAGTTTCTCATCGAGCGACCTGTTCGTAAAATCTTTCACAACCGGTGTCTTGTAGCGGAGCCTGACCGGTTGAGAGGAAACAATTCCCGAACGCTCCTCACCGGCAATCGTCTCAGTGATTTCAAGACCCCGCTTCGCAAAGCGCTCAAAATCCCGCAGATTGTTAAATGACACGAAACCCCAGGAACCCTTATTGAGAATTCTCACCGATCCGCTTATCGATTCTCCAGAGGAGATGGTATCGACGCTTTCACCCGAAAGAACAATCAGCGTTGCTTTGCTCCGGGAGATACGAGACTCGGCATAGTCGCAATTGAGCTTTGATATAACCGATGATATCTCTCGGATGAAATCCTCGCTTGTCACTTTCATTGTATCCTGCCCCTTCGCCATGCGGAGTCTGTACTCAGGCTCACCGAAAAGTATGGGTATATTCACAGAAACCTGCATCAGCACCCGCCTTTTTCCTAAATATCGGTTTATACCCTGTCAATCACAAAACATCTGCCCGACGATAGTACGCAAACAGAAAACCTCTCTTGATACAGATAATCAAATGCCATTGTGTCAATGGAATCGCACTCTCGATTAATTCTTGAATTTTTTACCCTCTAACCTAAAATTGATGCAAACCAGTTAACCAAGAGCAGCTGTACACCAGAGGATATCATTATCTGCAACAATCCTTCACATCCTTGTATGCGTGTATGCCGGCAACTGTCCATAAGAGCTGTTTTTCCTATTTTTCAAGGAGGGAGGGAGAAAATGAACCAGAAGGAAGTAGTCTCTCAGCGTTCCGAGCGAGCGCGGGTAATTGCAAGAGCCGGTGGAATCGAAGAGGCGATACAATCGGGTGACCTGCCCCAGTACATTGACGTCACCCTCTCAGAAGCGCTGATCCTTGGGCTCCTGCGTCAGGGAGTGAAAAAATTTGTCGGGATATTCGGACACGGCTCTACGGAGATCGGGGAGGTCCTTCGCATCTACGAGAAGGAAAAGCTCCTGAAAACCTTCCCGGTAAGACATGAAACCGAAGCGACACATGCCGCAACTGCACTCCGCTGGGTCACCGGTGAGAAAGCTGCCATCTTCACCTCGATTGGTCCCGGTGCAATGCACGCGCTGGCGGGCTCCCTTGTACCTGCCAACGATGGACTGGGGATCTGGTTTCTTCTCGGCGATATAACCACCGAAGATGAAGGCCCCAACATGCAGCAGATCCCCAAATACGAACAGGATATCTTCCTTCGCCTTACAGAAACCATGGGGAGAGCGTACATGCTCCACACGCCGGGAGCACTGTGCACCGCTCTCCGTCGTGGACTCAACACCGTCGATCACCCGTACCGCGCAGGTCCCTTCTTTCTCCTTCTCCCGATGAACACGCAGCCAGCACACATAACACTCAATCTCGACGAGCTTCCCGTCGTATCACCACCACCGCCGGGTCCTTTCCCGGAGAACATACAGTACGAAAAGGCAATTGACGCAATTGTAAGCTCAGAGCGCACCGTGGTCAAAATTGGCGGTGGAGGGAGGAGTGCCGGCCCCGAAATCCTTGAGTTTCTTGAGCTTGCCGATGCGGTGGCGATAACGACTCCCCTTATCTCAGGAATCATTCCCTTTGACCATGAACGCAACATGACCGTCGGCGGGTCAAAGGGTTCAATCAGCGGGAACTATGCCATGGAAGAAGCTGACTGTCTTGTTGCGCTGGGAACACGATTTGTCTGCCAATCGGACTGTTCACGAACCGGCTATCCGAACGTCGAGACGGTCATCAACATCAATGCCGATCTGGAAGCAGCATTACATTACGGAAAAACAATCCCCCTTATCGGAGACGTTGCTGCAACTCTCGGAAAGCTCAACGAAATCCTCAGGGCAAGAAAAGTTGCCCGGGGAGAACCCTCTTCATGGTTGACCCGCTGTCAGGCGAAGAGAAAGGAATGGGATGCTTTTCGTGAAGAACGATACCGAAATCCCTGTCTCTATGATGACCTCTGGGGGAGGGAAGTGCTCACACAGCCCGCCGCAATCAAAGTTGCAACTGACTGGGCACGTGAAAATGATGCCATCACCTTTTTTGATGCCGGCGACGTGCAGGCGAACGGATTCCAGATTGTTGAGGATGATCGGCTCGGCCGAACCTTCACCGATTCCGGTGCGAGTTACATGGGATTTGCAGTATCAGCGCTTCTGTCAACCGCACTCGCCTCAAAGCCCTTCTATGGACTGGCATTAAGCGGTGATGGTTCATTTACGATGAATCCGCAGATTCTCATCGACGGTATCGCGCACGGCGCCAGCGGCTGTATCGTGCTTCTTGACAACCGGCGCATGGGAGCAATATCGGGTCTTCAGACTGCACAGTACTCACACGTATATGCCACCGGCGATAGTATCGAGGTCGATTACGTCGCGTGGGCACAATCCGTAAAAGGTGTCACGGCTTTTTTTGGCGGGTACTCAACGGATTCCCTTCGGGATGCGCTGAACAAAGCACGAAGTCACGGATTATCACTCATCCATGTACCCGTTTACTACGGCGACAATCCCCTCGGAGGCATGGGGGTCTTCGGTCGTTGGAATGTGGGTAACTGGTGTGAAGAAACTCAGAAAATCCGTCATAAAATCGGCCTTTAAACGATACTTCATTATTTTACAGGTTTGCCAATGAGCACACGAGATACGTCAAAAGGAATCAATCGCAATCTGACCAGCTATGGCGACGTTGAGTTCAGCAAATACATGCGTCGGGCCTTCCTCGCCTCAGCGGGATACGATAGGACCGATCTTGACCGGCCGATTATCGGCATCGTCAACACCAGTTCAGACTACAACACCTGCCACCGGCAGATGCCGGAAATGGTCAACGCGGTTAAACGGGGCGTTATGGAGGCCGGCGGACTACCCTTCGCCTTCCCGACCATTTCGTTAAACGAAATTCTCACTTCGCCCACGACAATGTTCTATCGGAATCTCCAGGCAATGGAAACCGAGGAGATGATAAGAGCCCAGCCAATGGATGCCGTTGTCCTGCTCGGAGGTTGTGATAAAACAGTCCCCGCACAGATTATGGCTGCGCTCTCGGCAAATGTCCCGGCCCTGAGCGTTCTCGCCGGCCCCATGATCACCGGATACTGGCGCGGTGAACGACTCGGTGCCTGCACCGACTGCAGGCGTTTATGGAGCAGCTACCGGGCCGGAGAACTCAGTGAAGAGGACATCAAGGAGATAGAGAATTCCCTCTGCTTCACCGGTGGCACCTGCATGGTCATGGGAACAGCGCAAACCATGGCAAGTGTGGTAGAAACGCTCGGTCTGATGCTCCCCGGCGGAGCATCAGCACCACATGCTTCAGGGGATCGTCTGAAGCACTGTGTGGCCTCAGGAAGACATGCGGTACTGCTCGCACAAAAAGAGATCCGGCCTCGGGATATTCTGAGCAGAGGTTCCTTCATCAACGCAATCACTGTTCTCATGGCACTCAGTGGATCAACCAATGCAATCGTTCACCTGCTGGCGATAGCCCGTCGAGCCGGAATACCACTTACCCTTGACGATTTTACCGAAGTTTCCCGTCGGGTGCCGGTACTGGTTAACTGCAAGCCGGCGGGAAGCGGATACATGGAAGACATGCATCATGCCGGTGGCGTACCGGTGCTCCTCAAAGCGCTTGAACCGCTGCTCGATCTCTCCGCCCTTACCGTTATGGGCAAAACGCTGGGCGAACTCCTTCACGACGTCGAGCCTCCCGGCGACTGGCAGGACACTATTCGAACGCTCAATAAGCCGCTTGGCCCTGCCGGTGCAATTGTGGTTCTTCGCGGAACTCTTGCACCTGACGGTGCCGTTATCAAGGCTGCTTCTGCAACGCCGTCACTTCTCACCCATCGGGGACCTGCAGTTGTCTTTGAATCGGCCGAAGATGCAGCAGAGCGAATCGATGACCCATCGCTCAATATAACGCCCGACCACGTGCTGATTTTAAGGAATGCCGGACCCGTCGCTGCCGGCATGCCCGAAGCAGGATCACTTCCCATTCCCCGGTATCTTGCAGAAAAGGGGGTGAAGGACATGGTCCGCGTCTCCGACGCCCGTATGAGCGGCACCGCCTTCGGAACCGTTGTGCTCCACTGTTCACCTGAAGCTGCAGTCGGCGGTCCCATCGGACTGGTCCGGACAGGAGATCTCATTGGAATAGATGTTCCCGGCGGGCGCATTGACCTCATCGTCACGCCCGACGAGCTGGAACAGCGGCGCAGGGAGTTCACTCCCCCTCGTGTTCCCGAGCGTGGATGGCACAAACTCCATGTTGAGCATGTTCTCCAGGCGCATCTCGGGGCTGATCTCGACTTCCTCTGATGGAGCCGATCATAACCCGACCAGCGAATCACTAATGCTATCCATTGGAACAGGGAGGAATATTCATGTTACGAGAGATTATCGTTGATCTGAAAAAAGCACAGGTCTGTGTTGAGCCTGCATCAAAGGGACCTTTCGGCAAGGCACTGGCAATACAACGCAT
>CAZZCF010000091.1:0-17728 GCA_964652955.1 uncultured Leptospirales bacterium
ATACGAGGATATAACTGAGAAAATAATTGGCTGTGCTTTTCGTGTTTACAATAAGATGGGATTTGGATTTCTCGAATCTGTTTATGATAGATGTATGCAATTAGAAATGGAAAAGAGCGGGATAGAGTTCGAAGTCCAAAAACCAATTAAGGTGTATTATGATAATGTAATTGTTGGTGAGTATGTAGCTGACATCATTGTAAATGATTTAATAATAGTTGAATTAAAATCAGTCAGGAGAATTGTAAAAGCTCATGAAATGCAATTGGTAAACTATCTCACTGCAACAGAGAAACCGTTAGGTTTGATAATAAACTTTGGAGAACATAAAGTTGAGATAAAACGAAAGGTGAAGGATTTACTAAAGAAATGATCAGGGTTGAAGAAATAAATTCTTGATAATCCTGTTAATCCTGTCGAAATCCTTTTTTTTGTAATAAGATTGCTATAAATAAGCATTACTTGTGAATAGGAGGGATTGTGATTTCATCGAAAGCGCAGGAGGTGAAGCCTTTCATCGTGATGGACGTCATGGCGCGCGCTCAGGAGCTGGAGCGCCAGGGAGAAAAGGTCATTCACCTCGAAGTGGGAGAGCCCGATTTCGATACGCCGCAGGTTATTCAGGAAGCGGCAATCAGCGCTATCAGGGCGGGCAAGACCCATTATACCCATGCCATGGGGCTTATCGAGCTGCGGGAGGCGATCTGCGAGCACTATCACCGGGAGTACGGTGTCTCAATCAGCCCCGATCAGATCATGGTCACCTCCGGCACCTCGCCGGCCATGCTCCTGATGATGATTGCACTGCTGGAAACAGGGGATGAGGTCATCATCTCAAACCCGCACTATGCCTGTTATCCGAACTTCGTTCGCTCGGTGGGAGGAAAGGTCGTCGAGGTTCGCACCCATCCCGAGGACGGATTTCAGTACCGGCCCGAGGAGATCGAAAAGGTGTTATCGAAGCGGACCTGCGGCATCGTGATAAACTCGCCGTCGAATCCCACCGGTATCGTGATGAACAAGAGCCAGATGGAACAGGTCGCGCACTTTTCCGATCAGTATATCATATCGGACGAAATATATCACGGGCTCGTGTATGAGGGCCGGACACACTCTATCCTGGAGTTCACCGACAGGGCCTTTGTCATCAACGGCTTTTCAAAGCTCTACGCCATGACCGGCTGGCGGCTGGGCTATCTCATTTTCCCCAGGGAGTTCTGTTCCGCCATGCAGCGAATTCATCAGAATTTCATGATATCGGCGAACAGCTTCGTTCAGTGGGCGGGCATCACCGCGCTCAAAGAGGCCCGCAGCGATGTCGAGCGGATGCAGGCGATATACAATGAGAGAAGGGTGTACATGATAGAGCGATTGCGCGATATCGGGTTCAGGATTCACGTTGAGCCGACCGGGGCATTTTACGTGTTTGCCGACGGCAGGCAATTCTTCTCCGATTCGTATCAGGAGGCCTTCGCCATTGTCGAGAAGGTAAAGGTGGGCGTCACACCGGGTGTCGATTTCGGCTCGGGAGGGGAGGGGTTTCTCCGCTTCTCCTACGCGAATTCGCTGGAGAATATCAGGGAGGGGATGGATAGAATCGCCGGTTATTTCGGAAGGAAGGGATGATGATGCATCCCCGGGGTTCGTTTTTAGTATGCACGCTCGGATTCTTCAGGTAAACTGCCTGATGAGCTCCTCCGGCTCTTTCTTCCCCTCGAAGATCTGCTGTGCGATTTTCACCGCTTTCGAGTCGCCCAGCACGATAGCGCTCACCGGCTGCTCCCCCCGCACCATAAACTTCTTGTACTGCTGCTCACTCTTCTCCAGATAAGTCCTGCAGTTCTCCTCGTTATAATTACCTGCAGAGTAGAGATCGATACCGGTTATCTTGAGAACATTGGACATGAGCGTTCCCCGGTATTTTGTTGGGTTGCCCGACATGTTCAATCCTGCCAGTCTTCCCTGCTCGCGGCCGGCCGGCCATATCCCGTAAACGGTACCCTGATGAACCACGGAATCACCGGCCGCATAGATGGCATCATCGGAGGTCTGCAGGTAGTCGTTGACCACAATGCCGCGGTCAGTATCGAGCCCTGCCTTTTCGGCGAGCTCACTGTTGCAGCGTATTCCCGTTGACAGCACGATTTGTTCGGTTTTCACCTGCAATCCCGATTTGAGCGATATTCCCGTGACAGTTTCTCCCCCTTCAATTGCCGAGACGACATCGTTGAGGACAAAGGTAATCCCCTTCTGCTCCAGCATCTCCTGAAGCAGCTTTCCCCCTTCGCTGTCGAGCTGCCGGGGGAGGAGCCATTCGCAGGTTTCGATAACGGTCACCTCCTTCCCGAGCTTTACCAGGCTGTGTGCGGTTTCCAGTCCCAGGAGGCCGCCGCCGATTACCGCAACAGATGGAATTCCCTTGCTGTAATCACGGATACGGTCGGCATCGGCGACATCTCTGAAGGTGAAGACGCCCTCCCTGTCGACGCCGTCAATAGGCGGGACGAAAGGTTTGCCGCCCGTTGCGATGAGAAGCTTATTGTATGAGTAGGTCTTCCGGTTTTCATCGGCAACAGTGTGCTCGTTAACGTCGATTGAGACAATATGCCTTCCGAGCAGCACTTCGATGCGGTTTTTTTCGTAGAAATCGGGCTTATAGAGGGTGAACTTGTCGAGGGTGATCTCGCCGGCGAGATAGTCGATCAGCTTCGGCCGGTAATAGAAGTGGTGCTCCGATTCGCTGATGACGGTGATTGTTCCCGTCGGATCATTTTTTCTGATGGCGAGGGCTGCTTCCGTTCCGGCGATGCCGTTTCCGATGATGAGGTAGTTCATTGTTCAGTTTTGGTTAGTGATTGGTAACATGTGACGGTTAAAAGATTACTAGTGACAAGTAACATGTAACGAGTGACGAGTATTATATAACTCCACCCGTTACCCGTAACTTGTTACTTGTCACAAAATATTTCTCACTTGAGATATTCTCCGTTGCAATAATTTATTACACTCGGAATTTCGTCTATTAATAAATCTCCACTTTTGCGTAACCGCTTATTTCACTGATGTCGGTGTGAATCATATAATTATCATCTCTGTTGGAAGGATCATTCCAGCTTGGTCCGCCGATGTAATCATCCTGCCGGTCCTCTTCATCGTCCTCGTCCCAGTTGATGATCCCCACCCGGAAGAAGTATATGCCGGGTGCAATCGTGGCCAGGCCGCTGACATCGAGTACACAGGTATCGGTCAGGTAACCGCTCAGGTCACCGCTTGCCAGGGTGATATCGGGATTCGGCTGCTCGTACATGCTCGCCGCGAGCTCGTATCCCGCATACTCGTCGTCGGGCTCCTCGGTGATATATATCTCGTATCCGGCGAAGTCGTCACCCGATCCGTACTCGTCCCAGGTAACGGTGACCTCTTTAGCTCCCGCATCGTAAGTCGCCTCGATGGAGAAGGCGGCGCGATCGGTGAGGCGCCCCTCGACATAGTCCATGACGTAGGAACAGCCGGTCGAGAAGGTGAATGCTATCGCGGGAATGATGGGAAGAATGTAGAGCAGCGTTGATTTTTTCATAACGGTACCTCCCCTTAGAAGCTGACATAAGCGCTCGTTTCGAACGCGTACTTGTCGGTGGTTTCAACGAGCTTGCGCAGCTCGGGTGCGTAGTTTTTCGTTGCCTTGATCTCGATGCCGATAGGAATGCCGCCGGCGAAGAATCGCCCTTCGAGAGCGGCGACATAGCCGTAGACATGGTATTCATCGCCCGATTCCCGGTGATAGGGGACAGCCACATCCCAGTATCTGCTTGCCCCGACCGAGAGGACGAGCAGGTATCCCTCCTCTGCATGACCGCCGAAAAAGTTGAAGCCTATCATGCCGTTAACCTGTCTGAGGGTGGGATAATCAACCTTCTCATTGGTACGCTTGTCGACGAGGGTTTCCGATGTCTTCTGCAGCTCGGCGAAAAAGTCGATATAGATATAGTTGAAGAGGTTCTCGTTGATGAGAAAGGAGAGGGTCGAGAGCTCCGCTTCCTCCTTGTCCGCATCGGGCAGCGCGGAATCTTTCGGGGTGCCATCGACGGTAGCGCTCTTCACCCAGACAGGATCGTAGGGCTCATCGTTGAAGAGGCTGAGCCGTTTGTAGGTTATGGTGAGCACCGGGAGTGCCGGGTGGATCTTCTTGATGATGATATTTATCAGGTTGTTTACGATAATCCCCACCGCCATGGATTCGAACTCCTCCTCGGAGCGCGTCGCGTTGAGGTTCAGGAAGGAGAGTATGTTCGAGGCGATGAAATACCGCTTCGTGCGGTTCGTGGAGTTGCTGTAATCCATGGTGCCGTCATCATTCGGTTCGATCTGATTGTTGATGATGACTCCCCCGTGAACAAAGAAGTAAGGCCGATAGAGGAGCGAGGCGGCGAAGATATCGTCGAAGAACTGCGTATACTTGTAATCGGTGACGGTTTCCTCGCCGGCTTGTCCCCGGTTAACCTTCGACTCCCGGGTCAGGCCGTAGTGGAAACCGGTTGCCGTTAGCCCGAGAATGAGGCTTTTCGGTTTCCAGAGCCCTCCGTCGACCTCCTCTTCCTCCTTCTTGTATTTGCCGGTGCCGTGTTTCAGACGCTCTCTCATATCATCGCCCTCATAGCCGCCGAGGATGGGGAAATTAATGGTGATGCTGCCATAGGTTCTAACGAGTGTCATGTCGACCGCTTCCCGCTTCCCGGTAGCGGCGTTCTCGGCGTAGACCTTGAAGTCCTTCACCCAGTTTATCTTGCCGTACCAGTCGAAGTAGAGCTCCATGTCCTGAATCCGATTCCAACGCTCGTAGAAGAGATCGAGAACCGTCTCGCTCCGTGCGACGGCATTATGCAGCGTCGAGGCTTCATAGGTCACGGAAAATGCCGGCGAGCTGAGGAGCAGAATACAGGATGAGATTATTATAATTGCTTTGCATGGGTAGCTTTTCATGGAAGACCTCCCTTCGGTAAATGCGGTTTCTTGAAATGCTGTTATCGGGATTCCTTCAAAAATCCATTCACGGTGTTTTTGCAGGATCGCCATGAGTGATAATCGAGATTCCCGATCTCCGTGGACGTGACTGAGCCGATGCCCTGATGTATGCGGATCCCTTCATCGCAAGAATATACATAACGCAACGCACTTGTCCACAAAAAAACTGGTTTGTGAGGAGAGGGGGAGGGGAGGTGAAGTGCTAAAAAAAAACGATATTTAGTTGACGATTGCGAACTTTGTATAGTATAACATCGTTTGAGGGCATCTGTGGTGTGCTCAGATCTCATGCGGCTGTGTTATTGAATCGTCACCCGATCGGTGAGCCCGTTGTCTCTGATGAAGGGCCTTTACCGGAGAGGAGCAATACAACCCGCAGGGTAGGGATGTGATGGTAAAATTACTCATTGTTGAAGATGATCCTGTCATACAGCAATCGGTTAAGAAAGAGCTCGCGTCCGAAGAGCTGGAATTTCTGGAGGCGCACACCGGCATTGACGCATTAGGCGTGATAAGAGATCGAGAAGTGCGGATTGCGATTATCGATTGGATGATACCCGGTCTTGATGGAGAAAATCTCTGTAAAGAGATACGAAAATTGAAGCAGAAACGGTATGTGTATTTGATTGTCCTCGCAACGAAGAGCGAAAAGTTCGATACCGTGAGCGTGCTGGAATATGCCGATGATATTTTACTGAAGCCCTTTGACGGGAGGGAGATCCTCTCGCGCATTGCAATTGCCCGGCGAGTGCTTGCCCTTCAGGATAAGCTCTTCGATGCTCAGAAGGAGGTGATGCGGCTCGCGAAAGAAGATCCGCTCACGACTCTTCTGAATCGAAGAGCGCTTTTTGATGAGATAATAAAGGAGTTGAATCGCACGGTCCGCGAGGAGCTTCCCCTGTCAACCATCCTGGTCGATATTGATGATTTAAAGAAGATCAATGAGAAGTACGGATATGCGGTGGGTGATAAGGTGCTCATTGAGGCTTCCGAGCGCCTGAAGCGTATCTGCCGTCCCTATGATAGTATCGGCCGATATGGTGGTGGGGAGTTTTTTATCCTCCTGCCCAACACGAAGAAAATTAACGCAACTATGGTAGCGGAGCGGATGAAAAAGGCTATCGGGGGGAAGCCTTTCTCTATCGAAGATAAGAGCGTTGCCATCAGTGCGAGTTTCGGCGTTTGCTACTTTCGATTGGAGCATGAAAAATCGGAAAAGTTCATCCTCGAACACGTTCTCGACGATATTATTTATAAAACCGACGAGGCCCTCCTGAGGGCGAAAGCGGAGGGGAAGAAAGTTTTCGTTTTCACCGATTAATGCGGAGCGAACTCATCTGTTCTCCTGTTCCGGTCACACGGGGATGTGGAACAGAAGAGAGAATCTGTATAAATAAAATACTTTACAAATAAATGTACTTCATTAGTTTAGCAATCTGAATATTGTATGAATATCTTTGCTTCCGTAACTAACTTCACGGAGATATCACGATAATCACATACGATGGTTATCCTCCCCTCTCATCGCTGGATCAGTTATATGAAGGTACCGGTATCAATGAGCGCATTCGTGTAATATTCCAGGTTCATTATCCGGGTATCAGCCATGGCAGGGCGGTATCGGGAGAGGAAAATAGTTGCGAGAGGGTAGAGGAGAACAGGGGGAGGTCTTGAGCATGCTGAAAGAATATAAAACAGAACAGTTAAGAAATGTTGCAATTATCGGTCATGGGAGCACCGGGAAATCGACGCTTCTCGATGCGATGCTCTTCACCTGTGGTCAGATCGATAGAATTGGCAGCCCTGAGGCCGGAACGCTCACTGCTGATTTTGATGAAGAGGAGAAGAACAGGAGTATGTCGATCCGCAGTGCTCTGGGATTTGTGGAGATCGATGATGTTAAGATAAATATTATTGATACGCCGGGCATGTCCGATTTCATCGGTGAAGCGCGTGCAGCGCTTCAGGTTGTTGATGCTGCTATTCTCGTTGTTGATTCGGTTGACGGCGTTCAGATCGAGACCGAGAAGGCGTGGCGGTATCTCACTGAACATGCTATTCCCCGGATAATCTTTGTCAATAAGATGGACAAGGAGCGGGCCAGCTACGATACCATAATCGGTAGAATAACATCCGAACTCAATGCCAGGCTCATCACCCTCAGCATCCCCATGGGGGAGGGAGAATCTCATCGGGGGGTTGTCGATCTGATTGCGATGAAGGCGATGAGCCCGAAAGGCGAAGGGAAGGATGTCCTCGTGACTGATGTCCCGGCGGATCTGAAGGAGAAGGCGGAGAAGGAACGGGCCGCGCTTGTGGAATGTGCAGCCGAGGATGATGATGCGCTCATCGAGAAGTATCTCGAAGGCGAAGAGCTCACCGATGATGAGGTTATGAAGGGGATTCGCAGCCAGGTCAAGAACGCTACGACCATTCCCATTTTATGCGGTTCATCGACGAAAGCGATTGGCATTCAGAACCTCATTACGGTTATAAAGAATTTTGTTTCTCCTCCTGAGACCGGCAAAGAGTTTACCGGTCATGATCCGGATAACAGTGAAAAGGAGATAGTGGTACAATCGCTGCCGGATGCGCCCTTCGCCGCTGTCGTCTGGAAGACCTATATTGATCAGTACGCCGGTCGTTTCAATTATCTCAAAATTATCTCAGGTCAATTGGTATCTGATTATGATGTTTACAATCCGAATAGAGTAACCAAAGAACGCATTTCAAAGGTATATTCCATGATAGGGAACAAGCAGATTGAAGTTCCCGGGTTGAGCTGTGGTGATATCGGGGTGGTGGTTAAGCTCGAGAAGACATCCACGGCGGATACCCTCTGTGATACGAAAGCTCCGGTTATTCTCCCCGTCGTGAATTTACCGCAACCGGTGTTCTCATATGCGATTGAGTCTACGCAGCGCGGTGAAGAGGATAAAATGGGTCAATTCTTCGGGCGGATAACCGATGAAAACCCTACCATCACCTATCAATTTAATCCGGAGACCAAGCAGACGGTGCTCTCGGGTATGGGGGAGATGCAGCTCGATATTGTGCTCAAGACCTTGAAAGAGAAGAACAAGATTGAGGTTGTTACCAGGGAGCCGAGGATCGCGTATAGAGAAACGATCACAAAACAGGGAGAGGCGCAGTATAAACACAAGAAACAGACCGGTGGGCACGGTCAGTATGGAGAGGTTTACCTCCGGATCGCTCCCCTCGAACGGGGAAAGGGATTCGAATTCAAGGACAGCATTGTTGGTGGCGTCATACCGCGACAGTACATCCCGGGAGTTGAGAAAGGCATCCGTGAGGGAATGGAAGAAGGGGTTGTTGCGCGATATCCCGTTGTGGATGTCTGGGTTGAGGTGTATGACGGATCATTTCACCCCGTTGACTCTTCAGAGCTGTCATTCAAGCTTGCGGCCCGGAATGCCTTCAAGAAGGCCATGGAACAGTCGGGACCGCATCTTCTCGAACCGATCATGGACGTTGATATCTATGTTGACAAGGAGTATATGGGCGACATTTTAAACGATATTACGGGCCGACGCGGGAAGGTGCTGGGAATGGGCAGCACCGATGAGAAAGAAGCGAGCGGCATTTCCGTGGTGAAGGCACAGGCTCCCCTCGCCGAAATGCTGCGATATTCTATCGATCTGCGGTCGATGACCAGCGGAAAGGCTACCTTCGAGATGAAGTTCTCTCGCTATGAGCCGATATCCGGTCGGATTGCTGAAAAGGTAATAGAGGAGAGGAAAAAGGAGCTTGAGGAAGAATAGAAGGCGACATCGTATCATGCCGCCTTCTGTTATCATTCCCCAAAAGCGATCTTAATTCGAGCGATACCAGGTTGTGGAACGGCCGATTAACGAGATGCCGATATATCCCTTTACCTTCAGGACATTGTTGCTCTCAAGCCACATCTTGCAACTGTAAGTCTTGCCGTTATTCGGATCGTATATTTTCCCGTCAACCCACTCGCCGTCATCATAGTTAAAACCCCATACGATATTCATCCCCAGCAGCTTTCGATCTCGTTTTGCCGCATTGGGATTCTTGGTATCCTTGTCTTCAGGATTCTTGAGCCAGCTTAACTTGCCGCAGTACTTGCTCCCGCACTTGTAAATCGTAACCTTTCCCGCATCCGCCTTCTTCGAAGTCTTCCAGACGCCGAGAACAGCATCAGGACCTGCAGCAAAGAGAACCACGGTGCCAGCACAGACAAAGCTGATAATGGTGAGAATGAGTAAAGCTTTTTTTATCATAATTTACTCCTTATTAAATAATTTGTACCATAGTGTGGCTACGAACGATATTCTCCTCTCAGGGAGGGTGCTTCTAGGAAAACTAAATTCGGTAAAAAAGTCAATTAAAATAAATGTACTCCGTTCTGTTATCTCTCCCGGAGAGATACCGCCCAACCGGAGCGGTATCGTATATCTATTTCGGACTGAATGGTAAGCCTTCGAAGATCTGCATCATAAGTCCATGTGCACCCCGGTTTTTTGCCGGTGCTGCCGGCATCGGTTGGAGAAACATCCTCAGCCGGATCAATATCGTGCAATATGAAAGTCATCTCTCTCCGTTCGGGCTGCCCCGGAAACGTTCCCGTTGCGGGGTCCATCGTGATGTGGATGGTCGAGCTGTTATTATCGAAGGTGCAGAAGAGCGGCTGCAGTGACCGGGCCTCTGCCTGGTAGTCGAGGGTTGTTCCATCGTCTTCGTAGAGCTCTGTCCCGCCGTGAAAGGGGGGATAGAGGTGCACGGTCAGTTCGGTGAAGCGGTGATTGTCGGGGATATGCTGCAGCACCGGTCCGAGGATGAGAGGATATCCCCCTCGGACGAAGAGGGGAAGATATTCATGTGTTCTCACGGAGAGCCATCCCGGCCCGGTGAATTTTTCATCATCCCACCAGGAATACCATGTTCCATCCGGGAAGAATATACGCTGCTCCGTTGCATTCGATTCGAGCACCGGGGCGAGCATGAGGGTATCACCTATCATCGCCTGTTGCCAGATCCCCTTCGCATCTTCGCTCTCCTGGAATTCCAGGTACAGGGGGCGAACAATCGGAATACCGGTCCGATATGCCTGATATGCCAGACGGTAAAAAGTGGGGAGGAGTTGCATTCTGAGATTCACGTGACGGCGGAAATTATCTTCACAGCTCCTGTCAATTCCCCAGGGATTCCGCTCTGGGCTGTTCGGTGCGGAAAAGTATCGGGAGAGGGGATTGAACAGCGTCCACTGGCTGTATCTCCGGTGTATTTCGGGATCCGGCGTGCGGTAGAGACCGAAGACATCGGCTCCCCAGTAAGCGAATCCGAGCAGGCTCATGTTCAGTCCGCAGCGCATCGTCGATTGAAGATATTTGAATTTTGGAACCTGATCGCCGAGGAATATCCCCGGGAAGCGCTGTGTCCCCGCCCAGGTGCTCCGCGAAAAGACGAGCGCTCTCCGGTTGCCGTGATGCTCCCGGGATTTTTCATAGGTTGCTCTGGCGTAGTAGAAGCTGTATATATTGTGGAACTCCTCTGGTTCCAGACCGAGCGCCGATTGAGAATTCTCGGGGAGATATTCACCGCCGTCGTTTTTAAAGAAGTACACCCCCTGATCGAGAAGCGGCCGCTGCATGGCGAACCACCAGTTGACCGCTTCGGGATTGGAAAAGTCAACTGCTCCCCCCCGGCCGAGCCACCAGGTCACCGAAGGGTGCGCGAAATATCCCCCGCGCATTCCCTGCTGATATATCTCTTCGGCGCTGTCTTCGGAGACGAAGGGAACCCCAGCGGGGGCGTTCTTGACATATATTCTCACGAGTATTTTGTAGAGGGGGATTCCCTTCCTGTTAATATAGGGGGTATAGATGAGCCCCAGTTTGACGCCCCTCCCTCTCATCTGTTCAATCATCGCGTCAGGATCGGGGAAAATATTCTTTCGCCATCGATAGTTGTGAAAGGCCTCTTCCCAGTGATAATCGAGTATTATGGCATCCAGCGGAATCTCCCTCTTCCGATGCTCCTCAATCCTCTGGAGCGTTTCCTGCTGGTTCTCAACGGGATAGGCGGTGTTCCAGAGACCGAAGCACCAGAGGGGGGGTA
This sequence comes from uncultured Leptospirales bacterium, assembly GCA_964652955.1. Taxonomy (GTDB): domain Bacteria; phylum Spirochaetota; class UBA4802; order UBA4802; family JAKQUI01; genus CAZZCF01. Next base: position 11,128 of record CAZZCF010000091.1, read on the forward strand.
TCGGCGGTCTCCCGGTAAGCCGGGTGTAGGTCTGGAGAATCTCCTTCCATGAGGGACCGGAGATAACCACGTAGTCCAGATAACCGCCTTCGAAGCGGATTCTGAGCCTGCCGCGGGGTTTGTTTATCAGAGCGGTACCGCGATGCGCATTTAAAATAAGTATGAGGTATCCCCTGTCGCTCAGGAAACAGGGAAACGCCGAGTAGGTCTGTTTATGCTGAACGAAGCAGGGCGATTCCTGATTGTACAGTATCAATTTATCCCGCTCGCGGCGGAAGCCGTTGAACCATTCGCCAAAGCCGTAAAAGCCCTCATGGTCTCCTGTCTCCATATCGAATACTACGGGCTTTCCTGAAACAGTTGGGTCGAGACGCTGTTTCAGGAAGGAGCGGCCATTCCGTGTATAGGTGAGTATATCGGTTTCGCTGTCATAGTTCAGTGTGAGAGATGGTGATTTTACGATAGAGAGATTATCACCCGGATACTCTATCTCAATATCTTTGGTGAGTGCATCATGGGGAAGGAGCACATCGCCGGCAAAGAGCGCTTCACCGAATTGATTATCCCGCGACACGGTGATTCTCACCGCATTTCCTTCGATGAAGTACAGGCGGGCAACCGGCCTGTTCTCTTTTTGAAGATATATCCGTGATTTCATAATACGTTACGAGAAGGGCGCGGCGTTTAAACTATTCGTATCTCCCGGTCAGTGACGGTAAAGGTGCAGGGAGAGTAACCGGCGAATTCCCCCTCCACATCAACGGGCATGCCCGGTGTTTTCACCTCGAGTTTTCTCACCGCGCATTCATCAATTTCCTTGAATGCCAGATGCTTCCCGATATATACCGAGGGGAAGATGGTAATGAATTTGAGCTTTCTCATCCACTTGAGGTAGATGAGTCGTGCCGAATCCGAGAACATGTCTGAGTTCGGTGATATCTTCATGCCGCCGGCGTAGTATTTGCTCCGTGCGAACATGATCATTACTGCTCGATCGACCCGTCTTATATCATCCACCAGCACCTCGACTTCGAGCGGTTTTATTTTAATGAGCGTTTGTATCACCCCGATGACATAACCGAACTTTCCATACCCTCTCAGGGTCTCGAATCGGCCTGCTACCTCGGCACCGAATCCCGCGTCGCCGACACCGATAAAATATCGATTCTGGCTCTCTGTTGTTACCCGGGAGAGCTTGATCCGAATGTGGTTGCCGCTGTTGACCCGCTCGGCTATCTCCTGAATCCGCTCCTCTGCATCTCTCCGGATGCCGAAGTATCTGCTGAGATCGCAGCCGGATCCTCCAAAGGTCGGTGCGATGAGGATGTCATCGCGCTCGGCGATGCCGTTTGCCACCTCGTTGACGGTCCCATCGCCGCCGCATACGATAATGAGGTTGCACTTCGTATCGCGGGCAAGGGTCGTGGCATGTCCCCGCTGTTCGGTATGCTTCACCTCGTATTCAAAATGGTCTCCGATGAATTTTTCCAGTTTGCGGTATATGCTCGATCCGCATCGGGAAGCCGGATTGACGAGAATCAATGCTCGGAAATCACTCTTCTGATATTCGTTCATGCTCTTCCTCGGGATGACTGATAACCGGATAATACGACAGAGTGCTTTCAGTTATAAATATCATTTTCACGTTCCGGTCAATAAAAAAATGTAAAGGCTCTGGCATGGAAGCGAATGCCGCCTGGCTCCAGTTCGATTGGAGATATGTCCCCTCGATACTTTGCCATCATATAGCAAAATGAAATTAATCATGAATTTTGAAGAGGTTCCTTGACTTTTTGTGCTCGCTGCAATACTGTTATTCCAGTTCAGGGAGGAGGAAATTCCATTCATGCAGATGAATGTGCAATTCAGGGAGAAGAGCGCGCAATGAATATCGTCGTATTCGAGGATGGTGAATACAACAGGTTTTATCCCCTCTCGTTGATGAGGCCGGTCTGGGAGCTCAGATTCGGATGTTTCTCTGTGCGTGAGCGGATTGAGCACTCCGTGCAGGTCAATCGGGCTATCTTCAAGCATAGCGATATCTATTACTTTACGAGAGATTATCTCGCTCCCTACTTCCGAACGAGGGCGGATACTATCAGGATTAATGATTACTCCTTTCTCGATTCAGCAAAAACGACACTCTTCATCAATGCCCGGGTGCTTCCCTCCCGCAGATTTCTCGATACCGATCGGGATATCGTCTATACCTATCAGGGGATTCCGATGCTGGCGATTCTCAAGGGCTCATCCCTCGAGCGGTTTCAGGACATGGGAAAGGGTGATATCGCCGAGTACCTGGGCTCGGGATGCGATTTCTCGGTTGAAGAACGGGATGATATACAGCGAGTCGACTATATATGGGATCTCGTTAATAGAAATGGGGAGATGATAGTACAGGATTTCTCTTTTATCAAGCAGCAGCGGAGTGTGAACCGAAATAACGCTGTAACAATTATCGGCGAAGCGGAACAAGTATATATAGCGGATGGGGTGAGAATTGATCCCTTTGTCTGTTTTGATGTGACGGAAGGGCCGGTTATTGTAGAGGAGGGCACCGTCATTAAATCATTTTCCAGTATCGAAGGCCCCTGCTTTATAGGAAGAAAGTGCCATATTCTCGGTGCCCGAATCAGGAAAAACTGTTCCTTCGGCGACAATTGCAGAATTGGTGGAGAAGTGGAGGAGTCGATATTTCACGGGTTCAGCAACAAATATCACGAAGGATTCATCGGTCACTCATATATCGGGGAGTGGGTTAATCTGGGCGCTCTTACGACAACCAGCGATCTGAAGAATAACTATACACCGGTAAAGAGCTATATACCGGACCGGAGGATAAATACCGAAAACCTGAAAGTGGGATGTTTTATCGGCGATTTTACCAAGACGAGCATCGGGATGCTTATCAATACCGGAAGCAGTATCGGTATCGGGTGCATGCTCGTTCATGCGGGGAAGGTTACGCCCTCCCATATACCCTCATTTGCCTGGTATATCAACGATGAGATTACCGATAGGGGAGGCTTTGACCTCTTTTTAAAAACCTGTGAGCGGATTATGTCCAGAAGGGGGGTTGCCCTGGAGGAGCAATTTGCCGATCTGCTGGGCGAGGTGTACGGGATGACCGCTGATAATAGAAAACAGACTGTTGAGCGATGGAAAGAAAAAGCGCAATAAACATATCACTGATGCTGTCCGTCTCATTTTTCCTGCACATTCTCTTCCTGTTCGGGATTCTCTTTCCGAATTATCAATTGTATCTTCAATCGGACAAAGCGCAGGATAAGCTGTTCAGCGGGCGAGACATTATTGTAAACATCAATCCCGATGATCGGAGTGTGATCAGCAGAAAAACGCTCCTCTCTGATAGAGATTCATCGGCCAAGGGATTCATCACCAGGGAGAAAGGGGATCACTGGTTGAATAATTCACTGGATTTTTCGGTGCGTCAGGGTAAGAGCAGAAAACGGAGTGGTGTGGCAACTGATTCGAAAAATCCCCAGAAGATTGTCCTTGCCAATGATTCCGAGATCATCGTATCGATCGTGAAATATGATCTCGATGGATTCAATGATCTCGGTGAAGAGGGGGGAGTTGAGCTCACCCGAATTCCCGATCGCTATAATTTCAGCAGGAAGAATGCTATTTTCTATTCCAACGATGGGCGTTTCTCTTTCAACACGAAGAAATTTGTCAATTTCAAATACTTCAAGAATATGAAGGATAAGATCGCATCGAACTGGTTTCCTCCGCTGATTGCGAATTCCGCAATCGGCGGGTATGCTCCCGGCAGATTGAGAATCATGGCCATACCCAGTCAGGAAGTGAAACTCTATTTTGCGATGAACAGAAGAGGCGATGTCCTCAAGGTTGTCATCATTGAGTCACTGGGCAACCGGGCGCTCGATTCTTCGTGCGTTGATTCGATCGAGCTCTCTAAAAATTTTGGCTCCGTTCCTGACAATATCAAAGGTGACGTTATAATCATTCCATTTATTTTCGGCTATTATGTCTATTAAAAGCCGGAGCACCTCATGCTCGTATTGAGGATATACCCCTGCCGCTTAACGATTCCTGTTGAAATAATAAAGTGGGAAGGAGCATCTCTTTTCAATCCCCGTATGCGGGAGCGGCGAAGCATCTGCCGTGCGCTTCGCCGCAGCTGAGGAGCGTTATCTTATGAGGTTTCCTCGATAAGTTGATGGAGCGTCATATCACCCACAATCTTCTTACGTGCTTTTCTCATATCGCTGAAAAGGGTGCTCAGGAATTTTCTGAGATTGTTCGAGGATTGTACGGTCCTGGGGATGTCCATGCTGATATCGTGAATGAGATCGATAACGTCTGCAAGCTTGATATGTTTTGAAGAATTTGCCGGCAGATAGGTGTCGTCCTCGTTCTCGATAACGTATCCCTGTTTGATAAACAGGGTGATAAGGAAATCTACCTCTTCGGATTTATGTGCGGTCATTTCCATAAGATCCTTGAGAGCGGTTGACCCCTTTCCCGATTCGAAGTTCTTATAAATATAGTAGAGCAGGGAAATCCCGGTGAATATGTGAATCCCCCGCTTATCGGTTATTTTCTTCTTGAGCTCGAGATAGGTGTGCGGATACATAAGGGTATAGGAGACCTCGGCACCATAGAGAACAATCAGTGCGGAGGCATAGACCATTAACAGGAATATCGGAATAGCAGCGAGCGCACCATAAATTGCCAGGGTTCCCTTGGCAAATGACTTGATGTACACGATGAAGAGCAGAATAAAAATTACCCATATTGTTCCCGTAAACGAGGCGCCAATCGCGGCCGGCTTGAAAGGAATCCTGATATTCGGAAGGAGGATGTAGGTTAACAGAAAGAGAAGCCAGATAAAAGCGAAGGGAGCAAAGAAATTGAGGAGAAAGATAACGAAACTCTTCCCCTCGATGCCTCGCCAGTTCACACCGTTATTTTCCGACTTCATTATCATGCCCCTGTCACCGAAGGCCCAGAGTATTCCGCTCTTGTGGAGTATCGTGTTGAGCCGCGAGGTGGGGAGGTTCATCCGCCTCCAGGTAACACCGCCATTCCGGGTGGAAAGGAGTGTGCCCTTTTCGCCGCCGATGTATCCGGTGGAGGTGCTCGTGAAGAAGATGCTGTAATAGTTGGTTTCCAGAAATCTTCTCACCTGCCAGCTTATTCCGCCATTACTGCTTTTAAGCATCATGCCCTCATCACAGGCAACCCAGATGACATTGTTGTTAATGAAATGGATGTCGTTGAGGTTTACGAATCGCTTTCTCTTCTGTACTTCATTGATAATTCGCGTTTCCCAGGTGTTCCCCCCGTCGAAGGTGAACAGCATGGTGCCATTGTCGCAGGCAATGATGCCGTTTTTGCCATAGAAGGATATCGCATTCAGATTGTTGGTTTTTCCGGACAGATCGACAACAGACCAGTAGAGGCCACCATCGTTAGTGGAGAGAAGGATGCCATTGTTGGCCGCGATGAATCCTCTTTGGGAATCTATCATGTAAATGTCGTTGCATCGGAAGGAACCCCACTTGTCGAGCAACCAGCTCTTTCCACCGTCCGTTGAGCGAAGTATGATGCCGTCATCGCCGACGACCCAGCCGGAGGACCCTTTGAACTGAATGTCGGTAAAGGTGAACTTTTTGAAGTCTTCCTGTTCAATCCGAAATTCGAGTTCCATGAAAACCCTGTTTTCAGCATCGTATTGCATAACCCGCTGATTATCGAAATCGATGTTTCTCGCCGAGATTCGGTAAAATCTCAGATCGCCCTTTTTTGAATAGAGGATTTCTGACTTGTTGCCAACAACCCACAGCCGGTTCTGCGGTGTCAGGTATGCTGCATGATAGTTTGGCGATGAGAAAACCGTGGTCACGTGCGTTGCGACTGTGGTTCCCGCGATCAGCATAATGGGGCCGAGGGTAAGTGCTGCCCAGTAGTAGATTAACTTGAGCAGAAGTGGCCGTCTCTTTTGCACCTGCCATATGTCATTGAGTGATTTTTCAAGTGTCCTGAGCACTGCAGTCGCGGTGAATATCATAATGATAGCGCCAATCCCGCCGATTTTACCGGCATTCTCGATCAGGCCGGATATAGCCTCAAGGATCGGATCGATGTTCAGCTTTATATTGTGCTCGAGCATGAAGAGGGTAATCCGCCTGAAGAGCTCCTCCTTTTTGTCGCCAACACCGGAGAATATTGAAAAGAAGGTCAATGCGACGGTGAGTGTCGGTATGAGTGAGATTATTGTTGTATAGGCGATTGACGATGATTTGGTGAGACAGTCATCGGCGATGAATTTTCGAGAGGAGACGATGAATACCTTAACGGTATTGATGAGCTTCTCCGTAAGCTTGCTGTACGTTTTTTCTCCGATATACAGATCATCGAGAAGCGTCATGATCCGTTCCTTGAACGTTGGTGCTGTATCGGCGGTGGACTCCTTTTTTTGTACGTTCATTAATATGCTCCCGCGTATAAATTGAAAATTTCAAAGGCAGTACGGTCTGATTGAGTGCTGATCTCACACATGCATAAAGTTGACAGACTGATTGATCTATAAAGCTAAAAATTATGTTTGGTC
>CAZZCF010000092.1:0-17660 GCA_964652955.1 uncultured Leptospirales bacterium
TGGGCTTAGTGTCTGATAAAACCAGTATTTATAATTAGGGGATCAATGTAAATACTGGTTTTTAGAGGTACCCATAATAAAATAATTAAGGAGGATGCAATGGCTATATTCGAGAGTACAGACAAGATGTACGAAGTGCTGGGCGCGCTTTTTGAGACGCTCTTGAAGGACGAGTCGATGTATCAGAAGTTCATTGACTCAAAGATCGTCATCAAGTTCGACATTAACAATCCCGATGGATACATCTGGCTGACCGATGACGGGAAGGTCATCTGCGGCGAGGCCGATTACAAGCCGAGCATCGAAATGACGCTCAGCGGCGATACCTGCCACAAATTCTGGCTGCAGCAGGTGAAGCTGCCGGTAGCGCTTGCCAAGGGATTGATCAAGGCAAAGGGACCGATGCCGAAGGTTTTGAAGCTCCTGCCGCTTTTGAAGCCGGCCTATGCGGCATACCCCGACATTGCCAAGAAGTTCAACATTCCCATCGATTAAGAGAGAGGAGGTTCACTATGAGCATGGAGAGAAGCATGAAGCAATTCGAAGAGGATCGGAAGGAAGCGGTACAGCTGGCAGCACGGCTCCTCCTCGCCTCGGGGACCACCTCGCCGCGCGTCGGCGGCGTTGGCGAGTGTTCGGTACACATACTTGACGATGAGTGCGATATCGAGGACCTGTGCCAGCAGCTCGAAGAGATGTCGGGGGAGAAGAAGAGCTGGGACTTCTTCCGGCGGGATGCCGCCATGCTGCGGGACGCAGATGCGGTGCTTATCATCACCTCCCTGAGAAGCCTGACCGATCCCTCGGACATCAACTGCAACATGTGCGGCTACCTCACCTGCGAGTACATGCGGGAAAAGGAAAAGCTCCAGAAGGGACCGGGAGTCGCTTACACGGGGCCCCTCTGCGCCTTCAGGGCAGCCAACGTCGCCTACGCGATAGGTGGCATGGTGTCGCAGGCCCGCACGCTCGGCATCGATTACGGTATCTTCTGGTCGGCCGGGGCTGCGGCGATGCGGATGGGAATGCTTCCCCAGGCGACCGGTTTTGCCGTCGCGGTCGCCATCTCGGTTACCGAAAAGAGCCCCTTCAAGGATGTCCCGCTCAACTATGAGGAGATAAATCAGCGGACCATGAACGACCGCATCATTCAGAGGCTCTGGCCGCAGTTCAGATCAATATACAGCTAAGGAGGGTAGTCATGGCAATCATTGAAATGGAACAGTTGATTAAGAACGGCCTCGACCGAGCCCTGGAGCTGATGACCCTTGCCGCCTATAACAGCATCAAGTTCGGCAACAGGAATACCGTGAAGATAATCGCCCTCGGCGAGGAGGAGCTGGATACCGTTTCGCAGTTCTGCTTTTCGCTGGGCGATATGTCTCCGCTGGCCGCACGCGACGGACGGGCGCTTCAGGAATTCATGAAGGAGCCGCTGGGAATGCTCATCATCGGCGATAAGCGAAAGTCAGACTTCAACTACAACTGCGGCGCCTGCGGATACAGCTCCTGTGCCGAGCTGAACAAGGCAGAGGAGGTTGAGGCGTTGACCTCGAATGGCCCCATGTGCCTCTTCAAGGCCATCAATCTCCACATGGCGTCGAATGCGGCTGCGGCAATGGCCTGGCATCTTGGACTGCACTGCCGGGTCTTCAGCACCTACGGGTTCGGCGCAAAGGCTATGGAGATTATCGAAGATGTTGACACGGCGGTGTCGGTTGTGGTCAGCGCGGCGCAGGAGGATCCCTTCTTCGATCGGCACAAGTACTGGACGAGGGATTACTGGGATGAGATATTCAAGAAGGAGTTCCCCACCTTCCTGCGCGGTTTTATCGGGGCGATTGAGGAGTAAATTTACGTGAGAGGAGGAGAGCTATGTCGTCAAAAGCCCATCTCAATCAGGTCATCGCCTCCCATCTCGTCGAGATGAAGGCGGACAGCAATCCCGATAAGGAGATATATATCTTCGAGAAGGGCGAGCATGGCGAGGATGTCCTGACGTTTCAGATGCTTCACGAGCAATCGAACAAGATCGCCCGGTTTTTCAGCGAGAAGGGTCTCGAGAAGGGTGATAATTACGTCGTCTTCATGCGGAATCACCCCGAGTTCGTCTACGCCATGCTGGCGGGGACCACCATCGGCGCAGTCATGGTGCCGGTTGATCCGCGCTCGCGGGCCGAGCGGCTTAAGTACTACTTCGAGAACTCGGGCGCCAAGGGTGTTATCGTATCCGACGAGTGCCTCCCGCAGCTCGAGGAGATACTCGGCGATCTGAAAGATCTGAAGTTCGTATCGGTCGCCTATCGTCCTGAGCACGGGATAGCGCCTTCTGACAAATATCATGCATTAAACGAAGTGTTGGAGAAGGAGAGCTGGGAGGTTGTGGAACAGAAGATAATGGACGTGCGGCAGCCGATGCAGATCATCTACACCTCGGGAACCACCGGGAATCCGAAGGGGGTGATGATACGGAATAACCGAACCGGTGTCTTTAACATTCTCACCCGGCTGGTCTGGAAGTATAAGCCCACCGATGTCCTCTACAACGGCCTGTCGCTCACGCACGGGAACGCGCAGGCGGTAACCCTCTTCCCGGCGCTCTATCTGGGCATAAAAGCGGTCTTCAGCCCGCGCTTCACCAAGAGCCGTATCTGGGACATCTGCCGGAAGTACGGCTGCAGCAGCTTCTCGCTGCTCGGGGGGATGATGTTCGGCATCTTCAATGAGCCTGAGAAGCCCGATGATGCCGATAATCCGGTGAAGATCGTCATCAGCGCCGGCACCCCCATCTCCATATGGGAAGCCTTCGAGAAGCGGTTCAACGTGCAGATCATGGAATGGTACGGCGCCGTCGAGGGCGGCTTTTCATACAAGCCTATCGGGAAGGGGCCCATCGGCTCCTTCGGGAAGCCCATTCCCGGCATCATGGAGTTCAAGGTGGTGGACGAGAACGATAACGAGGTCGGGCCCGGAGAGCGGGGTGAGCTCATCTCCCGGATGCTCAAGGGCGAGACGAAGGTTGACTATCTCGGCCTGCCGGATGAGTCAAAGGATAAGACCAGGGGAGGCTGGCTCCGAAGCGGCGATATCGTCCACAAGGATGAGGAGGGCTGGTACTACTTCGATTACCGCAAGGGGACGGAGCTCCGGCGTGCAGGCGACTTCATTCAGCCGGATCACGTGGAGAAGGTGATCGGCGAGCATCCCGATGTGAGCGAGGTGTGTGTTTATGGCGTCACTGCTGCATCCGGCGCTCCCGGTGAGAGCGATCTCGTCGCGGCGGTGTCCCCCTTCGAGGGAAAGACAATCGATCCCGCCTCGATCTTCGAGAAGTGCAGGAAGGATCTCGAAACCAATTTCATACCCTCGTATCTGCAGGTCGTAGAGGATATTCCGAAGACTATCTCGGAGAAGGCGCTGGACCGAAAGCTGAAGGAAGATTTCGAGAAGAATATAGGCACCATCTACAAGTTCGAAGATTATAAGTAGGAATGTGAATGAATGGCGTTTTTGACGCGGTGATTTTAATCGGTGAGCAGCAATGAGCAAGTTGTGACGGGTGACAGGTCACAAGTGAGTAGTGACGAGTGAGTAGTAAATAGTGAATAGTGAGTAGTGATGAGTGAATGGTAATCATTGGGAGGCAAGATATAATTCACCAATAAAATATATTTACTCGGGTAGGTAAAACTGATCACTGAGAGCTAATCACTTATTGGTGCTGCTTATTTATTCTGAAGCAGGTATATGTAATACAGGGAGTATATAGACACAATATATTAATGTACGGAGGTACCTATGGCCTATACGGAGCTGAATCTGGATTTAACTGACGAGCATCAACACCTCAAGGAAGAGGTTCACCGCTTTGCCGTAGAGGTGTTGAGGCCCGCTTCACTGGAGCTGGACAAGATGACCCCGGAGGAGGTTATTGCGGAGGGCTCGCCCTTCTGGAACTGCCTCAAGCAGATGTACAAGAACGGATACCACACCGTGTTGATTCCCGATGAATACGGCGGACTGGGGCTCGATCCCCTTGGCGTGCACATCGTCTTTGAGGAGTTATCATACGGGAGCGTCGGCCTCACCGTAGCGCTTGGGGTATCCTGTTTCTCCGCATTCTACGGTTCACTCATCGCCGAGGACAATATCATCGAGCAGCGTATCCTCCCCTATGTGAACTGTACGGATGCGAGTATTCGTTCATGCTGGGCGATTACCGAGCCGGATCACGGATCGGATATCCTGATGCCCTTTACGCCGATGTTTCACGATCCGAATATTACACAGCAGCTGCGGGCGAAGAAGAAGGGCGATGAGTGGCTGATCAACGGTCAGAAATCCGCCTGGGTCTCCATGGGGCCTCTGGCGACCGAGGCTTCCCTCTTTGTGGGAATCGAATCATCACAGGGGATGGCCGGGGGTGGTATCTGTCTTATTGACCTCAAGCAGCCCGGTGTCAGCAGGGGAAAGCCGCTCGACAAGATGGGACAGCGGGACCTGCCGCAGGGGGAGCTCTTCTTCGATGATGCCGTGTGTCCCGAAGAGTTCATGGTTATCGATCCCGAGAGCTATGAGATGTTCACCGATATCACCCTCTCGACCGCCAACGCATGCATGGGAGCATTCTTCACCGGCGTTGCGCAGTCGGCTTACGATATCGCCATGGACTATATAAAGGAGCGGGTGCAGGGGGGCATGCTCCTCTACAAGCATCCGACGGTGAAGAAAACCCTCTTCGACATGTTTGTCAAGATCGAAACAGCACGCGCCTACTCCCGTGCGGCGCTGATGTACAACTTCTCGACCAATCCGCCGGACACCCATTACTCCATCGCCTCCAAGGTATACTGTACACAGGCCGCTTTCGAGGTGGCCAGCAGCGCGCTGCAGCTCCTCGGTGGAAATGGTTTGACAAAGGAGTATCCCATCGAAAAGATCTTCAGGGATGCGCGGGCCGGTTTGATTGAGGATGGCTCCAATGACATCCTGGCACTGGCGGGAGCATATGGGCTCCTTAAAGATGTCCAAGAAGAATAAAAAATTAATAGGGTATGTACTATGACTAATGTCTATATCATCGGAGCGGGGATGATCCGCTTCAGCAAATATCCCGATAAGACCGTTCGTCATATGGCGGAGGAGACCATCCGTATGGCGCTCGAGGATGCCGGTCTGGACAAGAAGGAGCTGCAGGCGGGTTTTTTTTCCAATACGTTCTGGGGCATGTACACCAATCAGCATTCCATACGCGGGCAGGTGGTGTTCCGGGGAATGGGAATCGACAAAATACCGGTCACCAATGTGGAGAACGCCTGCGCGGGCGCCTCGACGGCGCTGAACCTGGCCTTTATGGGGATACGGGCAGGGATGTTCGACGTGGCGCTGGCCGTCGGCTCCGAAAAGATAACCGACCCGGATAAGGCGAAAGCGCTCGGCGCCTACGCTTCCTGCATGGACGTGGAGAACTTCGAGGATCATGTCAAGATGTTCATGGAGGTCTCGAAGAAGATCAAGGTTGATATTCCTCCGGATCAGACACCACCGGGAGAGGGGCGGAGCATCTTCATGGACGCCTACGCCATGGGCGCCCGCTGGCACATGAGCAAGTTCGGCTCAACGCAGCATCAGCTGGCGGTGATCTGCGCAAAGAATCACGTGCACAGCTCGTTCAATCCCCTGGCGCAGTATCAGATGCCGATGACGGTCGAGGAGGTTCTGCATGATAAGCCGATAGCCTATCCGCTCACCAGGGCGATGTGCGCACCGGTTGGCGACGGCGCCGCGGCAGCAATCGTCTGTTCCGAGAGCTATCTCAAGAAGCTCAACGGCGCGCGGCCGGTGAAGATCATCGCGTCGGTGCTCGGCCAGGGGAGTGATCGCGATATGGATGGCGAGGATGTCGGCGAGCGGCTCTCGAAGCAGGCCTATGCGATGGCCGGCGTCGGTCCTGAAGATATCGATACGGCCGAGCTCCATGACGCTACCGCCTACGGCGAGCTCCATCAGACCGAGGTGATGGGATTCTGCCCGGCGGGCGAGGGTGGTGTGTATGCCGAAACCGGTGCGACCGCGCTCGGCGGCGAGAAGCCGATAAACACGAGCGGCGGTCTTGAGTGCCGCGGTCATCCCATCGGGGCTTCGGGGCTCGCACAGATATACGAGATCGTTCTGCAACTCCGGAACGAGGCGGGGAAGCGGCAGGTTGAAGGCGCACGCATCGGTCTCACGGAAAATGGCGGCGGGAATATCGGCGTTGAGGAAGCCGCCATGTGCCTTCACATCCTGGAGAAGGTGTAAGAGGCGACTCGTTACACAGGGAGGCGACACGTCGACGTGTCGCCGTGCGCTATTATGCCACCGGGCCGCAATGCAAGAGAGCGGCGCATTGAAGATCGTCTCTGAGGCGGCATGGTGCCCGCAGGCTTCGCAAAGAGGTGATGCATTTACGGTCACTTCCGAGAATGCAGAACATCGGAGTGCCGACCCCATGATTTCGGCTTGTATTTTTCACTGTTGTCGGTTTGCCCCTCTCTGCAGAGGGGGGAAAGTGATATATGGTTCGCCCGGTTTGGAGGAGTAATTAGCAGTGCGGTGCTGCATCATGCCCCTTCATTCCTGTAACGATGACATGGTGTACTGTCACCGACAGCCGCTTACAGCACTGCTTCTCCTCACGGAAAACCGTCACAATAATAATTGCTGTATAATCAGCAGGGCAACTGAAGGGAATATCTTCCGAGGTCTGTTCACACTATTCTATTATTCGAGGTGTTTATGATGAAATACGATTTCAGGGAGAAGAAAGTTCTCATTACCGGTGCATCAACAGGGATCGGCCGTGCGCTGGCGGTGGAATTCGCCCGTCGAGGAGCCCACCTCGTCCTGAGCGCGCTCCCTTCGGAGAAGAAGCTCCTCGAAGAGCTCGCTAAGGAGGTGAAAAGGAACTATGGCGTTAAAAGCTGGGTTTTCCCCGTCGATCTCGCTGAGGAGAAAGGAGCCGAAAAGCTCTACCGGCAGGTGAAAAAAGATGCCGGTGACATTTTCGCCCTGGTTTCTAATGCCGGCACCATAGCCTACGGGAAGTTCTGGGAGATCGACTGGGTGTCGCAGTGGAGGATTATCCAGGTCAATCTCATTGCAACAATGCGTCTCATGCATCTCTTCATTCCTGATATGGTCAAGCGGGATGAGGGAGTCGTCTTCGTCACCTCGAGCGTGGCAGCTTTTCAGCCGACACCCTTTCACACGGTGTACGGCGCCAGCAAGGCCGCCATTCAGAGCCTCGCACAGGGTGTCAGGAAGGAGCTCACGGGAACCAAAGTTACGGTTTGCACCCTCAACCCCCCCTATACCGATACGTCCATTCTCAGGGTGAAGGGATTTCCACGGAAGGTGCGCTGGTATATCATTTCGGGGCTGAAAACGCCCCGGTGGGTCGCGAGAAAGGCCATCGGCAAGTTCGTGAAAGGGAAGTTCCTCTACGTTCCCGGCTTCTTCCCGAAGTTCATGCACCTCTTCTTTGTACGGTTAGTGCCGAAGCGATTTACCGATTTTGTGAGCTACTATTCTCTGCAGAGCAGGAAGGGGACCGATACCTATTGAGTTTTGAATTTCAATTATCGGAGTGCAATGGCGTACAGGAGTATAAAGCACAACTGTATTCGCGTATATTTCATTACAAAAAGGAGTATCGTCCATGGAAAAGGAAGGTTATTATAAAAAGCTCTTCTTCATCGGGGCGCTCTGGAACTGGGGAGCGACGGTTCCCTTTTTCTTCTTGTACGAAACAATTTTCACAATTCTCGGCGAGAAGGTTCCGGTATTTCCAGTCTGGCTGCAGCTCTTTCTCGCCCTGGCCTTCGTATTCGGCATCGGCTATTACTGGGTATCGAAGGATCTTTCCAGGGTGGAGATTGTCAGGATGGGTGCCATAGGGAAAGTTCTGGTTTTCCTGATTCCGCTCTACTATGCGCTACGCGGGGATATCGGATGGATAGTGGTGGGTATCGTCTTCGTTGATCTCGTCTTTGCCATACTCTTCATCGAGTTTCTTATGCGAGTGCGAAAATCTGCTGCATGAGCCGTGGGCCGCAGCGGGACCGTGCTGATTTTTTACGCTGTTTCGACCCGTGGGACTGTGGAACATAGCGACAGCCGGTTGGGGTGATTTATCCTTTATCTGTCTGCGGCCATTCTGCTTCATGCTGTCCCATAAAGATTTTCCCGCATGGATGAATGTACAGGGGAGCTGGATGCATGAACAGTATTTAAAGAACAGCTTATGCCGGGTATGGTATTCATGCGTCGCGCGGAGAAGCACCTGAAGCTGATTTTTAAGAGAGGCACATAATGAAGATAACAGTAATATACTTTTCCCAGTCAGGCAACACGAAGAAGGTTGCAGAGGCGATGGGCAGTGTCTTTCTCGAGAAGGGGCATACTGTTGAGCAGATACTCCTTCGAGAGGCGAAACCGGATGATGCGTCGAGCTGCGATCTCCTCGGCATTGGAGCGCCCTGCTTTGCAAGCCAGGCGCCGACGCCGGTCAGGAATTTTCTGCGATCCTTACCGAAGCTCGAAAATCGTGCCTTTGTCTTCGCCACCTCGGGCGGCGGGACGGGGAGGGTGCTCTACAACATGACCCGCCTCCTTAGCGAGAGGGGAGCCGATGTGGTGGGAGGATTTCTCGCACGGGGCGAGTGTTTTCACCCTGCGCCCACTATTCTCGGCCGATTTCCCGGGCGGCCTGATGCCAGCGATCTGAATCTGGCCAGAGAGTTTGCGCGATCACTGTCCGAGCATGTTTCTGAGAGCCGTTCGGGGCCGCTTCCCGGGAGCCGAAGGGACGCTTTGAAACAGGGATTCGGTTTTTACGATTTTGCCGCGATGATAAATCGTGATTCGCTCATTCGCCTCCTCCTGCCGAAGCCGAAGCTCGATCCAGAGCTCTGCAATGGCTGTGAGCGCTGCGTAGCGGAGTGCCCCACGGAGAATATCAGCATGCTGCCCTTGCCGTTACTGGGGGATAACTGCATACGCTGCTACCGCTGCCAGGTGGTCTGCCCGCAGAAGGCTTTCGATATAACACCCTGGAGATTCGGGAATGCGATTATCTGGCTCTTCTATAATGAGCGGTTTGAGCGCTGGTTCGGCGATGTGAAGCCGGGCGAGAAGTGCTATTGATAAAGGTGCTGATGCTCATTTTTTAAAATTTTAAGGCGGATAAATATTCTGAAGATATACGCAGGTTGTTATTGTGATAAAAAAGGATAAATTGAACAGATATATCACATATGTACAGGAAATAAGAGTTAAAAGCCGATAGTTATCGGTAATAAATCTTTAAGGAAGAGAATCTGATAATGAAAAAAAAGGATTCCCCATCGAAAAAGGTCTTTATCACCGGAGCTTCCGGCTATTTCGGCCAGAAGATGGCTTCTTTTTTGAATGGGAAGGATGATGTGCAGCATATCATCGGCATCGACATCAAACCCCCGCAACGCATCCCGGCGAAGATGGAGTTCATCGAGCATGATGTCAGAGACGACATGTACCCGCTGCTTTCGGGAAGGAATGTTGACTGGGCCATTCACACAGCCTATATATTGCCCCCCCTGCACAGCAAGCGCTACATGGAGGATGTGAATATCAACGGCACAAAGAACTTCCTTGACGCCTGCACGAAAAGCGGTGTCCGACATCTGGTGCAGTGCTCATCGACCACCGCCTACGGCTTCCACCCGGATAATCCACCAGTCCTCACCGAGGAGAGTCCCCTCAGGGGGAATGATGATTTTACTTATGCCAGGAACAAGAAGGAGCTGGAGTTCCTCTGCCGGGATTTCAGAAAGGCACACCCCGAGATCCGCCTTACGGTGGTTCGCCCCTGTTTTGTCGTGGGGCCCGGCTTCGATAATCCCCTCTCGCGGCATCTTCTCAAGAGAATCGTCATGCTCCCCGGAGACGCTAAGCCCTTTCAATATGTTCACGAGGACGATCTCGTCGAGATCATCTATCTGCTCCTCCGGGAGGGGAAGGATGGTGAGTACAATATCGCCGCCGACGGAACAATGACCTTCGACGAGATGATTCGGATGCTCGGCAACTGGCAACTCAAGCTGCCTCCCGCTCTCATCTATCCGCTGAACAATATTGCCTGGTTTTTACGACTGAAATTCTTAACTGAATTTCCGAGCCCTGCCATGAATATGATGCGCTTTCCCTGGATTGCGAGCAACGACAAGATCAAGAAGACACTGAGCTATACGTTCAAATATACTACCCGTGAAGCCTTTGCGGACTTTGCACGATACGTGAAGGGGAGGAAATAAAGGCATCGGAACCCGTTCTCGTTGTCTTCTCATCTTACGAATTAAGCTCACTTTTTTTGCTCTAATTATAGAAGATTTAGACAGGATTACAGGATGATACGGATGGATATGTTTTATGTTCTATTATATGTGATACCGTATCTGAGAATAATTTCAGTTGAGTTGATAATTTATATTTTAGAAAATGATCTGGGTAAAGGGGAATAAAATAATATAATCCTGTTATCCTGTCCTGTTTTTTTATGTGCTCTACAGGATAGAGGCGTGCCAGACTCGATATGCAGGAGAGTCGGCCGATGACCTTTTTCGCCGATTATTACGAGACGCTCGATTTTTTTGTTTTTTTTCTGGCGGGTTTCTCTGTTTCCCCGGCGAGATGTTTCGCCAGCCGCTTCCCCAAGGAGACGATGGTCAGGGTGGGGGGAACACCGCATTCCTCAGGGATCACCGAGCAGTCGCAGACGTAGAGGTTGTCGTATTCGGTTTTGAGATTGCGGTCGATTACATCGTCAATTTTTGCGGTCCCGCCGGGATGCGCCGCGATATACCAGGACTTAAAAATGTGCGTGGCGTTTGCATTCTTGAGGATCTTCCGCGCAATCTCTTCTCCCCGTGCGAGCTTCTTCCGGTCGTCTGCCGAGAGTCCCTTTCTCAGCCCGCCCCTGTCGGTGATGCGGCCGCCGAGACGGTCCCTTATTTTGATCATGATCGACAGCGTTCGGGAGTGGGCGAGAAGCCTGTCGAAGCGCATCACCTCCGCGGTGAAGGCCGAATACAGGATTCGGGGAATGGTGAGATCGGTCATCATAATTCCCTCGTCTTCCAGGTGCATCCCCGCCGACATGGGAATCTCTCCGCCGGTCTTGATGTCACTGACGGTTCCCATGACCATTATCAGCGGATCGTAGAAGAGATCGGAGCCGGCATTGGCGATGCCGCTTGCTCTGAGGAGAACCGGCGTGCCGATGCCCCCGGCCGAGACGATTATCTGCGGTGCAAGGATCTGATGCTGCTTCCCCCCGTGCCGGTACTCCACGCCAATGGCTTTTCCCTTCTCGACGATCACCTTTGTCGCCCGTGCCCGGGGAAGCAATCGGGCGCCGCCAGCGAGCGCCTCTGCCACGTAATTGCGTGCTGTCCACTTCGCCTCGTAGGGACAGCCCAGCGTGCACTTGTCGCAGTTGATGCGGCACTTGTCCTGAAAGATGAACTTCGGCATTTTCTCCCATTGATAACCGAGATCGCAGGCGCTCTCCATGATTCGCGTTGACAGGGGACCGACGAGCTCATCGCGCAGGGGATCGGTGGGGAGCTCTTTTCTCGCTTCTCTGATCTCATCGGTTATATCGATGCCGTGGGATTTGAGCATGGCAAAGGGAGGATCGAAAACCGTGGCATAATAGAAGGTGGAGCTGCCGCCGAGAGTGGTTCCACGTATCATGAGAAGCCCACCATTGGTAATGAGGGCGTTTTTCCCCGGCAACGTTGCCATTTTAAGCGTCTGCCAGGTTGTGCCCCTGATGGGCTCATCGCTTCCCCATTCGAGGATGAGCACCCTCTTCTTTCTTCTGCTCAGCTCACGTGCAACGGTTGCGCCGCCGGGCCCCGAGCCAACAATAACGGCATCGTAGTGCTCTTTTTCGGTTTTAGTCATAGCGGGATTCCAGTGCAGGAATGATGGTGTATCTCCATTTTTTGAACACACTTTATTAAATGGGTAGAAAAATTTTTCGTCAACTTTTTTTCAGCTTTTTTGTCTAAAACACAGGAATATCTTATATTTAGTTGTTGATAATTTATAGAGCGCTCGTATAGTAACAGGAACGAACGATCAGTGCGCATTCGGCAGGTGCCGCTGATACGTTCCTGTCCTAATCGCCTTTCAGGAGTGATACAATGAAAAGGAAAATCTCCCTGCTTGCGGTTATGCTCATTACGGCAATGAGCATATCGCATATTAATTCGAAGCCCAGGTACGTCATCGCCGTGCTCGATTTCAGGGAAGCAACGGGTTCGGCCGCCTATAAGTACCTTCAGATTGCCGTTCCCGAGATATTCGCCACCAATCTCGCACAGGCAGCGGAAATAACGGTCCTTGAGCGTGACCGCGTTAAGAAGATACTGAAAGAAGCAGGCCTCATCATGGCAGGAGTCACCGAGGGGAATGAAAAAAAGATCGGAAAGCTCCTGGCGGCAAAGCAGCTCCTCTCCGGAACGATTATTAAAGCGGGCACGCAGCTGCGAATAGATGTACGGCTCACCGATGTGGGCACCGGCAGGATACTCATTGCCGATAAGCGGCGATGCAGGGACATGGATGAGATCATCGATGCCGTCGATCTCCTCTCTGAGAAGATCGTCGAGAAGGTGACGGGAAAGAAAATAGTCTTCTCGAAGGATATCGAGCCCGCAATACCGCCCCGGATTGCCGGGGAGCTTGTTGAGATGGAGCTCTTATCGCAGAATACGTATTGCAAAGCAAATTCAGAGGACCCCTTTTTCCTGCGGGTCGGATTCTATGCCAAGGAGGTGAAACGGAAGAAGGAGCGCCTTCCCCTGAATATATCGATTGTTCTCGACCGCAGCGGTTCAATGTCCAATGAGGATAAGCTTGCCTATGCGAAGAGGGCGATAGAGTTCATCGTGAGGAATCTTACCAAGAAAGACATCGTTTCCGTCGTTGTCTACGACGATAACGTCGATGTTATTGTTCCCCCCACTGCGGCGGTGGAGAAGGAGAAAATTGTCGCGCTCATCAAAGCGGTTGAACCCGGCGGCAGCACCAATCTGAGCGGTGGCATGCTGGAGGGATTCAATCAGGTAAAGAAGAAGTATCGTTCGGGCCAGGTGAACCGTGTGCTGCTCATATCGGATGGGCTCGCCAATGTGGGGATTACGGAACCACGGCAGATTCAAAAGATGGCGGGACAGCGGACACAGGAGGGTATCACCATCTCTGCCTTTGGGGTGGGGAAGTACTTCAATGAGAAGCTTCTCACCGGAATTGCCGAATACGGGAGCGCGAATTACTACTATATTGATCAATCTGACAAGATCCCCGAGATATTCTCCCGGGAGCTCGAAGGTCTCCTCGCTGTTGTTGCACAGAACTGCACCATTCAGGTGATCCCGCGCAGCGGGGCTTCTGTTGAGCATGTGTATGGATATAATTTTGATACGATTGGTGAGGGAGTCGTCATAAAGCTGGGTGATCTCGTTTCCGAGGAGAAGAAGCTTGCCCTTATCAGGCTGAAGCCGCCGAAGCGGCGAGCGGGTTCCCTCCGCCTCGCCTGGGTGCAGTTTTCCTATGATGATGCCATCTCCGAGAAGGGGAGGGTGCGGGACGAGCGCTCGGTGAGCATTTCCTATACGGAAAGTCCCACCCTTATCGCAAAGAATGTGAATTCAGTGGTCACGAAAGATGCAGAGATACATATCTCTTCGGCGATGATGGAGAAGGCGATTGACCTGGTCGATCGGGGAGAGATCGATGATGCAAAGAAGGTGATTAACGACAATCTCGATCGGATGAGATCCGGCCTCGTGAAGTATCGCTCAAAGGAGATGAAAAAGCAGGCCCTGAATATTCTGGAATATCAGCAGAGCCTCGAGCGCGCTGAGAAGGAGGGGAACATGAGCGGGGATTCCTTCCTCCACATGCAGAAGAAGAGCAGGGCCGAGCAGTACGATATGCGGAAGAAGCGGTGAAGTGTTATGCCGGATGGATCAACGACATCATATACGGCGCTTTCGTGAGCGTCATCTATATTTTTTAATATCGGGCATTCCTGACGGAATATTCGATTCGGGGAGTTACTTGAAATGGTTGTTCAGAGAGGAGTGCGGTGTAGGGCATATGAGTGAAATAAGTGATACGCATAATGATTTCTATCAGCGGTTGAGAAGTCGCATCAGCACATGGCTTGAGGCCGGTGGAAAGGAGTATCGATTTGCTGAATATCTGCTGGCGGCGCCCGATCTCTTCCACCTCCTCGTTCGACTGATCATCGACCGGAGAGTTTCAATTGAGGATAAGGCATGGATCAGCTTTGCGATCGCCTATTTTCTATGCCCCCTCGATCTCATGCCGGAAGCCATAAGCGGCGCTCTCGGATTTCTGGACGACATCGTCCTGTCGGCCTATGTGCTCAACCGTATGATAAGCGGGAATGCCGAGTTGATTGAACAGTACTGGGCTGGCACCGGAGATGTGATTGAACTTGTTCGGGGTATTATCGGCGTTGCCGACAGGATGATCGGATCCGGATTGATGAGACAATTGAGAAGTCTCATTGGGCGGAGGGCGATGAGATGATGGTTTTTATCGATGATATTCGCGTAAGAAAGTGCGCATCGATATCAGATACCATCGGTGAGAGCTGAACGGGATTACTTTCGTACAACCGATCTTCCCGTAAAGGTGAGGGTGATCTTCACAATCTCAGGCCGACTTCCCGTACGAACAGGCGGCCCCCAGGTGCCGAAGCCGCATGACACGTAGAAGTGGCTTTTCCCTATCCGCTTGTATCCCCAGCTCAGCTCATATATCATGCTTGTGATGTAATTAAAGGGCCAGAGCTGCCCGTGATGGGTGTGGCCGGAGAGCTGTAGATCGACGCCGTTTGCAGCGGCCTCGCGCAGACCGAAGGGCTGATGATCCATGAGGATAAGGGGATACCGCTTATCGACTCCTTCCAGTATCCTGTCGAGCGGCTTGCGCCGTTTCCCGGTAAATCCGTGTATGGAGCGATCCTCCCTTCCCGCGAGGTAGAAGCCCCCGATTTTAAGTGCCCTGTCACGTAAAACCGTTATGTTGTGATCCTCAAGATACCGATAGGCGGCCTCGACGCCGCCGATGTATTCGTGATTACCGGTTATCGCAAAGGTTCCGTATTTCGACCCGATTGCCTTGAGAGTCTCGCCGAGATTCTTTTCAATGACCGGCTCGAGATCCTCATCGACAATATCGCCGCCGAGAAGGACAATATCGGGATGGATGCGATTTATCTCCTGGACCATCCGATTCAGCCGGGAGTTGCTGATGAGCGTTCCCAGGTGTATGTCGGTCACCAGAACGATATTCAGCGGTTGAGCGGCTTTTTTGTCGATCTCGATGTTCAATTCCCTGATGCGTGGATTGAGGGAATTGAGATGACCCGCGAGAACAATGCCCGATGCCATTACGAGAATAGCGATGAAGGCAATCAATTTTGTTTGCTGATAGTTTTCGGTCAGTACCGCCGGCAGGAAGGGGAGGAAGTGGTTGACCGCCCTAACAATATCCAGGAGGAGCACGGCGAGGAAGAGATAGAGCATCAGCCCGAGCCAGAAAGAGCCGATCCAGATACAGACATCGCTCGCACTGCATATGGAGAGCCGCTCCAGGAACCTGCCGAAGATGTAGGAGGCGGAAACGAAGATGAAAAGAACGAGATAGACTGTTCGCAAAGACGATTCTTTCGGAATAACCTGCCATCCCCTGATGAAGATGTAAAAATTCACCGAAAAATAGATGGTGAGGAAGATGCTGAAGAAGATGATGAAGTTGATCAGTTTCATGGTATACAGCCAGCGTTGATGAAGCGCGTTGTGCTGTTCAGCCAACAATAGATGGGTGGAGCAGCGTGTCAAGACTTTCTGCCATGCTGCAAGGACATCGGCTCATTGATGGTGGAGGGGAATCTTCAGTCAGAGTGCCGTCCCTCTCTCAACGGTATATTCCTTCCCCGCTCACTTGCGGTGCGTGATTGTCAGGACGCTCAATCCCCGGCTATGACGCCGTGCTATCTAATTTCTCCAGAACCTTCGAGAAGTAATCGTTGGCACCCTGCATGAACATATCTCTGGAGATGATATCGCGGCTGATGACGTTCAGGGTCTCCGGCGACATCTCCCCTTTTTCGATCAGCTGTTGACCGGCCTCCCGGGCTGCATCGAAAATATCGTCGAAGCTCGTTCCCATTTTCATCAACGGCTTCAGCAACATCGCGTTCGGGCGGAGAAGCGCGCCGGCGAACTTCCTCTCTGTGTTGATCGCTATGGCCTGTATGTGGGTCAGCAGCGGCTCGAAGTTTTCGATTTCGAAGTATCCGCAGGTTGAGACCAGTACTATTTTACCGTGGCCGTACCCGTCTCGAACGGGATGCCGCGATCGATCGTCCCGTATCTCGATAAAGGGCTGCCCGATGGGCGTCAGCCGGTCCAGAAAATTCTTCATGAGGCCGCTCATCCCGTCCCAGTAGAGCGGAGTGGCGAGAATGATGATATCCGCTTCTCGTACTTTCGGGAGCACGTCCGCCATATCGTCCTTGATAACACATTTTCCCGGCGTCTCCGTCCAGCACTTGAGACAGCCGAGACAGAAGCCTATCTTCATCGACCGGGGGTAGAGGACTTCAACCTCTGCCCCTGCTTTGCTCATGCCGTCCATGAAGGGGTTCAGTATCGATGCGGTGTTTCCCTTCTCCCGGTTGGGCGATGAGTTTACGGCCAGAACCTTAGTAGTATTCATAATTGTATTCTCCTCCTCTTCTTATTTTCTCTTCCAGCGGGGTGCACGCTTTTTCATTGTCGACTGAATCCCTTCCATGAAATCCTCTGACTTCAGGAGCATGCTCTGGAAGTTCGCTTCCATGTCGAGCTGTGTCATGAGATCCATGTCCGCACCTTTGGTGACAACTTTCTTAATCGCGCCGACGGCAAGGGGGCCCGATTGTGCAATGTCCCGAGCGAGTTTCTCTGCTTCCTCAAAGAGCTTTTCTTTCGGAAACAGGTAACTCGCAAGGCCCCAGTCCAACGCCTGTTCCGCCGTGTAGAGATTGCCGGTCGAGAGAACCTCCATTGTTCTCGACGATCCGATCAGGCGTGAGAGTCGTGCAATGCCACCCATATCGGGGATCACGCCGAAGCGTCCCTCCGGCAACCCCCATCGGCAGTCATCGCTCATCAGCCTGATGTCGCAGGCGAGCGCGAGCTCCACGGCCACTCCCAGCGCCATGCTGTGCATGGCGCAGATGACCGGTATCTCAATATCCTGCAGGCGGGTGAAGAACCGCTGATACCTGATAATATCGGCCCTGATGGGGGCCCCTCCCGATGCGTGTTCCGGGCTGTACCGGTCGACGAGCATCAGCAGTGAGTTGATGTCGATTCCGGAAGAAAATATCTTCCCCTCGCCTTTGAGGATAATGGCACGTATTTCGGGATCAATGATAACGTCCTCCAGTATCTCCGCTATCGCTATAAACATGTCAAAATTAATAGCATTCCTCTTATCAGAGCGATTCAACGTGAGGAAGAAAAACAAAGACTTTTGGAAGAAAAAAT
>CAZZCF010000093.1:0-16978 GCA_964652955.1 uncultured Leptospirales bacterium
ACCTGCAGGTGCCCAGCGATGACAACGACCATCTATTTTTTGAGAGCTCTGTCTTATCATATAACCATCTATCGTACACGCAAATGTAAATTTGCTTGAGGGTCATCATAAAGTCGAGGAGCGGTGGATTCCTCGCGGAGTTTACCCCGAGAGCGATCGAGGGGCCCCGATGACGTATCGTTCGTCGACACTCCCCGGCGTGGGGAGGGTAAATTATTTAATATAGTAACGAAAGCTTCGCGCTCTCCCCCGCCTCAGGCGGGTGCATATTCTTTTATGGGTACCTCTAAAAACCAGTATTTACATTGATTACCTGATTGCAAATACTGGTTTTATGCATTGTGCACACAGCGACATGACGTTGTGCATGCAAGTGCGCACAGTACGTGCGAAAAAAAGCTGGCCAAGGGGACATAATAATAGTTTTAGAAGTCCCTTAATATCATTACAATGGCTTACTTGTGTATGTTGACGGGCGCAATTTTTAATAACAAAATTCCGACATTCCTAATCGCAAAACCGTGCTTGCCGATAAAAAAATCACATTTTTTTAAAAACTACCACTTTCGGGGGATGTGCAAATGAACCGCATTGTGTATATTCCCACGAGTAGTATGCATCGCCGCAGGGGGAAGGGTACATCGTAAACCGTGGCGGAACTTCTCCCCTGTGGCACAAGGCGTGACGGAGATACGGGTTTAGGCTGTTAAAGAGTAAAAAAAAGAGTGGAGGAGAGTAAAAATAATGAAAAAGTATCTTATTTTGTTTGTCGTTATTGTTTTTGTCTCGGCCCTATTCGGATGTAGCATGATAAAGAAGGCCAGGGACAGGGTCAGCCTCAGTGATATCAGTAAGGTGTCCGACAGCAAATCTGATGATCCGGACGTGCTGCCCAAGGTGTTCAATGATCCGGAAGGAAAATTCTATGAACGGGAGCTTACCAAGGCGAGAATTAGCACGTTGTATAAGCAGGCGTTTTCAAGGTGCCAGAAGGTAATGAAGGTTCATATAACTGAAGGAGGACCGGAGCTGGACTGGCGTATCAGTAAAGACGACTGGGGAAGACCCGATTATAAATATACGTATAAAATTATCAGTATCATCTATAAGAGCAAAGACGGCAATTGCTATTATGAGCCGAGGGCTTCTTGCGGGAAGAAGTTCGATGGAGCCAAATATGGTCCACTCTATTGCTCCAATAGCTCGCCACAGAGACACAAAAAAGTCAACTGTGACGTGGTGAAATAATTTCGGTTATTCCGTCCGCCTGTTCGGGTAGGGCCCCGGAGGCGAGCTACTCTGAGCTTGCCTCCGGGGAACATCCCGTGATATCGCACCGGGGAATGCATTTTTTCTTCAAAGAGCATGGAGGGGCCACTGAGTTTTTTGGCAATAAGTTAAATGGGTCGTGCATGACGGCACGGGGAGCCGTAGTAATAAATGTTCATAAAAAGATATACACTCTTTAAAGTTATTGGGGGTAACATACAGTGCATGCATTTTGTATGCGGCAATCCTATTAGCAGCTTTATAAAGGAGAAAAATTATGTCAAATAACATCGATGCTCAAAATAGTGGAATACCGCAGGGTTTCACGGAGGAGACCTGGAATAAGCTCACTCCCGAACAGAAGCAGGTCTATTTGAGGAGTCAGAGCGCCCCGGCCGGGACGGATCAGCCCGCAATGCAGCAGGAAGGGATGGCAAAATCAGTGCTGAAAAGCGCCGGCAGGATGGCAATGTTCGGCTTTATTATCAGCTTTGTGACGAGTATCGTTTCGCGAATGGTGAGCAGTATTTTCAGTATTTTCCGAAGCGATTAGGAATTACAGGTCTATCTTTTTTTTGTGTTTATAAGATAAGTAATCCATATAACCGATTTATGGAGAACCGGGATATTGAATACTGTCGCGATTCTCCTCATGCATCGAGAATCTCAAATTGTTTCATCGTCTTCTTTGTCTCGTCGAGATCTATCACCCCCGTCTTGCTCCTGTTCGGAAAAAAATTGCATAAAACGCTTGATTATGGGAGACGAAAAAGGGATCAAGACTCCAGTACGTTACTGTAATTTATTATCAGGGGGAATCCATGGCTTTCGCTGAGAAGATGAATTTTAAAATGATGTCCTTCATTCATGAAACGATGTATACGCTGTTCAGAGATCCATTCAAGGCGTTGAATGCCGCCGGGCTGCAATCGGGGCAGAAGGTTCTTGAGGTAGGATGCGGCCCCGGATTTTTTACCCTTCCTGCTTCACGTATTGTGGGTGATCAGGGAAGCGTCACCTCCATCGATGTGAATCCTGTGGCTGTCGAGCATGTGCGGAAAAAAGTGGAAGAGAGTAACGCCACCAATGTAAAGACGATAGTTGCAAACGCCGCCCATACGGATTTCCCGGAGCAATCCTTTGATTGTATCTACTTATTCGGTGTTGCACGGGCGGTTGGCGGTGTTGATAAGATATGGCCCCAAATGCATCGTCTTTTAAAATCCACGGGAGTACTCGCAATAGAAGGTCGACTGAAACCACCGGCTAATCTCTTTACACAGGTGAAACGACAGGGGAGAATTGTACAGTACAGCAGGAATGATAATTGAATTTCGGTGAGTATATGAAGTCGCTTCGGGGATAATGATAATATGTGCGTTTCTGAATCTGCTCGTGTCTTCAGTATGTGCCACCAGCGATGAGTTACTTCTTCGATTATCACCCTCCTTTATTGATAGGACATTTTGCGAGCTCTTATCGATTCTATCTGTTTAGTTAGGGTAATCAACATCCGTGTGATTCATGAAAAAATATTCGGGAATAACTATGCGTTACTGGAAAACGATCATAATAGTCACATTCACTTTCATGTGCACTCTCGCACCTGCATCAGGGAAGGATGCAGAAAAAAAGGATACATGGGGTATTGTTCCTATGGGAGCTCCCTTTTATACGCCTGATACAAGCTGGGGGGCGGGAGCGTATATTGTAACCTACTTTCTCAACGATGAAGACGGTGTGGATAAACCTGATGAGATATCCGTCTATGGGACCTATACGCTGAGAAACCAGGTTTCGGTGGGGATAATGCCGGAAATATTTTTTAAGAGGGGCCTGTTTAAGCTTTCAGCACAGCTTGAGGCAAGCCGATTCCCAAGCTCCTTCTGGGGCGTGGGGCCGGATACCGGGGATAATGAAGAGGAGGAGTATACTCCCCGTGAAGTGTGGACTGACACCAGCTTTCTCCTGCGAGTTATATCTGATGTATATATAGGTCCATTGGTGCATTTCAAATATAGCAGACTGGAAAAAGTCGAGGAAGAGGGACTCCTCGCAGCAGGGAGTATACGGGGTGACGACGGCACGGATGTGGCAGGAGTAGGAATATGTCTGCAGATAGATAAAAGGGACAGTATCTTTTACACGAAAAGGGGTTTCTATATTTCCGTGAAAGGTTCTGCAAATCGCAATGAGATAGGAAGTGAATACGATTTTTTCTGGTCAGAAATGGATGTACGGTTGTTTTTCGGCATTCATGGCGATCACGTGCTGGCCATTCAGGCTGTTTCTGAACTATCATCGGGAGCCGTGCCCTTTCAGGCTATGGGTGGGCTTGGCGGGAACATTATCATGCGGGGAATGCTCCAGAACCGGTACCTCGACAGGTGCAGTATCGAAGCACAGACCGAATATCGGTTCCCCCTCTACTGGCGATTTGCCGGCGTCGTATTCGGCAGCATGGGAGAGGTTCAGCCCGTCATTGACGATTTCAATGCCGGAGACATCCATACTGCATGGGGCGGCGGGCTGCGTTTTATCGTCGACAGTGAGCAGCATATCGCCGTACGGCTTGATGTGGGAACAAGTGAAGAAGGGGCAATTAATGCATACCTTCTGGTCAAGGAAGCCTTCTGACGATGCATCACGTTGAATAGAGTTTATACGGTTAGGTTATTTGCGATGGAAGAGGGACGGAGTGAACATTTCAGGTTTTTCATAATTACATTCGCATGGTCGTGGGGAGTGTGGATGATTCCCATCATCCTGGGAATGGGAATAGATAATCCTGTCGCCATGATCTGTTTGGCTCTCGGTGGGATAGCGCCGTCGACAACGGGTATTATTTTGGCAAGAATGAAGCCGGACCGGGGATACTGGAGGGACTTCTGCCGCCGGATTATAAATGTTAAACAGATACCGTTCCTCTGGTGGTTGATTATGATTCTGATTATTCCTGTCTGCTCCGTCGTGGCTCTAATACTATACCGTCACCTCACCGGGAGAACGCCTGAACTTGCAACGATGAATAAATTTCTTTCCAATCCGTTTTCAATTCTGCCCTTTGCCCTCTTCATGCTCTTCTTTGGTCCTCTTCCGGAAGAGATCGGCTGGCGAGGATTCGCTCTTGACCATCTTGAAAAAAAATACAACTGGGTCAATGCCAGTTTAATTCTGGGATTCTTCTGGATGATGTGGCATCTGCCGCTCTTTTTGATAGGGGGAACATATCAGCATGGTCTTATGCAGCATTCACCCTGGCTCCTTCTGGATTTTATGATACAGTTTTATCCGGCGAGTATAATGATGGACTGGGTCTACCACAATACCCGCCGGAGCATACTCTCCGGTGTCGTTTTCCACTTTTTTATAAATTTCTTCGGCGAATTTATCGATATGCCTGATGATGCAAAATACTTCCGTACCCTCGTGCAGATTGTAATTGCACTGTGTATACTTGCGGCATGGAAGCTGAGGGATGCGAGAAGCGGTTATTCGTCGAATTAAAGGATGCCAGAAGGTTCGGTTTCCAATTTTTCCAGCATCATCTTCAGCGCGCTTGAGATGTCATCGGAGTCGATGACGCCCGGGAGAACCGATAATAAATAGAATCAATGGTTATTTCCTATATTAATTGATTTTTTAACCTTTTCAGAGAATACTGTGTGGGATCATCCAGTACTATCGCTATTATATCAATGTGATGGAGGGGAGATTATGTTTTACAAAAGGGATGGTTCCGGATACAAAGAAGCTCTGGAAGGGATACTGATGAAAACCCTCGTATACGGTACAAACACCCTCCTCGCAGAGTTCAGATTGGAGAAGGGGAGGGTGCTCCCGAAGCATCGCCATCCGCATGAGCAGACGGGGTATCTGGTCTCCGGCCGGCTTAACCTGACTATCGGTGATGAGACCTTCCCCGCGGGTCCGGGGGACAGCTGGTCTATCCCCGGTGAGGTGGAGCACGGCGCCGAGGTTATCGAGGATGCCGTTGCCGTTGAGGTGTTCTCACCCCTCAGAGAAGATTACCTCCCGGAGCAATAGATTCGTTCCGGTCTATGAATGTATCGTCACTATCTCTTCTTAATCTTCAGCTCCAATCGATGATAGGGCTGCAGGGTATCGATTGCCTCTATCGGCTCCGGCGGTCGCCAGGCGTAGAAGTTGATGATCACCTTTTCGGGAGTGAAATCGACGATGACGAAGCCATTCTTTTCGACGGGCTTCAATCCCTCCTCGACGACGAGTTCTGTTGGCGGCTCGGAAACCATGCCGCGAAAGGCTGATGGGAATGCGCGCGGGCCGGTACCGACCGAGCCGGACGCAACGACGATTACGGGATTATCGCTGAGATCGAGGTCGCCGCTCTTGAGCATTCTCCCTTCGGCCTGATTGTGAATGTCACCGCAGATGAAGACGGGAAGACATTTCTTCATCTCGGATGCTGCTTTTACTATTCGATTATGCTGCAGAAACCATCCCTCCTGCCACATGTACTTCGGCTCTGCCGTGGTGAGCTTTCCGTCTTCACCGCGTATATCGGGATACCACTCCATCCACTTCCCGGCACTCCACCCGTATATGACCCCCGGAAGATGGAACAGGTGAACGGTCTCTTCGGCGCGCATCCTATCGACAAGCCATTCCTCTGCGGCGCGATGGGTGAAAACGGCATCCTTCCCGGTCAGAGTGACGAATCGCCGGCTCTCGTATAATAATCCCTCGAAGAGCTTCCCATATCGGAGAGTTCCATAGCACTCTGAAACCCCTTTCGGACGATCCGGTTCACCGGTAGCCGGCAGAGTCTGCGGCCGGTTTTTGTCGGGAAGAAATTCCGGCAGATAGAGCTTCTGTGAGGAGCGACCCAGATCGAGCATGAACTCATCGGGTGGGAATGAAACACCGCCCTTATAGAATGGCGAGCGCCATCCCAGAAGAAGGAGTTTGAGGTAGAAGCCCTGTTCCTCCTTCTCGGCGATATCGTTCTCGAAATAGTCGTGATCGTCCATGATGAAGAAGGTGGGCACTGAGCGGCATGCTGTTCCGTACAGATAGGCTAACTGCGGGCTCGCTGCCTTTTTCAGGACCTCCTCATTTTCAGTACCCAGCGCCGGTTTCGTGCGATCGAATTCGCCGACGTAGAATTTCGACCGCGGAGAGGCTCCCATGACGCGGGAGGATTTATCGTAAAGCAGATCGAAGTAGATGTGATCGCCGCTGGAGATAACGGCATCCGGCTTGAAGGAGAGAGCCTTGTTCAACAGTTTTATCCTGGTGGAAAGGGGGAGGGGACCCAGTTTGAACCATTCGATGTGCGCATCATGGCCCCCGAGGCCGGTGTATATCAGCAGCCGGAGGTGCCTGGGGTTGGCCTCCGGTGCGGGGAAGGTCGCAAGCGGCCACGGATCACAGAGCTTATTCCCCTCGGCATCCAGCAGCACCAGCTGATAGGTTGTATCAGGATTTAAATTCGGCGCATCGAAGTACCAGAAAAACCCCTGGGTGTCGGTCATCTTTCCCGGAAAGCTCCCTACCCCCTCTATATTCAGGCGGGGCGGTTCTGAAAAAGCCTTACTGAATGAGACCTTGATGAGCATGCGATTGTGATTCGCCGTCGGCAGGATATGGAATACCGGACCTGCATTCCAGGCGGGATCGATGTTATGCACATATTCCAGTGGACCATAATGCCGTAACAGGAAGAGAGCAACGAAGATAACAATGATGATAATTACTATTATGAGGACTTTACGTTTCATCGAGGACCTCCTTACGGATGTATATTCAAAGGTGCTTCATCGGATAAGTGAACAATAATTGTAGTATAATATTGCGATATAGTCAATAATATTAATTATAAGGCGCAACGCTGCGAGAGCACTGGAAGCGTGGGGCGTGGTAATTTATTTGAGGAGGATATGAATGCACAATGCGTGTTGGCGAATCTCTCATCCACCGTTAAGTAAACGGACGAAGAAAGACAGAGAGATACGCGATTTCATCACGCCGCCTGAGCGATGCAATGAGAGCCTTCGCGAAGTGATATGAGAAATATCTTATGCTGATCCGAGCATGCGGTCGAATAGCTTCACCGCTTCGACGGCATCCTCGCCGTAGGCGTCAACCATCATATCGTCTGCCAGTTGCTGTGAGGTGCATGCGCCGCCAATGGCAATCTTAACCTTCTCGCGAAGTCCCGCCTCTTTGAGCGCGTCGA
The DNA here is from genome assembly GCA_964652955.1 of uncultured Leptospirales bacterium. Lineage (GTDB taxonomy): Bacteria > Spirochaetota > UBA4802 > UBA4802 > JAKQUI01 > CAZZCF01. The sequence continues at coordinate 7,490 of CAZZCF010000093.1, forward strand.
CCAGATCCTTGATGCTCCCTATCATGGTGGTGAGCAGCACCGAGAGAGCAATTCCTCCTGCGGAAGAATCTTTTACCTTTTCGACAATCTGATCCTCGTGAACGTCCACACCCAGGTCGATGATATTGTATCCGCCGGCCGAGAGGAGCATTCCTACAATGTTTTTCCCGATGTCATGAATATCTCCCTTTGCTGTTGCCAGAATGACCGTGCCCTTTGTCATTGTTTCGGCCTTGTCTATTTTATCTTCGAGAAGGGTCATGCCATCCTTGACAACCTCGCCGGAGAGAACCAGCTCCGAGAGATAATATTCCCCTGACTGGAACTTCTCACCGACCACTGCAAGTCCGCTGCTGATACCCCCCTCGATTATCTCCAGAGGGTGAATCCCCTCGTCAAGGCATTTCTGAATAACATCCTTGATCCCGTCGATGTCCAGATCAACAACAGCCCTGTGTACTGCTCCAATCGGTTCTTTCATGTTCACACCTCGTCATATGTGTTTTCTCGATGAATCGTGCAGGTTCCGTTCAGCTTCTGAGTGAACGTTTCGATACAATGAAGAACTTGTCAAGCGATATACGTGCTCGCGGGAGCCTCCATTTTCAGGCTCGCGGTAAAAAGTTCTTGCAACGTGCCTTTTATGCTTATAGAGTCACCGTAGAGGTTGCATCGAAGTTATTGCGTTATCCTTTTCCACACTGTCAGGGCATGATGCGTGATAGTGAACAGTACTGTCCTGATGCAGGTTTACCTATCTTCTATCACATAATTACTAAGGAGTGAGGTGTTTATGGAATCCAAGAATAAGCATTGGATGTTCAAGAAACGTATTTTTTTCAGGTTGGCGATGTGTCTGTGTTTTGCACTGTTCTTCGGCATGTTGCAGTTTCCCTATGCTCAGGATGCACCGGTTATCAAGGTCATCACTGTCGACGATGTTACGGAGAATGCCAGTGCTGTCGGCATAACGCCGGCATCGATCCGTGCGCATCATCAGGCGCTGTATCGCATTGCCACCAAAGCTGAAGGGCTCGATGCCGGCATTCGGATGAATGCTGCAGGAAAGGAAGCGGCTGACTATCTCCTTGCAGCATACAAGAAAGCAGGTCTCCAGAAGGTGAGATTCGAGGAGTTCTATCCCAATCGGTGGTGGCCGGAAAAATACGAAGCCGTCCTTCTCGGCGGCGACGGGAAGAAGGATGAAAAGCTCCTGGCTTTTCCCCTCTGGCACTGCGAGAAAGCAGATAATCTGGAACTGGAGGTCGTCTATGCCGGTTTCGGGACGAGCGGCGAATTCAGAGGGCTCGATGTCGAGGGGAAGGCTGTCCTCATCGATATGAAGCGAATACTCCATTTTATCGCCTCCTATCGGTATACCAAGGCGCTCGAGCGCGCAAAGGACAAGGGCGCCCTGGCGATCATCGTTGCCGAAACGAGAATCGATTCGCCCAGCGGCAATCCTGTCGGGAGCTGTGGAAAGATAAAGGATCAGAAAGGCCAGAAACCTGAGCTTTTTCCACTACCGGTTTTCAGCATCGGGAAGTCGGACGGGGTGAAGCTTAAAGAGCGATTGGAGCAGGGGACCGCGAAGGTGCGGCTTACCCTCACGTATAGCCTCGCTCAGGCGAAGGCGGTCAACGTGGTAGGTGAGCTCCCCGGAAACGGAAGTATTGATGAATACGTTGTTGTGGGTGGTCACTACGACTCGTGGTTTGACGGTGCCATCGATAATCTGGGCTCTCAGGCGAGCATTCTCGAGATGGCGAAGTATTTTGCGAAAATCCCGCAGGAGAAACGGCAGCGAAATATCATCTTCGTATCCATGTTCGGCCACGAGTTCGAGAATGACTCTATGGGGCAGGCTGCCTTCGTTGAAAAGCATGCCGACATCCACGATAAGATAACCTGTTTCCTCGACATCGACGGCTCGGGTTCCTGGGGATATGAGGAGAAAGACGATACGGGCACTATCCTGCCGACCGGTATGGATGATAAGGCGGGCATCTTTACGACCAGCTTTGCGCTGACCGCGCTCGCCCGCGAAGCTGTTTTCGGTCTTGCGAAGGGCCCCTGGGCTCAGTATCCGCTCAATTCATTTGTTGCCGATATCGGCGGTCCCATCGGTGATGCGGGCTTCTCCAACCTGCTCATTATATCAAAGCATATCTACTATCACAGCAGGCTCGATACCATCGATCGCATAACGCCCGATCAGGTCTATCGGCGAACCCTGATGAACCTCAGGATCATACAGGGGCTCCTCGATTCGCCAGCGGGATACCTCATCGGCGTGAACACCAATCCGAGCAGAAAGTTCAAGGAGGGCGAGGAAGCGAAGCCGGATCTTCCGCGTGAAGCGGTGCCGAAGAATCCCAATCCCTGGATTGAGGGACCGCCAACGGATCTCTCCATGCACATCATTCCCAATAAACCGCGCCTCTTTTCACCGGTAATTGTCTGGCCTACATTTTTCAGGGCAGATGATGTGATCATGGCTGATCAAATAAGCTGGAAACTCGGTGCGCTGGGGTGCACAACGAATAAGATTGCAACTGGTACTATCTTCATCATCCCCGGTACCAAGACCATTACCCTGTCGATTACCGACGGCAAGGGGAGGACTACGTCGGTTCAGCGTGAAATTGAGGTCACCTGGTAGTCTTATTTATGCTGTAATGGGAAAGGGGCAGCTCAGGCTGCCCCTTTTTCAGGTAATGGTATCGGCTCTATCCACCGGTACCGGAATATCGTGTCGAAGCGCGGTCAGGAATCCCTTGAAGATTCGCAGGGCGAAGAAAGCAAGCGAGCTCAGCCGTTTATCCTAGAGAGCATTGAGGAGAGGTGAAGGAGGGCGCGTGAGATGAATGGCCTCGATCAGCAGGTGTGAAAATGCGTTCCCGGCAAGAGGCTCTGTTATTATTTGTACCATTGAATTCTCAATGCTGCGTATCATCACCCTACACCTCAATCCCCAGAAAGATACGGATGAGGTATCCGATACCGAAGGATATCAGAGCAACTCCCAGGCTGATTGATGCCATCTCGGTAAATCTCTTTCTGAAAGAGAGATCCCTCGCCACCGAGATGTAGAAGGTGAAGAGGAAAATGATAATCAGCGCATTGAGAATGGTGAACCCGAGACAGAGGAGATAGTCTGCAAAGATAAGGTAGGGAAAGATGAGTATGATAACGGTCAGGATGTAGGCGATCCCTGTATAGACTGATGATTTCACGGGATCCTGCTCGCCTGATTCGGCCTTGGTGGAGAGATATTCCGATGCGGACATGGAGAGGGAGGCGGCAATGCCCGTTATGAGGCCTGCCAGTGCTATCAGACGAGTGTTCTGCAATGCGAAGGTGAGCCCCGCCAGCGCGCCGGTCAGTTCAACCAGTGCATCGTTGAGACCGAGCACCACGGAGCCGACGTAGTTCAACCGTTCTTCGTTGATGAGATCAATCAGCTCGTGCTCATGCCTGTCCTCGTCATCAACGATGCTCTGTACTTCCGGGAGATCCCGGGCAATCTCATTGTACACCGACTGTGCTGAAATCTCTCCGCGCTCCATCAGCTTTATACTGAAGGTGATGCCGAAGATTTTGGCAATCCAGTAAAACTTGAATATCTTCCACCTGCTTGCTTTTACGTCCCTGCCGGTATATCTTTTCCAGAAATCATAGTGCCGCAGCTCATCATCAGCAATTTTCTTCAGTACCTCGCTGTTAGGACCGGTAATGGACTGCGAGAGTTTCAGATAAATGAAATGCTCGGTAATCTCGTTCCGCTGTGATTCAAGGATAACCTTCATATGTTTATCCTTCAGCATCATACACCTCTCCTGTCAGTATTCTGCTGTGCAGGTTCACGCCGCTCTGATTGGAAGTGGACACTCCATCGAAAAGTTATTCTCACTATGATAGCGTCGAGTATAGGATGAATTGATAATCATATTGTGTCAATAGAATATTCTCTCGGCTGTTCTCAGGGTGTTGTTTCATTTACATCGCGGAGGTGACAGATTGATGGTTTAACAGTATTCGCTTTTAAATGTTCAATGTAGTAACATCGCCAATCGTTTAAAACAGAGAGAGTCATCACGGGAGGCATGTTATGAAAATTGAAACGACACTCTATGTACACAGGAACATTCTTGATTTGCTGAACAGAGGTGCTGCAGAACTCGGAGTATCGAGAACGCTCATTGTTAAACATCTCATACAACAGATGATGAGCATCGATCGACGTGCATATTCTGGAATCAAATATCAGGAGAGAGATCGAAAGGAGAGCTGGTACCGGCTGCATATCAGTTTAAACGAATACGAATATGAGTACTGTCTGGATATGCGTAAATTTTTTAAAATGTCTGTTTCTTATATTCTTGCGTGGGCTGTATTGATATATTTGGGTACAATGATTAAAAAATTTGTCAATGGGAATTTAGGAACCGATAACTATCGATTTGTTAATTACCTATATGTATGCAAAATATACGATGATTCTATATGCTGGCAGATATACTGGGGAATACCGCAAAAACTGCTGCATTAATGCCTTCAATATCATTAAATATGCAGAAAGCACCGCTCCAGGGTAGCCATGAGGGCGATATTGTGTTCATTTGCCGCTTCGATAACCAGTGCATCATTCAGCGATCCGGCAGGCCACACCACGGCGGTTACCCCCTCCTTCCCGACAGTATCGATGCTGTCACGCTGTGGGAAGAAAGCATCGGAGGACATAACAGCATCTTTCAGAATATGCCCCTTTTTCTTCGCCTTGTCGATGGCCTGCTCGACGGCACCGATACGCTCCTGTTCACCGGTACCGACCGCTATGGCGGCACCATTCCTGACGAAGACAATGCCGTTCGATCGAACATTGATATTGACGTACCAGGCGGTGAGGCAGTCTTCGAGTTCCTGCTCGGTGGGCTTCCGCTTGACCTCGTAGTTCTGGCCCTTATTTTTTCCCGGATCTGAATTCGGTATCATCGGATCGGTGATAAAGTCCGCCGCTGTTCGAATCCTGGTGAGATAGGGAATTTCAATGGCAAGGGTCCCGTCGGCGAGATTCCTGATATTATAATAGCCGTCGATAGGATCGCCTATGTATTTCGGTATTCGGCCGAGGTTGTTCATTCTGATAACACGGATTGCATTGTTCAGCTTCCTGGTGCCCTCATTGCGATTGAGTATCTCCAGTGCATTCTTCTCATAATCCGGTGCGATAATCCCCTCGACGAAGCTCTCCATTATCGCCTCGGCGGTGGCCTCATCAACGGTGACGTTAAAGCCAACGATGGATCCAAAGGCGCTTCGCTCATCGGCGTCACGAGCGATGCGGTATATCCTGTCGAGCGATTCATCCTCTGTCTGCACCTTGAATCCGCAGGGATTGACATGCTTCATGACCGCGCAGGCCGGTTTGCTGAAGTACTTCAGAATGTTCTGCGCCTGGCTCATATCCTGCAAATTGGTCAGAGAAAGTCCTGCCTTCCCCCCCTTCAGGATTTCAAGATTGCCTACCGAAAGGTGAGGATTATCTGTCGGCCGGTATGCGGCGAATGGCTGATGGGGATTGGTTCCGTATCGCAGCGCATAGGAGACCCGCTTCAGTGAGTATCGCCTGTCACCGATGATGAGAGCAGCCTCGTCGGGGAAATCGCTCTCAATGGCAGTTTTATATGCGTCCCTGAATGATGAAACATCTGTTGGCATATTATTTTACCTCGTGTCGATTCTTTAGTGCTACTGTTGCCGCTTCTCTGCGGTAGACGGCCGCTGCAGCAACCCTGAAATCATCTTCTCCGGTATTGGGGCCGAGCGCGTCGTACAGTGCGGTGACCGCTTCCTCCGCATTCCGGTAAGGAATCTCAATCTCAATCGGCTCACCGGCGAAAGAGGGGAGGGGATTGATGTTTTTGCCGGTATAGGTCGCTATCATCCTGCCCGTTCCCGGGACGAGGGGAAGCTCAAAGTAGTTCCGGAGAGCCGAACCGTTCTCGCCCCGCTTGATGATGCTCAAAGCCGCTCCCCTGAAAATACAGCCGCTTATCCGCGGGGTATAGTTGGGCTCATCGGGTTCGTACTCCCATCGGTGAAGCGCCGCATCCAGCACACCTGTCGGCCGCTCGGCACGTGCAAAATGAGGGGGAATATCCTCGGTCTGTTTCCCGTTGCTCACGGCGATTCCGGCCTCTATGATGATAGCCGGGTAGATGAGCAGGTCCGGATCTCCTGTTCGCAGGATCTCCTCATCAGTCGGTTTTACGATAATTCTATCTTCTACCCTCTCGAGTTTTCGGGCCTGACTCGAAGGGCTCCGTCCTGTAATCGCGTACATGACAACCTCATCACCGTCAGGACTTGTACCGATAACTATCAGTCGACCGGGATATTCCATATTCCTCAGCGGTTCCAGTTCTGGCATAACAGCAACTCCTCTCTTTTATTTTTCCAGAATGCGGACCTTCCTGCCCTCGATCCGCAGCCTTCCCTCGCAGTAGAGCTTAATTGCTTCCGGAAGAACCTCATGTTCGATGCTCAAGCCGCGCTCCTTGAAGCTCTCGAAGGTATCATCCTTTCTGATGGGATTGACGCCCTGGAGAATTATCGGCCCGGTATCACATCCGCTATCGACGAAGTGGACGGTGCAGCCGCTCACCTTTACTCCGTAGCGCCAGGCATCACCATATCCGTCAGTGCCGGGAAAGCTTGGCAGAAGAGCGGGATGGATGTTTATGATTCTGTTTTGATATCGGTTGATAAAGTGCGGGGTGAGCAGCAGCATATATCCTGCCAGAACAACCAGCTCGACCTCGTGTTCCGTGAGGATATTGAGTATCTCCGCTTCATATTCCTCTCTCTTCTGAAACTTTCCCGGATCAATGAAGAATGCCGGTATATTGTGGTTCCGCGCCCGTATCAGCCCGTAGGCGTCCATGCGATCTGATATGACGCATCGTATAGTTATCGGGAGATATCCGGACTCCGTCTTGTCGATTATCGATTGGAGATTGGTTCCTGATCCCGAGATGAGAACAGCTATGTTTTTTTTCATCTCTTTTCTCTCGTCACTTCAATGGCGGTGTAAGCGACCTTTTCTCTGGACAGAGCTGACGGTTTTTTTACCCTGACTGAAACTCGTGAGACGTTGAAGTTGCTTATTATCCGCTGGGCGATGCACTCAGCGAGCGTTTCTATGAGATTGTAATGTTTTTTCTCTATCTCTTTACGAATATGATGATAGACCTCGGTGTAGTCAATGGTATCATCGATATTATCTGTTTCAGCAGCCCTGATGACCGAGGTGTGCAACTCAAGATCGACAATAATTTCTTGCTTTTTTTCGCGCTCCTCTTCTCCGATGCCAGTGCTGCACCAGAAGGGAGCATCTTTTATCACAATCTTGTCCATCAATTGATGAGTCGCAGGAATTCCTCTCTCGTCTTGCTGTTTGTCATGAATATCCCCCGCACCACCGAGGTGATGGTCGACGTGCCCGGTTTTTTGATTCCTCGCATCTCAATGCACATGTGCCGTGCTTTAACCACCACTGCGGCTCCTTTCGGATTCAGATATTTCATGATTGCTTCGGCGATCTCGGTGGTTAATCGCTCCTGAACCTGAAGCTGTTTGCTGAAAAGATCCACGAGCCGAACGAGCTTGCTAATGCCCACTATTCGCTTGTTCTGGGGGATGTAAGCGATATCGCATGTTCCGAAGAAAGGTACGATGTGATGCTCACACATGGAGTAGAAGGGGATATCTTTGATAATCACCATTTCATCGTGTTCGAGCTCGTGGGTTTTGCCCAGGAGTGTCGCTACGGTGCTCTTTTCAGTGCCAAATATCTCCTCATACATATCCGCCACTCGCTGGGGTGTTTCCATGAGTCCGTCCCGCTTGGGATCTTCGCCTATCGCTTCAATGATTTCGTAAATAGCTTTCTTTATTTTTTCCTTATCAACCACGTTAACCTCCCTTTCCACGGTTGAGCAGTCGGGGGCTGCCGGAATGGTTCGAATCTCCGGGAATTGCAGGAGCTTTTCATTCCTGCCATCACTGCGATTTGCCCGGTGTGGGACGAATAGAGGTGATTTTTAGAAAATGAATCTCACTCATATCAGGCAACTCTGTCTGCATCTTCTCAGAATATAAAAGACTGTTCATGATTTGATATCAAATAACAGATAATACGCTGTTACCGTCAATAGTTTTTTCCCCAACTGAGTGAAGATGATGATGTTATCCTCTCAGGTGATTGGAGAGATCGCGGGTGAGTCTCAGCGCTTTCTCAGCAAGAGGAACCGTAAGGGTCCCGGTTCCGCAGCTCGGGGTGATGATAGCGGAGCTGAGCACATCCTCCTCCCGCACCCCCCTCGATGCGAGCTGTTTTATCACCGCAGTGAAATTCTTCTCGATCTGCTCAATGGTTGCCCCTTCGATCTTCTCATGAATAGTCGGGATGATCCCCCAGGCGACGACTTTCCCCTGCTCTAGAAACGAATTGAGGTTTCTGGACTGTAAAAACTTATCGAGTATCACCTCGTCAGTGGCATCGAAGTTGATAATATCGAGATCCAGGTTCAGTACCTCCTCCCAGTCAGCATCGCCGCAGCAGTGCATGCCGGGAATGCCCCCCTCTTTCCGTATCCCCTTTATGATTTCATTGAAGGAATCGATGATAAGATTGTGATCGACTGAATAGTATCCGGAGCCGATTATCGAGAGTGAGGGTTCGTCAATGAAAATGATAACGCGGGGGAATACCTCCCTCATCTTCTGTATCTGCCACCTGCTGTTCATGGTAGAATTTTTTACGATGACATCGAAGAGATCTGAGTGATAGATGGCATATTTCCCATCCTTCTTGTCGGGGATCAGGCCGTGTGTCAGTGGACCGATAACCTGCCCCTTTATAGCAGCGATCTCATCTCCTTTTCTCTTCTTTATGGTGTCAAGGAAAAAGCCGAACCCGGCACTGTGCTCATCGTCAAGTCCGAAATAGTCCAGGTCTTCGTCGATTACCCTGCGGTAGAATGCTTCCAATTGTCCGGGAAGGTCCTCTTCAGTATCGAAGCCGTATTTTCTGTTCTTATGGTCGATATAATAGCAGGGGAGGCTCCTGCTGTACTGATTGGTTATCTCTTCAAAAAAGTCCTTCTTGGGAAGCTGTGGCCAGACCGGTATATGGGGTGTCGTTTCGAATATCAATTGCGAGACATCCTCGAGGCTTTGGTGTGGATAACTTCCCACTGCTGTTGCCATGGCATTGGGTGTAAATATCATGGTACCCCTTATCTGAAGTGTTGCTGAATTCTTCGTTAAAATGCTGTTTCGGTACTATTAAAGTGCTGTAATTATGTAAATAAAAATTTATTTTTTTGAGTGTCTATCGCGATTTGTCGACTTTTATGTTTTTTTGATAGTTTGTCCTATATGCGTTATGGTAATTGATAGTGTTCGATTATTACACAGTTTAAT
>CAZZCF010000094.1:0-16886 GCA_964652955.1 uncultured Leptospirales bacterium
GCCCTGATGTTTCTGGCAGGAATCGGTCTCGGTTTCACCTACGTGATGCCCTGGGCGATGGTCCCCGATGCCGTTGAATACGATTATCTCCTCACCGGAGAGCGGACTGAGGGTGCCTTCTACGGCATATGGACCTTTGGCATCAAGCTGGGACAGGCAGTGGCGCTCGGCATTATGGGAGGGGTTCTCTCACTGACCGGGTATGTGGCTGATGTCGTTCAGACGCCGACGGCTTCACTGGGAATCCGCTTCCTCATCGGTCCCGTTTCGGCCTTCATCTTTATTCTGGCAACGGTTTTTCTCTGCTTCTATCCAATCTCCGAGAATCGATATAATCAGATACTGAAAGAGATTCAGGAGATGGAAGCCGGGAAAGCGACATAGTCTTTGGAGGTGTTTAGTATGAATGATAAAAAGATAAACAGGCGTGAATTTATCAGATCAGCGGCAGTCACCACCTGTTCCATTGGACTTGGCTTTGGCCTCTCATCACTCAACGGCTGCGGAAAATCGTATCTTACCGATCCCGAAAAGCCGAATATCATCCTCATCACTGCCGATGATCTCGGGTGGAAGGATCTGGGATGCTACGGGAACCGTGAAATAGCAACGCCGAATATCGATCGTCTTGCAGCGGAGGGAGCACGCTTTAAAAACGCTTTTTGCATAACCTCAAGCTGTGCCGCGAGCAGGGCGAGCTTCATCACCGGACAGTACCCCCATACCAACGGCGTGACGGCACTGACGCATATCTACAAGCTGAAATCGCTCAGGCCCTTCTATCGGACACTCCCCTCGATGCTCTCCGATGCGGGATACAATACCGCGCTCGAAGGGAAGTGGCATGTATCACCCTATCTCCCCGTGGGATGGTACGGGTACCGGGAGCGGCTCAGCGGTATGTTTCCGAAGGATATGTGGATTCAGAGCGCCGAGAAGACCGTGGACTTCATCAGGCGAAATAAGGATAACCGATTCTATCTCGAGATAAACTACATGAACAATCACCGGGATGCCTACGGAGAGTTTCAGTTCGATCCGGGATTCCCCGTCGATCCGGAAAAGGTTCACGTGCCGGAGTACTGGACCATTCCCGACTGGCCCGAGATACGTCTGGAGGTGGCAAAGTACTACAGCCAGACGATGAAGATGGATCAGATGATAGGAGAAGTGCTGAAAACCCTTGATGAGCTGAATCTCACTGAGAACACGCTGATCATTTTCGTGAGCGACAACGGTCCACCCTTTCCCGGGAACAAGATGACCCTCTATGATCGTGGTATTGGCGAGCCGCTCATTATGCGGTGGCCGAAGAAGTTTCCGGCTGGCCGCACTATCGAAGGGATGGTGAGCACAATCGATATCATGCCGACGGTCCTCGATTCGGTCGGCCTATCAATTCCCGATGATATTGAGGGGAGGTCGCTCTTCGCTTCTGCGTCAGGGGAACAATCCGGCACGATTCGTAACGCCGTTTTTTCCGAGATGACCTATCACGTTCACTATCTGCCGACACGCGCGGTTCGGACTGAGCGGTGGAAGTATATCAGGAATTACTCCGATATCGCCAAGGGGCTCGATCAGTGCGATCACATGGATTGGGCGCACCGTGTCTGCGAGCTCCCGAATCAGCCGTGGAAGAGCCCGCGGGTGCACGAAGAGCTCTATGATCTCAGTAGAGATCCCGACGAGCAGGTCAACCTCGCCGATGACGGGCGCTATAAGGACGATCTTGAGAGGATGAGAGCGCTCCTGGATAAACATATGAAGGAGACGAAAGATCCCTTCCTCGGGGCTCCCTTCACTCATGATTACGATCCCGCAGTGTACGCGACGAGGCACCCGGCCGGTGAGAAGTACAAGTAGTAGGTGGCGTATAAATAAAGATTCATTTATTATTAATGAGATCGTTGTACATTATCGCGGTGTACTGAATTAATAGGTGTGTAACGGGTGACAGGTGATAAGTAGCTCACTAACCGAGTGCTGATACATTATCCTGTAATCCGGTCTGATCTTTGAATATATTCTTACAATTTCAAGGGGTTTATATGGTAAAGAAGATTCTTGGTGCAATTTTCGCTTTGATTGTTCTCCTCATAGCAGTTGTGTTCCTCCTCGGGAACGTATGGCAGCGGACCGAGCACGGCACGCTCGATTTCAAGGCCGCGTTGATTCTGAAAGCCCGGAATGCGTTTCTGAAAGAGGAGCCGCTTGTGGCCGAGAAGCTGCGCGCCGATGGGAATGCACGGGCGAAGACCCTTCAGGGGTCTCCGGAAGAGGTCGGGAAGGTTGAGGATATGAAAATTCCCGGCCCTGCCGGCGAGATTCTCGTGCGCGTCTACTCCCCTTCGGGGAATGGCCCCTTCCCGGTGCTCCTCTTCTATCACGGTGGGGGCTGGGTGATCGGCAATCTGGATACCGCCGATACTGCATGTCGGTTTCTTGCGAACAGGGTTCCCTGTCTTGTTGTCTCCGTTGATTATCGACTGGCGCCGGAACATCCCTTTCCAGCTGCTGTCGAGGATTGCTATGCAGCACTGCAGTGGGTTGCTAACAACGGAAAAAAGCTGAATGGGGATCCCTCGCGAATTGCCGTTTCGGGCAGTAGCGCAGGAGGTAATCTTGCTGCAGCGATACCGCTCGTGGCACGGGATCGCGGCGGCCCGAATGTCTCATATCAGGTGCTTATCTATCCGGCAACCAATCTCTCGGATTTAAGCACCGACTCCTACCGGTTTTTCGGAAAGGGATACGGGCTGCTCAAAGAGCATGTTGACTTCTTCATCAGGTGCTATCTCCCTGACGAGAAGGACCGGATAAATCCCTATGCGTCACCCCTTCTCGCGAAGGATCTCTCGGGGCTCCCCCCTGCAATCGTGATAACGGCCGGTTTTGACGTTCTTCGCGATGAGGGGAAGGCCTATGTTGATCGCCTGCGGGAAGCCGGCGTTGAAACCGTCCATTCGCATTATCCCACGATGATTCACGGCTTCCTTACCATGGACAGGCTTTTCGGTGAAGCCGAGGACGCCCTCGTGGAGATCTCGAATGAGCTGAAGAAGGCTTTTTATTAAATCCTTTTTTTAACGGGATTTACATGATAGACAAGAAGATATTAGGTTAAACATGTTGGCAATACATTTTATAAGTGAATTGTACTGTGCTTTTCATTTATTCTGCGAAGCTCATATATGCAAACGTATCTCAATATAAAATATGTTTAATGATATATCATCTTACGTATCCTGTTAATCCTGTCTAATTATTAGATCAATTTTCCGTGAAGATTTTGCATATCTGAGATATAGAGCAGCGGGGAGGCACCATGGACTGCGAGATGAACGATGCGCCATACCGAGATCCGCGCCGATCCGTCAATGAGCGTGTTGAAAACCTTCTCTCACTCATGACCGTGGAGGAGAAGATCGCACAGCTCGGGAGCGTCTGGGGGAGCTCCTGTATGGGGAATGGCTCCTTCAGCTATGAAAAGGCTTTTGATCTCCTGAGAAACGGAACGGGGCATATCTCCCGTATCGCCCTGCTCCTCGGGCCGCGTGAGCGGGCTGAAGCTGCCAATGCCATTCAGCGATTTTTGATTGAACAGACCCGACTCGGCATACCGGCCATCGTTCATGAGGAGAGCTGTTCGGGATATATGGCAAGCGAGGCGAACTGCTTCCCCATGCCCATCGGCCTTGCTTCCACATTCGAGCCTGCCCTTGTCCAGAAAATGGCTGATGTTATTCGGCGGCAGATGCGTGCGGTCGGTGCCCATCAAACCCTGGCTCCCGTTGTTGATGTTGTTCGAGATGCGCGATGGGGTCGCGTCGAAGAGACATTCGGAGAGGACCCCTATCTCGTCTCCCGAATGGGAGTTGCCTATGTCAGGGGTCTTCAGACCGGCGATCTCAACGGAGGAGTTGCCTGCACCGGTAAACACTATGCGGGCTATGGATTTTCCGAGGGGGGGCTCAACTGGGCTCCGAGCCATATCCCCGAACGGGAGCTGCTCGATGTCTTCGTGGCTCCCTTTGCAGCGCTTGTCGCCGAGGCGAAGGTGGTGTCTATAATGAACGCCTATCAGGAGATAGATGGCATCCCCTGCGGCGCATCGAAATATCTACTCACCGATGTTCTGCGGGGAAGGCTGAAGTTCGAGGGAAATGTCGCCTCCGACTATACGACGCTCGAGCATCTGTATCAGACCCACAACATCGCCGCAGATGAGAAGGAAGCCGCCCTGCTCGGTCTCGAGGCCGGGCTTGATATTGAGCTTCCTTACAGCAAGGTGTATGGGGAGCCACTCATGGAAGCAATTAAAAAAGATGCTATCGGCATCGAGCTGGTTGACCGGGCGGTACGGCGTGTTCTGAAGGAGAAGTTCGAGCTGGGTCTCTTCGAGGAACCCTTTGTAGAACTCGATGCCGTGATGAGCTGCTATCACCGGGAGGAGGAGAGGGTGCTCTCACGCGATATCGCCCGGAAGTCCATGGTTCTCCTGAAAAACGAGGATCTGCTTCCACTCTCTTCAGATATCACGTCACTAGCGGTGATCGGTCCGGCTGCGGATTCGGTCAGGCTTATGCAGGGGGATTATCACTTCCCCACCCATCATGAGATAGTCTACGGCATGATTCCAGAAGATGCTTCTTCCCGGGATGGTGCTGAAAGCACGCAGGAGGAGATGTCTGAGATTCAGCTCGCACAATACCTTCCCGGGATGGTAAGCGTTCTCGAGGGGATACGATCACGCGTCTCATCCGGTACCGAGGTGCTGTACGCGCGTGGCTGTGATATCTCTGGTACTGAGACGGGTGGCATTGCGGAAGCGGTTGCTCTCGCAGAGAGAGCTGCGGCAGCCGTTGTTGTTGTGGGAGGTCGATCCAGCCTCGCGAAGGGTTGCACCAGCGGTGAATTCAACGATGCCGCTTCTCTGAGTCTTACCGGTGTACAGCAGGAGCTCGTTGAAAGGGTGGTTGCAACAGGTACGCCGACCGTTGTGGTGTTGATTAACGGACGCCCGCTGGCCCTCCCCGGAATTGCCGGGCAGGTGCATGCTCTCCTCGAGGCGTGGCTTCCGGGGGAGGAGGGGGGTAATGCCGTTGCCGATATTCTCTTCGGAGTCGAAAACCCGGCAGGCCGCCTGCCGGTGAGCCTGGCTCGGGATGTTGGCCAGATGCCGCTCTACTATAATCATAAACCGTCGGGCGGGAAGAGCATGTTCTGGGGCGACTATTCGGATATGCCCGCATCACCGCTCTTCCCCTTCGGTCATGGGCTCAGCTACACGAGCTTTGTATATGCGGATCTTCAACTTTCCGCGGAAAAGGTTTCCCCTGAATCGATCCTCGACATCACTCTTTCGGTACAGAACAGCGGCAAACAGGCCGGCGATGAGGTGGTGCAGCTTTACCTTCAGGATGTTGCCGGGAGCGTCACCAGACCCGTCAAGGAGTTGAAGGGATTTCATCGCATTTCGCTGGAGCCGGGCGAATCACGGGAAATAATCTTTCACCTCTCTATGAGCCAGCTGGCATTCCACGGGAGTGATATGCAGTTCGCCGTGGAGCCCGGGCAGATGAAGATTATGATAGGCGCTTCCTCGGAAGATATTCGCCTCGAGGGATCCTTTGAGATCACCGGCGAGCGGCGGCTGATCGAGATGATCGACGTGGTTCCGGCGGGAGTTACCATTAAATAGGTATACCCGCTGAAAACGCCGATTGTCGTCGATAGGCACCGATTGATGCCGATATCGCATATTTCAGGGAGGATTGCATGAAAAAGATAACACGCCGTGGAATAGTGAAGGCAGCTCTCTATGGTGGTGCAGGTCTGGTGGTCGGAGGGTTGGGATATCATTTGATCAATGCCTTCACCGGAAAAGACTACGATCACAGCAGAAGGGAGAAGGTGCTGGAGAGCATTGCGGAAAGTGATAATCCGGAGGAGCTTCCCAACATCGTTATAATCCTCACCGATGATCTCGGCTACGGCGATCTTTCCTGCTATGGATCATCAGCAGTATCAACACCCAATCTTGATAAAATGGCATCATCGGGCGTTCGAATGACAAGCTTCTACGCGAGCGCTCCTGTCTGCACTCCCTCACGGGCAGGGCTCCTGACCGGGCGGTATCCCATTCGGTCGCACATGAATGATGCGCTCCTGACCACCTGGTCCCTTATGGGGATCGGACATCGGCTCCTGGGCTACTGCGACTACGGAATCCCTGAAGATGAAATTCTCCTCTCCGAGATGCTCAAGCGCCGTGGATATAAAACTGCCCTCATCGGCAAATGGCATCTGGGCGATTATGCACCGCACCTCCCCAATGATCGCGGTTTTGACTTTTTCTATGGCGCTCAACGGAGTAACGATATCAAACCCTTCGCGATATATCGGAATAGGGAGATAGAGGTGCCAGCGCCTGCCGATCAGGAGGTGCTGACCACACACTATACGAAGGAAGCAATCGATTTTATCGATCAGAACAGGAAGAACCCCTTTTTTCTCTACTTCGCACACACCTTCCCTCATATTCCCCTGCATGCTTCGGATCGATTCCGCGGTAAATCAAAAGGAGGTCTCTACGGCGATACCGTGGAGGAGATTGACTGGAGCGTGGGGGAGTTGTTGAAGGCGTTGAAGAGATTTGGCCTTGACCGAAAGACCGTTGTTTTCTTCACCAGTGATAACGGCCCCTGGTATCAGGGAAGTCCAGGCGGCATCAGGGGGCGGAAGCGTTTCGTCTTCGAAGGAGGATTCCGCGTACCCATGATAGCCCGGTGGCCGGGAGTAATCCCCGGAGGGACTTTTTCCGATGAGATGAGTATGAATTTTGACCTCTTCGCCACCTCGCTTCAGCTCGCCGGGGTTGAGGTTCCCTCTGACCGGATAATCGATGGGAGGAATATCCTCCCGCTGCTGCAGGGGAAGGCACCATCACCCCATGAGACCCTCTACTTCTACTGGCGGAAGAAGCTCTGGGCGGTTCGCCATCGGAACTGGAAGTATCATCGGCGGCATGAGGTAGGTGATATCAATCCTTATCCCTGGCCGCACAACGAAAGGCGGGGTCCCTATCTCTTCAACCTCGAGACCGATCCAAATGAATCGTACAGCATGACTGATACCTATCCCGAGGTTGCCCGGCAACTCGCAACAATGATGGATGAATGGGAATCGGCAGTGAAGAGGAATATCAGGGGGTGGGAATAATTCCCCTGAAGGTGTGCCGATATCCCTACCGCTTCATCGCCTTGATGAGTATCATCTCTATCTCCCCACGATGTTCATCCGGATGAAGATAGCAGTCTATCAGCCGTTCATGAGGGAGCGCTTCGATACGCTCATTCATTATCTGCAGCGCTCTGCTGTTGACCTCGATGGCTTTTTTGACGGGCATTCGCTCGGGATTGATGTCTATTCCGAAGTATTCCTGATAGCCGATCATCTTCAGTGCGTAGAGGAGCGCTTCAGCCTGTTGCCATTCCACGACACCGACATTGAGATCCTGATCGTAGTTGCCGAGCGGCTGACTGTTGATATGCACATGTGCAAGTCTTCCCTCCAGGGAGACCAGTGAATAGGCAGCGGCAGCATCTTCATATCCCATTCTGACGTGACCGATTTCGGGATTGAGCCCAACGAGGGTGTACCCTTTGGCGAGCAGTTCTCGGTTTTCGTTGTTTTTGAGTTTCTGCTCAACCCGCTGTGCAGCGAGTATCCCCTCCGCGGTTGTTCGGTAGATATTGTTCGGCGCCGGTTCATAGGGTTTCGGCTCAATGGCGATGCGAACACCGGGGACCTCGTCCATCGCGCGGGCCATCGATTCTTCGAAGGCATTCCACATCCAGTAGAAGTTGGTTCCCAGTGAATAGGTGTAGCCGTCGATACCGGGCCATGATATGGCGCAGCGTGCCCCTGCCTCCTTCACCAGCTTCAATCCGTTGATGGCAATCTGAATTGCCTCATCGCGTATCGCCGGATCAGGATTCGACAGGGAACCGAATTCGAAGTTCTTATTGTAAAAATGTGAAAAGGGAACCCCCACGAGCTTGATGCCCGACCGCTTTTCAAGCTCCCTGTAGCGGTGAAGGTTTTCAAAGTTCACCTCATCGGGGAAGTGGGCCTCGATACCGGTAACCCCGAACTCGGCGAGCTCTTCAGCCATTGTTAAACGCTCGTCGATGGATTTCGCCTCAACGTACGGCTCGTGAAACCGGCCGCCGCCCGGAGTAAAATACCAGATGCCCACCGAGAGCTTCAGTTCGAGTTTGAAGCTCTTCATATGCTCGATGAGCTCTTCTCGTGTGCGTATCTTCTTCTGATAGGAGAGGTCCCGCAATTCATACATGGCAATGCTCCTTTGCTTAAGTATCCTTTTCCAGTTGTGCATAACGCTGGAGGAGGTTTTCGATTATTATACCATTCTGCTTCGGTTCGAGGTATGAAGATATCTCACGCTGAACGAATGTGCTGACAGTTTCCTCGTAACTCAGTCCGAGAAGCGCCCGTGCGCCGCTGAGAGCGCACCCGAGGGGTGCGGCGAAGTCGGCATTTTGTATCGTAAAGGTCCTTGCATGGAAAACGTCGGCTATGAGCTGTCTGAGGAATCTGTTGCGCGAGCCGCCGCCGACAATGCAGATCTCATCAACTGCGCTCAGGTGGCCGGCGTGAAGCTTCAATGAGAGCACCTGCGAGAGGTGAAGTGCCCTGATGTTTGTCTCAGGATCATCTTCATCGAAGCCGTCGCGAATAATTCCTCGTCTCAGCAGGGGGACCGATTCGTCGAGCAGGCAGGGGAGCATGATCTTCTCGTCCTCGTTGAGGAGCGGATCGCCGGCAGCCCGGGTGTAGCTTTCCCAATCGAGGGTGGGGGTGTATCGATGGCGGAAGTGATAATGCACCTTGCCTCCGTTGGTGATGACCGAGAGTGCCATTGCAGACCCCTTCGTGTAACCGAACACATTATATTCTCCGGTTTCTGAGGGGCGGATCTCCTTCATAATGCCATTGACGGTATAACTGCTTCCCAGTGAAATCACACAGCTGCCACCGCAACCGAGGAGCGTAGCCGGATTATCACCGGTTCCTGAAAGCACAAGCGCTTCAGGGTTGAGGTCGTATTTCCGAACAAAGTACCGGCTCACCGTGCCGGCACAAGCATCGTAGTGATCCAGAGCGCCAATCTTGCTTTTCAGCGATGATTTAAGTCCCTTCTTCTTAAGGTACCGTTCAATAACGGTGAGCACCTCGCTGCTCCATCCGGGAGTATCGATATCGAGATTATTCAGATTCGTTCCCCAGCCATCACCGGTGTCAACCGGCGCAACAGTTCCCGCCAGAATTGATGTTATGAACGCGCTGAGGAGCAGTATCACCGATGTTTGCTCATATTCCTCTGGTGATTCAGTTGCCCATTTCAGAATCTGTGAAGCGGGGAAGCGGAGCTCTGCCCTGTTGCCGGTGATGGCAGCAATGCCGCCGTATTCTCGCAGCGATTCGGTGAGATACTTCACTTCACGTACGGGACTGCGGTCTTCCCAGAGAGGTGATGTTTTCCTGCTGATTGAGGATTCGAGCTGGCTGATAAGAGTCACTTCAGGATCGAGTGCTCCTACCTTCTTTCGGAAGAAACTGTTTGTATATACTGTGCAGTGCTGCATCCCGTCAGTTTTGATCGCGCCGATGCGGGAGAGATCAATACCGTCAGTTTTGAGCCTGGTAAAAGCATGGTCGAGCGCCTCGATTATCATGAAGGGCGAGGTATGTCTGATCTCCGGATTCTCCGAGGGGAGGACACCGCCACTGGTCCGGTATCGGGGGAAGGTGCTATCATAATCGAATGAATACGCATAGATGACCGCACCGCTGTTAATGTCGAGCACAATCAGTTTTACCGATTGCGTGCTGAACTCCATCCCGAGGGTGAACATTTTGCTCTCTCCAGTACAATTGTATTGTGTATAACGGTTATGGTTTCTTTGTCAAATGGATTCTGTTACATGCAATGCCGGCATCAGGATGCGGGATATACACAGAAACCGCTCCCCTTTGGGCAATTGCGGCGTATTATGCCCATAGGGGTGATATTGGAAGGCTCATAACGGTCATTTGACTCTCACAGTAAAAATGCTTGACAGATTATGTCATTTCTGATAAATGGACTGACCAGTCAGTCTAATACTTTTATATTTCAGGATAAACCAGCAAATGCCCAAAAAGAGTATTGTTTACGAGAGATTGGGTGGGAGAAGAATACCGCTTTACGCGGAGGTCGGGAAATATTTCACCCCTGATGGCAGCTTCAACGAGGATGCGTTCAAAGAGAAGATGAGGAAATCACTGAATGCGATGAAGAAGGAAAAGAATTTTGCCGAAAAGGCCGGAGCATGGATCTCGACCTATCTCGTTGAAATACTGAACTATCTCGAGGAGAAAAAATTGGATGATGCTTCCGTGAACCTCTTCAGAGCGGCAGTCGAAGAATCAGCGCGGTTCGGCATCGATGAGATATCACTACCGCCCGATCATCTGCAGAGAATTCTCACGCGTTCATCAATCGTCCATGATCCCGTTGACACCGGGAAGGATACACAGGAGAAGAAAAAGAGGAAGATATTTGAGGCGGCGTTGCAAGTCTTTGCGCGCGAAGGTTATCATCAGGCGACCATGGAGAAGATAGCTGAGCTCTCGGGTGTCGGCAAGGGCTCCCTCTATCGGTATTTCAAAAGCAAGGAGGATCTTCTGGATGAGCTCCTCATCTATAAATACGATGAAATTGTACAACGGGTGAATCAGATCCTATCGAAAGATAATAATATACTCAGGCAGATTCAGGAAGCGGTTGAGTTCTGGGTTACCTTTATCTATAAGAATCACATATTGTATACGTTGATACAGAGTGAAGCTCAGGTGGGAAGCGGGAAACGGATCCTCTTTTTTGATTACCTTGTCTCACATCTCCCCATGATAAAGGAGCGGGTGGTTGCCCTGAACCTGGAGAAGAAGCTCAAGACAACAGGTTTTTACACTGTCTTCTACGGTATTCTCGGTTTTATCGATGGTGTTGTTCAGAAGTGGTTCAGATGCGGGATGGAGTATGACCTGCGTGATGAGATACCGGTCATTCTTGAAGTTCTCTTTAACGGTTTTGTGGGAGAGCGAAATACTCGCAAGACATTCTTTATCCCGCCGGAAGAAACATCGAGCTCATGAACGGATTTTCGTTGATGTGCTCTCTATTCGCAAACAGGCTGTACCGATAGCTTTGCATGCTATCAGAATAAGTATAAAAGGAGGAATGAAAATGTCAGTTCATCATGAAGAAGATTCGCCTCTCCCTGGTAAGGAGCGGGGAAGAAAAATTGGACCGGAGGGAACAGCGGATGTTCATCGATCGCAATGGTATCCAGCGGAACATCCGGGCACGTGCGAGGTGCCATACATTCTGTTCCCCCGGTCAATTACAACTCAGGAGAATATTCTAATACGGAAAATCTGGAAGTCAAGTCATTATTCCGGTCTCGATTTCACCCCCTTTGACATTACCGATGTCCCCAACAAGTATCGGCTTGCACAGGTGCTTGCCTGCGGTCTGAAGGCCTCAAATGCGACCTATTCGCAGCACTGGCAGGGTATGTATTTCGACTGGACCTTCAACGAAGAGATGCAGGAGATACTCAGCTCAATGGATATGGTGCGTGGCGAACGGTTCGTTGAAAACGCCTTCGCCACGGTGGTTCTCATCAACACCGGGTATGGCGGCGCTTTCATGGAGATGCTCCGGTTACGGCGACGGCCGATACCCCCCAGTCTGCTGAGCCTTGAACAGATTGATATGGGTACCTTCGAGCATAATATCAAATGCGCCGTTGGAGCGGTTCTCGGTGGGAATGTCGGGGTGAATGTTATCCGGCATTCGCTCTCCCGGGACCTTATTGCGGGGAAGAACGGGAAGGGATATGCGGCTCTGAAAAAGATGGTGATGCTTCCGGGTATGGATGAGTCGGGAAAGATATCGACGGTCATTCAGATCGGATTCAAGCGACCGGCAGAGAGAGTGACTTTTGAGCTGGAACTGATGAAGCTCGCAGGAGCAAAACTAATAGAACGGAAGAGTGAACGGCGGAATGTTGATTTCAGCAGAAATGTCCCCTTCAAAATAATGCTGAGATTCGCGCAGTCTTTTAAACGAGAAGTAAAGCGCGCAGGTTTACAGAATGTCATCCGAACGGTTATTATCGAAGGTGGCACGCCGGAGGGGCAGGATACGCTCGACCGGATACGGGTTTGCATCAATACGGGCATATCGCAGGCAGTGGAAGAGATCATCAGCTCCTTCGAGAAGAATCGGGATGAGGGAGTTGTCGGTCCCGATCTCGAATCGTATAAGGGGATGGCGAGTCTCGTTGAGGATCTGGGCAAAAAAGTTCTGAAACCGCGGGAGGATGCGCACCGGATGGTCATCGTCTATATCGATATCGATGCGATGCGTGCCGCGGGAGTGGAGCTTGATATCGCCGAGCAGGTTGCAGGCGAAGCGATACAGGCCGGTCTTAACTCGGTACATCTTGATGGGACAAATAATATCCCTGAAGATGAGGATCTCAGATACGGGGCATTCTGTCTCACCGGACCGATACATGCCTCTGAGCTCCTTGATGACGATGAGCAGCTCAATCGGGGCTGGGGCCGCGGTTTCTGGGATATTGTCGATCCGGAGATGTCGCCGATGAGCAAGATGCTGGCGCTCATCGCCATTTCTGCAAAGTATGAGCAGGATGCGATGATTGCCGAGAGACAGGCAATGGAGCAGCGGAAATCGGTCAACGATGTATTCTGGTACCGAACGTGGAATCATCCCGAGGGGAAGAAACTCGATCTCCCACACTGGATATCCTATGCAGATATGCTCCACACGATACCGATTTTCGGGAATGAGGTGCCGTATCGGGAGGAACCGCTCCCTGAGAATCTCCCCCCTCATCACACGATAACGGAGCGATTTTTACGGAGACACGGATAGAGAAAACCCCTTGTATTCCTGACAAGTAGTGAGGGGGAACAGATCATTGTGAATCCTCCCTGCGCCGTATCACTTCTCGGCAGGGAGGATTCTTTTTTGAAGTATACTCACAACACTGACGGATCGTGATTTCACAATCGGGTGAACGGCTCGGAGAGAAATCCCTCTTGACTTCTCTGTGCGCACCTGTATCTTTTCAATGCCGGTCGCTGGCTTTGAGCTGATGGAAGAGTCGGGAGGTGAAGGATGAATGCTATTTACGAGCAGATGGCAGAGCGAATCATGCTGAAGGATTCGAAAATGATTCCTGAGCTCTTCAGGATGATTGCCGACATCGATGAGGGAGAGCTTCTCATGGCGATGCCCGGCACTCCCGCTGAGCTGGCTGAGAAGATCGGAAAGCCTGCTGATACGGTTGAGAAGATGTGCCTGAGCCTCTATCACAAGGGATTGGCCTTTAAATCCTTCAGGGAGGGAGGTGTTCGGTACAAGATGTGCCGTGATATTGTTCAGTTTCACGATGCCACCATACTCTGGCCCGAAGCGCCGCAGGAATATCATGATCTCTGGCAGCGCTTTATGGAAGAGGAGTGGCCGGAATTTGCACGCTCCGTTGAGAAGCTCCTGCCACGGCCCTTCAGCCGCGTCGTACCGGTTCAGGAGGCAGTTGCAGTGGAGAAGCAGCAGATTCTCGACAGTGAGAGCGTAGACAGAATAGTGGAGAACGCCGACACACTGGCGGTGACGAGATGTACCTGCCGGCTTATCGCACATAAATGCGACAATCCTGTTGAGGTCTGCCTGCAGGTCGGTAACGCGGCGAAATATACCATCGATCGCGGCACGGGGAGGGAGGTGTCCAAAGAGGAAGCGCTGGAAATTCTGCGAAAATGCGAGGAAGCGGGATTGGTCCATGTCACCATCAACAGCGCTCATGTCGGTCACTTCATCTGCAACTGCTGCAGCTGCTGCTGTCAGGTTCTCCCGCTTATTATATCTGAAGGATTGCGTCTGGCCGATCCGAGCCGGTACCGCGCGGCGATCGATCCTGAAGAATGCACCGCCTGCGGTACCTGTCTGGACCGCTGTCTCTTCAATGCCATTGAAGAGCGGGAAAAAGATGGCGCGACAATAATGCAGGTTATCGATCAGAAGTGTATGGGATGCGGCCTCTGCCAGCCAACCTGTCCCGAGGAAGCCATACAGCTTAAAGAGGTGCGCCCGGCGGATTTCATTCCATCCTGATATGCTGGCCGGAGAGCGTTTGGGAAAGGCAATTCGTCAATGAACAGGGGAAAGTATCGAGAAGAGCTCATTTTCTACGGAGATGATATTCGGATTGAGCGGTTTCCACCGGAAACGCTCTTTCTCTATGCCAATCAGCCTCTCGCTCCGGTTGATCCGCATGAAGCGATATCGAAGGCACTTGATGAACCGCTGCAGGCGGAACCGCTTGAGAAGCAGCTGACCGCGTCGAGCCGGGTCACCATCGCCTTTGATGATCCCTGCCTCCCGATTCCACTCATGCGCAATGATGTTCGCGGTATGGTTATTGAGGAGCTTCTCAGGCGTCTCTCGTCTATCGGTATTCCGCGCGAGAGAATTCGTCTCATCTGTGCCAACGGTTTGCATCGCAAATGGACACTCGGAGAGCTTGAGCTCATTCTGGGAAAGCGGGTCATTGCCGAGATGGGCTCACGGGGGATTATCTGCCACGATGCGACGAGAGATGAAAATCTGGTATTTCTGGGATCCACTGATACGGGGCTGGAGGTGGAGATCAACCGCGCTGTTGCTGAATCTGACGTAACCATCTACGTAAATCTCAATTTTACCTCCATGAATGGCGGCTGGAAGAGCATTCTCGTTGGACTCGGTTCCTATCGAAGCATACGACATCATCACACGCCCGAGCACTGGAACGGGTATCACTCGATTCTGGATCCCGAGCGGTCTCCCATGCATCACGCTATTCAGAAGATGGGAGAACTGGTGGAAAAGAAGCACAATATTTTCCAAATTGAGAGTGTGGTGAATAATCAGATATGGCCTCATCATCTTCGGAACCTCCTCACGCCACTGGGCATGAGTGATCGGGATACCGGATCTCTGATGCAGAAGTTTCTTCCAGTCGCAGCATACGCTCCGCGACGGCTGAAGAGGATAGTGCGAAACGCCCTCCGTTCCGACTACCGGCTCTGCTCGATAGCAGCCGGATCGGTGGAAGCCGTTCATCGGAAGACGCTTGAGATTCTCTTCAGGCAGCAAAACGTGCAGGTCGATGGGCCGGCGGACATCCTGATTCTGGGGGTTCCCAATCTGAGCCCCTACAGCGCGTTATCGGAATTCAATCCCATTCTGCTGCGCCATCTGATTCTCGGCTATCTGCGGGAACTGTACCGAAATCGCTCACTGGTTAGGGAGGGTGGTATCATCATCGCCTGTAATCCGGGGGTGGAGGTATTTCATCACCGTCATCATCCGTCATACCGGGATTTCTGGGAGCGCGATGCCGAAGCATATGCGGATCCCGAGCGATGCTGGAATGAATTGGCCGAACCCTATGCGAACAATTCGGAATACCTTGATCGCTATCGGAATGATTATGCCTATCATGGTACTCATCCACTCATGCTCTGGATGTGGAGCGGCATGGGTCTCAGAAGAGTACGGGGGGTGATTCTCGCCGGTTCACGGGAGCCTGACACCGCCCGTCGGCTCGGCTTTACTCCCGCTGGGGATCTGAAGCGGGCAATTGCCATGGCCAGGGAGATAGCGGGGAAAGACGCGACGATAGTATATCAGGTGATACCTCCGCTTTTCTGCGTGGATGTGCCGTGACGACGCAGAAGAATACCGGTTTCTGCGGGTATTTTCGATATGAAGAATTCAGATGATATGATGATTGTATGATGTATCGTATGAGAAGGAGGGGGCGATGGAGAAGGGTGATAGATATGAAAGAGATTTTCAGGGACACTATGCAGAGGTGAACGGGGTAAAGCTCCACCATGTGAGCTGTGGCGAGGGTGCGCTGATTATGTTTCTTCACGGCTTTCCCGAATTCTGGGCCGAGTGGGAGAATCAGCTCATCGAATTCGGAAAAGACTATCACGCTGTGGCTCCTGATATGCGGGGATATAATCTCTCCTCCAAGCCGGAAGACCCCGCGCAGTACGGCGTCGGCCACCTCACCGAGGATATCCGTGCGCTGGCGGAGCATCTCGGTTCTAAACGATTCATTCTTGTGGCGCATGACTGGGGTGGTGCTGTTGCCTGGTTTTTCGCGAATCGATATCCGGATATGCTCGAAAAACTGGTTATCATCAATGCACCTCATGCGGGCGTCTTTGCGCGTGAGCTCCTCTCCAATCCCGAACAGCGGAAGGCGAGCCGGTATATGCTTATGTTCCGCACTCCCGAGGCGGAGCGTATTCTCACGGAGAACGGTTATGCAGTGCTCTTCGACGCGGTGCAGACCGGCGGCAGCAGATGGAAGCTGTCTGAGGAGGAGCGCAAAAAATATATTGAAGCCTGGTCGCAGCCGGGAGGGCTCACCGGCGGTCTGAACTACTACCGGGTGTCGCCCCTCTACCCTCCGACTTCAACAGATGATGAGAAGAATATGGAGGGTATTGCGAAGCTCGACCGTGAATTTCTCGCGGTGAAAGTTCCCACCCTGGTTATCTGGGGAGAGCTGGATACGGCCCTTTTGACCGGTAATCTTGACGGGCTTGAGGACTATGTCGATGAGCTGACCGTAAAGCGCATACCGGATGGCTCGCACTGGGTGGTGCATGAACAGCCTGAGTTGGTAAATAGCCTGATCCGTGATTTCATCAAAAAATAA
>CAZZCF010000095.1:0-16758 GCA_964652955.1 uncultured Leptospirales bacterium
TGAGGGATAATAAAATTATTGAACTGTAAAAGACAGATACTATTTTGTTAATAGAATAGTTAAAGGAATTGAGTTTCTCAATTTCAGCAGAAAAATTAACCGATACGATAACAAACAGGACTACCACCATGATTTCACGAATCGATCACGTCTCAATAGCCGTTCGCGACTACGAAAGGGCGCGAGCCTTTTTCCAAAATCTCCTCGGAGCAATTCCCGGTGCATCTGCCGAAAACAGCGACAAGAAATTTTACTGGCAGATCCTCTCACTGGGAGATCTCTCCCGAATGGAGCTCATCACACCCACCGGCGATGGCGGGCTTCTCGGAAACTTCCTGGAGAACAGGGAGGGCGGCGTTCATCATATCACCCTCGAAACACCCGACATCAGAGAAGCCATGAGGATTCTCGACGAGAACAATATCCCCTATTTCGGTTACAATGAATATGAGGGTGAATACTGGAAGGAGATTTTCATCCATCCGAAGAACGGCTTCGGTGTGCTCATTCAGATATCCGAATTCTCTCCCGACGACTGGCTTTCAGAAGAGGTGAAATTCCCTGCCGGAAAGAGATGGTCAGTCGAAAAGAGCCGGGGGGGATACTCCCTCACCCTCGCACATCCGGGGGGCGGGAAGGTAAACATCGATTTGACAAGAGAGGAGATTTCTAATCTCATAAAGGATATCGAGAGCGTTCTCTGATCGGCTGAAAAGCTCTCTTCACATCCCGGATAAAACCTCAGCGCAGAGGACTGTTATTTCTCCGTATATATTCGCTGTATCCGTACAGAGCGGCCATGGCTCTCGCCGATCGCTCCTGAGAGGGATACACTGGAATAGAGTGAGCTTCAATTCTCCTGACAAATTCTGTTTCCATCTCATCCATTGCGGATCTCCAGAGACAGAACGGCTTTCCGGATTTTTTCATGCTCAAAAAGAATTTTACCATAAAATCCATCATGCGGCTGAGCGCATCATCCGAGGGATCTATGGCTTTAACCCTCTCAACAACGGTGGTCGGGAGCTGCATGATAACACAATCGACTCCATCATCTTCCTGTATAGCCGTCAGCTTGTTGAGCGCATTTTCAAAATCATCCGTATGGAACTCAAAGCAGACCCCTGAATCGAAGGGATTGAGCGGCACCTCCCATGGCGGGAATATCTCTTTCAGTATCGCATAGCTCTTCCGGCTGAATTCAGCCAGCTGAAGACCGTGCATCTCACAGGCATCGGTTGCGATTACCCCTTCACCGCCGGACAGGGTGATAATGGCAACTCTGTTTCCCTTCGGAGGATCGAGGAAGGCAAAGGTCTTGGCGAGGTCGAAAAAGTCTTCCAGATTATGTGCGCGCACCGCTCCCGACTGTTTTATCAGACCATCAAAAACAGCATCGTTCTCACGTGCCAGTGAGCCTGTATGCGAGGCCGCGGCCTGTGAGCCCGCTTTCGTCCTCGCTGATTTCAGGATAATGACCGGCTTTTCACCCGTTGTCTTCTTGAGAAGGCTGCTGAACTCCCTCCCGTCACCGCAAATGCTCTCCATGTGCATTGCGATCACCCTCGTGCTCGAATCACCGCCAAGATATTCGAGGGCATCAACTTCGTTGACATCCATCTTGTTACCGAGATCAAGAACCTTATTCACCCCCGCCTGCTCGTTAATCCAATTCAGCTTGTATTCATAGAGACCCGACTGAAAGACAAATGAGACCCCCCCTCGCTTCAATGTGTTCAGACGATGAAAACTGATTGCAAAATTATTTTCCGCGTTGACAGGACTCAGCGTGTTGGGCCCGATGATACGCAGCCCGTTTTCCCTGATGAGCCTCCTTGCCTCTTCGTGTCGTTCCATCCCCTCGCTGTCCCCCTCCGAAAACCCACCGGCCACCATGACTATCCGTTTGATTCCGAGATCAATGCATTCCCGAATGACAGCGAGACATCTGCCGGCCGGAATGGACAACACCGCAACATCGATCTTTTCGGGGACATCTTTCAAGCTCTTATAGGCCCTGAGACCTGCGATTTCATCCGAATTCGGATTTATCGGAATGACCTTTCCCCGGAAATTGAGCCGCACATTGTTCTCCACCAACTGATAGTTTATTTTCATGGCATTTTTCGTTGCACCGACAATCGCTACCGTATCCGGGTAAAAGAAATTATGCAGAAAGTGATTATTCGATTGAGTGCCACTGTTTGAAATATCTTCTCCCGCTGCCATAATCAGAATCCTCTCGTATTGTATTCAGAACGCCTGTGAAAGTGATACCCGCACGTCCTTTCTCCGCGTCGAACATGAGACCGAATGTTCCAACGATCATAGACAATAACTGTAAAGGCACTCCCGTGTGAGTCAACATCTTTATCGGTGCAGGATTTCTCCGTAACAGCAGTTCTTTCCCGGAAACACCCTGCACCCCATCGACAGACAGGAGCGATTCCCCTTATGATGCGAACTGGCATGAAGATGATGACAATCCACTGTTGCGCTCTTCTCTCAACTATTAGATCTCTATTTCATTATTTATGTTGACGAACAATACACCGTAGTAAAATAATAATTCACCGAATTGAATTATCGCCGGGAATGTAGGGATCGGAACAGCTCACGAGTATATGATCAAGGAGCAGCAAATGATTGCATTACGAGCCATCGCCATCTTCCTTCTCCTCTTCGCAATGAACTGCGTGGTTTTCGCCGACAAGCATTCGCAGCGGGAGGTGAAAGCGCTTATCAACGAAGTGGAAACAAAGCTGGATCTCATCCGTGCCGAGGGAGCTCAGAACTACGCGGAGAGAGCGGTTTCACAGATAGATCGCTATATCAGGAACGCCAAGAAGCTGCTGGACGATGGCGATGAGGATCTCGCCTTTTATGAGATAAGCAAGGGAAGGGCTTATTTCAAGCTCATCGAAGCGAAAAAGGAGCTTATGATTGCCAGGATCAAATTAGAAAATGCACGTTCTCATCGATAAGAGGGGGGGGCGATGAAAAAGCAATTGTTCATCACACTTCTCATCTCGTTATGCTGGATCTCGATGGCTTCAGCGAGCAGCAAGTCTGAAGCACGCGAAGAGATCAGCGAGGCCAAGGAGCTGCTGAATACAATAGAAAAAACCAGAAAGTATCAGGCTTTTGTCCCCTACCGCAACTATCATGACGCCAAGGTGTATCTCGATACCGCAATATATCAATACGAGGAGGAGAGCGAATATGACGAAGCAGCGCTGTATGCCGTGCTTGCACGAGTTGAGATGGAAACTGTCCTGACTATCGCGATGACCAGACTCGCCCTCCACACCCGGTTGGAGATAGAAAAGGACCTCTACGAGAAACTCGCAGCCAAGTCTTCATGGCGAGCTGCACGGACAATTGCCATCGTCAATGCAAATCTCCTGCAGGAGGGGAGACTCTACCGTCAGATCCTCTTCGACGGTGTTGTTTTCCAGCGGGGAAGCCTCACCCTGACCAGAGAAGGGGACAGAACGGTTGATGCCATTGTGCAGGTCTTGAAACTGCATCCCCGTTCCAGAATTAAAATTATCGGGCATACGATGATAAAAGACACCAACAATACCATTTCACAGAGGAAAGCAGAATCCATAGCCTCCTCTCTGAAGAGAAAGGGAATCAGGGGGTGGCGGATGCAAACGATGGGCGTCGGGAGCGAGAAGCCAATGGAGATAAATGACCGCATGAAAGCGGTCGACAGGGTTGAACTTATCATCAGCGGCATCAGGTAGAACCGGCGGGGAAAAGCTCAGGAAGCCTGATCCATATCGAGAATGACCAGTCGCGGTGATACCAATCCGTTATAGCTGTGCAGCTCAAGATGATAGACGATATCGGCCCTTCCGTTTCGAGAGAACTCTCCCATGATATCAGCTTTATTCCATCCTACCGCTTCAACTGAAGGTGCTCCCCTGAGTACATAGATTCCGTGATTTCCTTCCCTTCCAATTCGCCGGTACCCCGCTATCTCAACTCCACGACTGAGAAAGGTGATCTCC
This sequence comes from uncultured Leptospirales bacterium, assembly GCA_964652955.1. GTDB lineage: Bacteria > Spirochaetota > UBA4802 > UBA4802 > JAKQUI01 > CAZZCF01. The sequence continues at coordinate 4,020 of CAZZCF010000095.1, forward strand.
CCGTTCTGATGACCATGCGGCTCAAAAACCGAGAGGCTCCTGACAAAATCCATATCCACGACATCGAGCGGAATCTCCAGATCGACCTCCATGAACCGATCCGCCCCGTACGATCCGCCTGCCGATTGCTCAACCCATTTCTGAATCTCGTCGAGCACCGCTATGCGGGCGGTGAAGCCGAACGCCTGCTCATGGCCACCGTACCGCTCAAAGAGATGAGCGAAGGGCTTCACGAAAGAGAGAAAGTTAAACGCTTCGAGAGCCCTGCCGGAGCCTTTCACATATTCGCTCTCGCCGATCGGAGACACAACGATAACAGGTTTATTGAGCGTTTCCGAGATTCTGTTTGCCACCAGCCCCGAGAGTCCCTCGGGAATATCGGCTCTCACGAAGAACACCGGCGATGTGGCATCGATCGTTCCGGCCTCGATGTCGCCGCGGGTCTTCTCATAAAAAGCAGAAACGATACTCTTCCGCTCCTCGTTGAGCTGCACCATTGCGTCAACAATGCCTTCGACGGCTCTCTGCTCCTTCTCGATGAAGAATCGGGCGATGAGCTCAGTTTCTCCGAATCGTCCCGGCGCATTCAACAGCGGTGCGATATTCCAGGCGATAACTTTTGAGCTAACGGTATCGTAGTTGCGAAGCAGATAGGACATGCCGAAATGTTCAGTCGCTGCGAGAGATTGCATTCCCTGTGAGACGAGCGTCCGGTTCTCACCGACCAGCGGTACAATATCAGCAATGGTACCCAGCGCAACCAGTCCGATAACCGAATGCAGAAAATCTCTTATCTTCGGCGTATGTGCGTATTCCAGCTCGGCAAAAATTGCGGTTAGGAAGTCAATTTTTCGGTGATAGAACTCCCTGCGCAGGGAGAAGAGGGCGCCGATCTCATCGAGTGTACGCGTACTGCTCGTTTCTGCTGAACTCACGAGATCCGAGAGCCGGTAGGATGTCCTCTGACGGAGAAGCGCCTGAATATCCACATCGTTACCCAGATCATCATAGACAACCGTCCCGGTTCCATCCGACTCGATGAACAAGCCGATATCATCAATAGTCGCATGGTCGATAATCGCTTCACAGACACCATTGAATATGCGTGCTGCCCAGAGCGTATCATCATCCCTCGTTATAAGGAAAAAAGGGACGTCGTAACTCTGACAATAGCTCATGAGAACTGCATGACAGAGCTTCAAGGCGACCCCGACTCCCGCGAGATCCTTGAAGGGATAGGGGCAGTCCTCCTGTTTCGGATTGACCACGATTGCATCGGGGAGTACCGCATCGGGCTCGTGATGATCGCAGACGATTGCATCAATGCCGCACTGACGGGCAGAAGCTATTTCCGATACATCCCGTATTCCGGAATCAAGGGTCAGTAAGAGGGTGACACCCTCTTCCCGCATCTCATCGATGACCTCTCCGGTTAATCCGTAGTTCTCATTCCCGACAGGATATCGAACATGCACCTCAACACCAAACCGTTCCAGGAGCTGCAGCGCGACAGCGAGCGAGGTAATGCCATCGAGATCGGAATCGGCAAAAATTCCCACCCGCTCGCCCTGCTCAATCACTCTGCGGATGCGTATCACCGCCTCCCGCATCCCCTTCATGGAAAAGGGGCTGTGCAGGTGCGAGATGCGGGGAGAGATGAATCGAAAGGCCTCCGGTACTGTTCGAATCCCCCGTACAGATAAGATCGATGAAAGGAATTCGCTGATATGCAAAGTTCCGGAAAACTGCTCCACCATGAACCGATCAGGTTCCCTGACACTCCATTGTGGTTTCATTACTTCTTCTTTTTATAGATTGTGGCAGCTCTTCCTGCCAGATAATCGGCCTTTTCATTGAGATTTCTCGTCACATGCTCAATGCGGCAGCTGTTGACCATCTTCTTCAGGCGGATCACCTCCGCATAGAGCGGCTTGATATTCTCATTGCTCACTTTATAATCGCCCCGTATCTGCTTCACCGCAAGCTCCGAATCGGTTCTAATTTTCAGCTCTTTCGTCTTGAAGTAGATCGCTATCTGTAATGCCCGGATCAGCGCGGTATATTCGGCGAAGTTGTTCGTTTTTATCCCGATATAGTCGGATACTTTACCGACCTGCCGACCATCACGATCATTAATCACAATCCCGATACCGGCCGGCCCGGGATTTCCTCGGGACGCTCCGTCAACATACATGGTGAGTGAAGAGGCAAGAGGGACAGCAGTCAATTCAGCACCGGCGAGAATCTCCGCCGTGTCGAGATCCGACTCGGGTGACGCAGCGCTCTCACGGGACTCTTCCTTGACCTTCTCGATAATGACTTTCTTCCTCGCCCGGGCTTTATTGTGCTCAAGCAGCAGTTTTCGGGCATTCTCGATGATGGAACGAACGTCTTCGACTCTTACCTGAGAAAGCTCGGCAATTCGCTCCAGACTCTTGCCCTCGGCGAGCAATTGCAAAACCCTGTCAATACTTAAGAGCATTCTATCTCCTTCTGTATCGGTGATACCGATTCTGTTCACTTCCCGTGAGACCTCACACCCGATTGCGCAGTTGCGAACGCTATAGAACGGTTGGAGGAGATTCACTCCGAGTAGATAAATCTTCCACAGTTCGTACAGATTGTTATCATTTCATTTTTCGATGCGTCCAGAATTTCGTGAGCCGGCAATTTCGTATGACAGCCGGTGCAGATACCGTCTTCAAGTTTGACGATCGCCTTCCCGTCTCCCGATTCTGCCAGTTTTTTAAAACGAGACCCGTTCGATGGTGAAAGCTGCGATAAGAGCTGATCATATTTCTGCTGATTCTCTTCCAGCGTTACGGTCTTTTCCTCAATATCCTCCTGCAGTTGCGCAATAGAGTTCTTTACCTTCTCGCCAAGCTCTTCCAGCTCCCCCTTCATCACCTGCAATTGCTGCTCCTTCTCCTCAAGATTGTCAAAGAGTACAAGCAGTTCATCTTCGCAGGCACTGCGTTCCTCATGTATCCTGTCCATCTCATTCTCGAGTGCACGCAACTCCTTCTTGTTCCGTACCATTAACTTCCGCTCCTCAAGTTTCCGAACGGCTGCATCCTTTTCCGAGAGGTCAATCTCCCGCTCTTTTACAAGACGCTTCTCATCCACTATCTCATTTTCCAGCGCTATGACCGCTTGCAGCTTCTTATCATGCTCCTCTTCCCGGTTCGCAATCAATCGCTCACTCTTCATCATGGCAGCACGCATACTCAGAACGGTATCCCAATACTGCTGCAGTTCAATCATCAAAGCGATCTCTCTGTTCATAATAACCCGTACATATATAAACGATTATGGAGCTTTCGGAGAGCACTTTTTTTAACCGAATCGGCGAGAGCATCTTCGCGTGAGATACGTTTTGATGCATCGCCAAAAAAAATCTGATCCCAGATAGTACCATGTGCTTCCCGAAGCGAGGAAACCCGTTCACCGAGGAATGGTTTCAGCCCACGACTCCACATCGGAAATGCCGCTTCTCATCACATCTGTTAAACCACGTTCGGAGCAGAAAGTGGGGATGCAGAAAACCTCTCTTCTTCGGAACAGGAGTCAGTAATGAGAAATGCGCCACGCTTCTGATGACACAGTTAACGCAGATTTGATTATATGTAAAACAGTTAATGGATGTTCTCTGCAAAAAAATCGCAAAATTCAAGATGCCCGCCGTTATGAAACATCTCAAAAATGCACGGCGTCAAGAATAATTTGTACTGCATTCCTACACGATAAGCATGGCGTCTCCATATGAATAAAACCGGTATCGTTTTTCGATAGCGATCCGGTATGCACGCATAATAGTATCATATCCCGCAAAGGCTGACACCAGCATGAGGAGGGTCGAGTGGGGCGTATGAAAATTGGTGATGAGAGCATCCACCGAACGTACGGCACAAGGAGGATAGATAAAGATATCCGCTTCACCCTCACCAGGTACGTTCTGGCCATTTTCGAAGGTGCTCTCCAGAACTCTGAGAACGGTCGTCCCGACGGCGATAACTCTCCGCGATTCGGCTCTCGCTCTATTGATGGAAGCCGCGGTGTCAGCCGGCAGAATATACCGCTCCGAATGCATCCGGTGTTTATGGAGCTCCTCATCCCGCACCGGATGGAAGGTTCCCCACGAAACGTAGAGCGTGAGCGGTACGAACCGTATCCCCGCAGATGACAATTGCATCAGTAAATCCTCGGAAAAGTGCAATCCTGCCGTTGGCGAAGCGATGGCACCATCTTCAGTTGCATACACGGTCTGGTATCGGTGCCGGTCCATCTCCTCGGGTGATCGCTTGATATAGGGCGGCAGCGGGTATTCACCGATTTTCCGAAGGAGCTCCTCGGTCAATGGCGTGCCTGATTCAATTATCAATGAATCACCCGTTCTCCCGACAACCCGAAAAATCACCCGGGGATCCAGTGTCGATTGCAACTGCTCATCTTTTCTGAGCCGCTTCGTTCTGTTGCTCAGAACAAGCCAGGTACCGTTCTCCAATTGCCGGAAGAGCATTATCTCGACGGTTCCTCCCGTTTCCCGCTTCAGGAAAATTCTGGCGGGGATAACCCTGGTGTTGTTCAAAACGAGGAGATCTCCCTCTCGGAGATATTCTCTAATATGACGAAATATCTGATGTTCACAGTCGCCCGTATTACGGTGCAGTATCATCAACCTGGACTCTTCCCGCTGTTTCTCGGGATACTGCGCGATGAGCTCTTCAGGGAGATCAAATGAGAAATCACTTAAACGATATATCCGCTTGTCTGCCATTGAATGTCATGCCATCTCATTTCGGGGAAGGGCCGGCTCTCTGTCTTCCCGTCACTTCGAGGGGCATCGGTGAATCGAGATGCTCTCCTCTTATCGCGATACTATTCCGGGGTATAAATTAGATCGAGCTTTTTTCTGAACTTGTGCTCCACTTATCTCAAACCGACGTTCCGGCGGAAAATGGCAGCGGGAAGTGAACCCGAGACAGCAAGGAATGCGGTGAAGGGGACGCACAGCCGGAAGAGGCCGTCGACTCTCTAATCAGGGGTAGCGCGAAATTTTTTTCGTTCAGTAAAGAGCGGTTCCCGTTTTACCCTATCAGGCTTAAAACTGACAATACTGATATTTTTATAATAATACCGTAATATCGACCGGTAATCTGCTCCCCGCTCCGCCAAACCCTTTGCGCCCCACTGGCACATACCGACGCCGTGGCCCCAGCCATGCCCGTGCAGGATCAATCCATTTTTTGTTTTTTCTGCAGCGAAGAGGAGGCTCCGTATCTTCTTTCCGGGGAAGAGCAACCTGAAGTCATTCCCCTTGATGCGCACCACGCCGCTGCTGTGCCGTACGACAACGAATACAACCCGGCCGTTCCGCTTCTTGAGTGTAATGCCGATTATCCGTCCAATCCCGTGGTATTTTTTCTTCAGGAATCTTCGTATCTCATGGAGGGTGAGTTCCGTATCCCAGGAGAACGCCGGTGATTCTCTACAGTACTTGCAGGTGACTCCCCTCAGATACTCCAGATCATTCCCTTCCCAGACAAACCGGTCATCGACAGTATGCCCTCCACAGGTTGAATGGAAATAGGCTATAATTGGCTGATTTTTATAGGTTATTATCTCTCCCGATGTCTCCCGCACCGCACGGTTTGTCGGCTCAGTTTCCACCGTGAGCCCCCGGTACACCTGGAATCTCGTTGTTGAATCGAGATCATATATCAGGTTCTTCTTCTTCATTATGTGATAGTAAGCATAGGTTCGCGCTGTCACGGCCTGCGCTTTTAACGCTTCCATCGGCCAGGTGCTCATGATTTCAGAGGGAACAACGCCGAAGAGATACTCATCCAGTTGCAGAACATTAATCACATATATCTTCCCCAGAACGTTGTGCAGTTCGATGTGCCCCCGGTATCTGTTCCCATTCACGATAATCGGCTGGGGCCACGATTCAACAGAGAGAGAATTCTTGACCATCTCGGGATAAAAATGTATTTTCCCCCCCCTCCCCGCATACCGGATCTCCCGGGATTTGATCTCGGCAATCTTCAGTTTGGAATGAGAGGAGACGGTAAGGCGATCATCGACTTTGAGAATGAGCACTCGCACCAGGTTCCCGTCGACACCAAGGGAACGTCCCCGTTTGTAGAGCAGTTCCCGCGACGGCGCACAGGAGATGGTAACGAAGATGAGCAGGATCAGTGGGAGGAAGCCCACAAGCGGGTGTATCGTCCTTCTCCTGGCGGTGCGATTGTTTCCGATATCAGTACGATGCACCTTTACCCCTTCGGATGGTATTTCTTGTGAATTTCTTTCAGCTGCTTGCTCACCAGATGGGTGTACACCTGCGTGGTGGAAATGTCAGTATGACCGAGGAGCTCCTGCACTGTTCGCAGATCGGCTCCGCGCTCGACGAGATGCGTTGCAAAAGAATGCCTGAGGGTGTGCGGTGTAATATTTTTTTTAATGTTCGTCCTCTCGACATATCCCTTTATCAATCTCCAAACCGATCGTCTGTTCAACATTGAGCCCTTTTTACTGATAAAGAAGTATTCACTGCTCCGCTCGCCCAGAATCGCAGGTCTCGATTCATCATAGTATTTCTTCAACAACCGCCGTGCCTCCTGACCGACAGGAATCAGTCGCTCTTTGCTTCCCTTCCCGCGCACTTTGATGTACCTGTTCTCCAGATCGATATCGGGAATCTTCAGCTCCACTGCTTCTGAGATCCGCAGCCCGCAGGAGTACAGAAGTTCGAAAATGGTCTTATCACGAAGCTCAAAAACATCATTCTCGGAAATCGACCTGAACAGCTTTTCCACTTCCTCCTGTGTGAGAAAATCTGGAAGTGTTTTCTCAATTTGAGGCGTCTCAATTTTCATCGTCGGATTCTCAATAGTGCCCATTGTATCTGAAACAAAATTGTAGAACTGCCGAATAGCCGCAAGTGACCGTGCCAGTGTTCTCGTTGAATTGTGTTTCTTATTCTTCTCAAAGGAAAGAAAGCGCTGTATGTCATCCTGCGTTGCTGAAAGGATATCCTTATCATTGTGAGAGAGAAACTCGCTGAATTTCTTCAGATCATAGGTATACGAATAAATTGAATTGAGAGAAAGTCCTTTCTCAATCTGCAAAAACCTCTTAAACTTTTTGATTGCCTGAATCTCTTTCAAATTCCGTCTCCTTATAATTAATTAATACTCTGCACCCCGTATACTTCTACTCACCATTGCAATTTCACTGAAAAAATCCATCCGGGATCGCTATCAGAATCCCTCATAGGTATATTTTCTTTCGATTATATTATCGGTATTCGTGGGATTATGTCTTTATAGGGGGGAAAGAAAAAATTGCTCTTGCGAAAAGCTCTTCACCGGAATGAAAAGAGCTCGCTGTACTTACTCATACCTGAGTGCTTCTATGGGTTTCAGTTCCGAAGCCTTTTTTGCCGGATAATATCCGAAGAATATCCCCACTGCACATGAGAACATGAATGAGAGAAGAATCGATATTAATGAAAAAATAAAGGGCCAGTGGACAAATACAACGATAAGGTAATAGCCCAACAGTCCGATAGTAATGCCGACGATGCCTCCTACCGAGCTGAGGGAAACCGATTCGATGAGAAACTGTACCAGAATATCCCGCTTTTTAGCGCCAATGGCCATACGGATGCCAATCTCCCGCGTGCGTTCGCTGACCGAAACCAGCATTATATTCATGATGCCAACCCCTCCCACGAAGAGGGAGATGGAGGCGATGCCGGCCAAAAGAATCGAGAGCGTTTTAGAGATATACTCCGCGATCCTCAGCTGCTCCTTGCTGGTCTTGACCTCGAAATCATCTTCACCACCGGGTGGAATATTGTGAACCCTTCTGAAATAATCTCGCAGCATCTCCCTCGTTTTTTCGATCATGGTTTCAGATTCTACTGCGATATAAATCTCATCATAATAATTCCGTGAGGCCATCTTCGACACAACGGTCGAATAGGGCATAAGGAGCAGATTATCAAGATCCTTGCCGGAAAAAGCCTGGCCCATCTCCATAAGCGAGCCGATCACCTTGCAGGGCACATTGTTAATAATGATAACTTTATCGAGCGGATTCACATTCCCGAAAAGGGTGAGGCGAACTGACTCACCAATGACCACGACTTTTTCCCGTGAAAGGATTTCAAGCTCGGTGAAGTACCGCCCATAACGCAGCGGCCATTCCTTTATCCGAAAAAAATCGTTATTCACCCCAACGATTTTACTGTACATAAATCTGTTGCGAAACTTTACCGATCGCGCCGATTTCTTCACAATAGGGGTAATATACTTGATCTGAGAAAAGGTTTTTCGCAGATAATCATAATCCCGATCTATCAGAGGAATTTTTTTAGACCGGAAAACAGACATCGCATTCGCGCCGTAGGTGTGCACTCGCTCCCGGACTTCGATTCTCGCGCTGTTACCGATGCCTATCATCATAATAACCGATGAGACACCGATAATGATACCAATACTGGTGAGGGCTGATCGCATCTTATTTTTACTTAAAGCCCGTATCGATGCGATGAATGCGCTTTTAAGATTCATTCGACCTCTTTTTTCTCGCCCGTCTCTTCTTCTTCGACAGATCCGAGAGTATGATCCCATCCCGAAAGACCACGGTCCGATGAGCATAATTGGCCACTTCAGGCTCATGAGTAACCACTATAACGGTTATACCCCATTCGCTATTCAATCTGCTAAAAAGGCCCATTATCTCTTCGGTGGTTTTACTGTCCAGATTTCCCGTTGGTTCATCAGCGAGAATAATTGCAGGATCATTGACGAGCGCCCTGGCAATCGCTACCCGTTGCTGCTCTCCTCCCGAGAGCTTATTCGGGTGATGGTGCTCACGACCCGAGAGCCCGACTGAGGCAAGGAGCTCCCTCGCCTTCTCTCGCATATCGTGTGCGCTCATCCCACCCCGATAAAACAGGGGCAACTCAACATTTTCCAGAGCGGAGGTTCTTGGAATGAGATTAAATCCCTGGAATACGAAGCCGATCTTTCTGTTTCTGATCTCGGCCTTGTGGTTGGCGCTCAACGAGCTTCCGTCGATACCGTCCAGAATATATTTCCCCGAGGTAGGAGTGTCCAGAAAACCGAGGACATTCATGAAGGTCGATTTCCCGGAACCGGAAGCGCCCATAATGGCAAGGAATTCGCCGCGATCGACCTTGAGCGAAACGCCATTGACGGCCTTGACGCTGATGTCCTCCGTTACCTTGTATATCTTGACCAGATCTCGTACTTCTATAACTCGATTTTCCATCTATTGACGACGAATAAAAATGCTTACTTTTTATGCACTCCGATGAGCACATCATCCCCCTCTTTTATTTTTCCCGAAAGGACCTCAGCATAGTGATCGCCCATAATACCAGTTTCTATCTTCACCCGACGAACCGGCAGCTTCCCCAGAGAGAGGTCCTCCTTGACCCAGACGTACTTGCCCATTGACATCTCCTTGACCTCCACCGGGGAAACAATGAGCGCCTGATTGGGAACACGAAGGACACCATCCTTATTGGCCACTTCGATGGTAGCCGTAGCGGTCATGCCCGGTTTGAGCAACAGTTCGCTGTTATCGCACAGCACGACCGATTCATAGGTCACCACCTCACCCTTGGTAATCGGATTGAACCGAACCTGATCGATGGTTCCCGTAAAGGTATCCTCGGGATACGCACTTACGGTGAAAGACACCTTCTGACCGTTTTTGATAAATCCGATATCGGTCTCATCAACGCTAATAATCAAACGCATCTTTTTCAAGCTTTCAGCGACAACAAAAAGCACCTTCTTTTCACTGACCATCATATATGGATCAATCTCCCTTGAAACGACAATACCGGTTGTCGGTGAGGTAACCCTGCTATTACTCTTATTCTTAACGGCAATATTATAATCAATGAGTATCTGCTTATGCTGAGACAGAATCTGCTTGTACTGCAATTCAGCTCGTTCCATCTCTTTTTTGGAGATGAGATTATCCTTGAAGAGATTTTTTTTGCCGGCCAGATCCTGCTTTGCGCTCTGGAGCTCGAGTTTCGCAATTTCAAGCTTTGCTGACATTTTGAGCAAGTTCTGATCAATTTCCGACGAATCTATGGTTGCAAGCAGCTGACCTTTCCCGACCCGCTGATTGAAATCAACCAGGACCTGCGTCACCATGCCGCTTATCTTGCTTGCCACGGTATAGGAATTCAGGACTTCAAGCGTTCCGGTAACCGATATGGTTTTTTTAACTCTTCCTTTTGCTATCGACTCATAATCATACACTAACTCTTCATCATTCCCGCAGCCTCTCGCCATGAGATAGACGAGAAAGAGAACGCCGAGCACAGTCCCGATGATGTAAACACGTTTCCTAGTTAACTTTATTTCCGGCATAACTCTTCCTCTCTCATGCCAACGGTGTTCGCAATGCGTGCAAGAATTTTAAGATACTCATATCGTGATCGAATCAATTCCAGCCTGGCCTTGAGCACGGACATCTCTGCATCCTGCATATCGAGCTGTGTACTCACCCCATTCTCATAACTCTTCTGTGCAAGCATGAGATGCCTCTCGGCATTTGCAATTATGAGTATCGATATCTCCATCTGCCGAACGAGCTCGTTAATCGCCTGGAGATACGCCCGTATCAAACCACGCATCCCGATCAATATCTGCCGCTCCCGGTACTCCGATTTCCGATAGTCAGCAACAGCAGATTCAACTCTCCCCTCTATTCCTCCGCGATCGAATATAGGAATGCGTAACATAAATCCAGCATGAACGGTTGGTTCCCAGTTATCAGCCTCCAGAAACTTGTCGGTAAATCTATCCCAGCTCTTGAATTCCCTGTTCTCAAACTTATTCTCAAAGCCGAGCGATGCGAGAATATCCACTTTCGGATATCGCAATGATTGCTCGACCTCGATATTTATCTTGCTGATCTGCTTTCCCAGCTGAGCAATCCGTATATCAGGATAATTGTACTCGGCGAGAGTATACAGCTCATCGAGTGAATACTTCAAATGCGGGAGTATCTCCACCACCTCCGGTGAGACTTCGATAGACTCGTCTATAATACCCATCGATGCGAGGAGCTTCGCCTTCATCAGCTTCTCATTGTTCTTCGCCTTCTCGTGCTCGAGCATGGCATCAGCAAGGTCCACCTCCGCTTTGCTGACATCGAGAATAGGCCTGAGTCCGTTTTTAAAGAGCTTCTTCGCTTTGTCAAGCTTTAGCCTGAATTTTTCCTTAAGCTCTTTCCTTAGAAGCTCGTTCTCCTGGGCAAAACAATAATTATAATATGCACTCTTCACATTGAATATAACTGTTTCCCGCACCTTCAGGGCCTTCATTTTCGACATATCAACGGAAAGGCGGGACATCTCTTCCAGATTCGACTTCTTCGGATCGATGAGATTATATGTCGCGGTGGCTCCGGCAAAGAGACCAAAATTAGTATCTCTTCCCGGTATATTTAATTTGTTTGGATCGCGATCAGACTTCAAATACTCGACGGTTTTCACCTCACCGCTTACGAGAATCTTGTTCTGTGCAGTGGCCACCTTATATCCCGCAACACTCTTCTTCTGATCCTCCAGAGAAACTTTAATCTCAGGGTGATTCTGCAGTGCAATCTGAACACATTTCTCAAGAGTAACCTTTCGATACTGTGCATGAAGAGAATGTGTGAACCAGGCAAAGATGGAAAAGAAAACAATGGAACCGCTTATTACCGATCTTATTAAATACACTTCCTTAAAAAATCCTTCACCGTAATACTGAAATTACAGGCAACACTTATTCGATATTATCCGTTTCAGTATGATGAAAACAATTAGTGCTGCTTCGCTCACTCTCTGCAAGGAAAGCTTTCGATGATAAGCCCACCGATAATCCCTTTCCTCTATTATCGAGCAGCCGACGAGCTTCGAACAGACAAAAAATCTTATGCAGTGCAGCCACACTCTGTCAACAACATAATGTTCAGGGGGAGAATTTATTGCTCCTGTAAGCACTATTCATACCGGATACTGAAATTCCATACAAGGGGAGAAGCGTGGATCGTCCGGGAACGACTATTCATAGATTTTACAGGCAAGTAACAAAAAATAATTGACAGTAGCGGATTATCTCATATGTAGTTCAACACATATGAGCGCTGGCGTAGCTCAATCGGTAGAGCAGCTGATTTGTAATCAGCTTGTTGGGGGTTCAAGTCCTCTCGCCAGCTCACCCAGGAGAGGTTCCCGAGCGGCCAAAGGGAGCAGACTGTAAATCTGCCGGCGAAGCCTTCGGAGGTTCGAATCCTCCCCTCTCCAGATGAAGGCGGGGTCACCAGAACTCGCTTTCCGCATGTAAGACGGTAGATGCATCTCCACATCTCTTCACGATGAAAAAGGCGAGGTTATCACACCTCGCCACGCTTGAGTCCATCCCCCCCCCTGTATTACACTGCAGCATTCAGCTCTGAGAGCATCTGACTCAGCTGTTCATCATCAAGGCCATGAGCGCGGGCGCCCTGTTCTATTGTTTCAGTAACACCGATATGGCATCCTATACAGTGAAGCCCATAGCCGGCGAGGATTGGTCCCGCTTCAGGGAAACTGCGAACGAGCTCACCGAAAGTCATATTCTTATCAATCTTGTTTTCCATTTTCATCTCCTCAACAAATATTATACGTGTTATAAGATCTCACTTCGCTACC
>CAZZCF010000096.1:0-16674 GCA_964652955.1 uncultured Leptospirales bacterium
TTTCCGCTGCTGGCCTCCGTAATATTTACTTGACATAATCGTCCGGTTACAACATTCTTATATAACAAAATTATGAAATTTGAATGGGATGAAAATAAAAACCATAGAAATCTGCTGAAACATGGAATTTCATTTGAAGATGCTGCTCTAATTTTTACTGATAAGAACTCGCTTTCTATTTATGATGAGTATAATTCTGTTAATGAAGATCGATGGATCACTATGGGCTCACATCCGAAGAATGATATTTATGTTGTTGTTCATACATATCGCAAGTTAAATAATGAGGAATCAATAAGAATTATTTCTGCTCGCAGGGCAACAAAAAATGAAATGAAACAATATTTTGAGAGTAAATAATTATGAAAACGATGAAAAAAGAATATGATTTTTCTAATGCAGTTAAAGGAAAGTTTTATACTACCAAAGAAAAAATAGAGCTACCTGTTTATATTGATAAAAATGTTAAAGAGTATTATTTAGCTCTTGCAAAAGAGAAAAAGATTTCTTTTGAAAAAGTTATCAATATTGTATTAAAAAAAGAAATGGAGCTCCAGAAGGAGATCCTCAAACGGAAGTAGCTCTGCCGATCAAACCTCCCGTGAATCTGAAACGGTTTTGCGGACACTGTAATCCGTCACGGTTAGTGACCCACCCCCGTCAAATTTAGTGACCCACTTGTCCGGCATCGATAGTGTGCCATACTTATGCAAAACTGTTCATGAAATTCAAGGAGTGTGGGCACTATACCAAACAGGGAAAAAATGCCGGAATTACGTAAAATTATCGTACGACTTAGAAAAGGTCAATCACTTCGCGGGATTAGGCGCGAGACGGGTACTCGCCGCACCATTATTCGCGAGATACGTGACATTGCCCGGCCAAAAGGGTGGTTATGCGAGGTGATATGCCGCTTCCCGCCGAAGAGATGGTGGCGGAGGCATGGAACGGACTGAGGGGTGACGTGCCGCAGAAGGTGGTGCCTGACAACCTCAAGGCGGCGGTCATCCGGGAATCCTTTGAGGACCCGCTTGTCAACCGTTCCTACCGGATGCTTGCCTGGCACTACAATTTTCTCATCAGCCCGCATCTGCCGTACCACCTCCTAATGATTACAACTTTTCCCCGATGGGATTCATCCCATAGTAATTAATAAAAGAATAACAACTTCTTCTCGCGATGAAATTTCTGACGCGGAGCGGCTAAAAGCTTCCGGAGCTAGCGTGTCGGGTCAAATAAAAGGGGGACTCCTTCGAGTCCCCCTTTGCGGATTAAATTCCGTGTACGGTTTTTAAATGCTCGCTATGCGCTCTGCTTCGATTCGACGGCTTTCTTGACGAAGTCGCATATCGCTTCCCGTGATGAGACCGCGCCGGGAGGGAAAATCCCGTCGAAGCCGATCTCCTTGAGCTTCGGCTCATCCTCCGGCGGGAAGATGCCCCCTATCATGAATGCCGTTCTCTCCTTAATACCCTTCTTTACCGCTTCGTCTATGAGGCTCTTCCCCAGGACGAGCTCTCCGCCGCAGTAGGTGCTGATCCCGATAGCATCGACGTCTTCCTGAACGGCGGTCTCGATAATCTGCTCGGGAGTGGCATTGCCGATGAGAACCACCTCCATTCCCGCGTCTCTGAGCATGCCGGAGACAACGAATAACCCACGGGTGTGCGTCTCCAGGCTGAACTGTCCCATCAATACCTTTATCTTCTTGTCGGCCATATATACTTCCTCCTCTCTTTTCACAGTGACTCAAATTATCATGCGTATATGGGTGGTTTCCAGGTTCCGAAAGCCCTGGTAAAGGCTTTGCGCATCTCACCCTCGGTGGCACCGGCTCTCGCACACTCGACGGTGGCGTACATGATGTTCTTGCCACTCTTGCAGGTGTCAACAAGCGCGTTGAGGGTGTTCTCCACCTTTTCGTTATCTCGTGTCTGCCGCAGACGCTCCAGCTTGGCGACCATCTGCTTGTGTACCTCTTCCCTGAACTGGCTCGCTTCGATTGGCGGGAGGTCAACATCTTTCGAGGTGTAGATATTGCGGCCAACAACCTTGATCTTCCCGTCCTCTATCATCTTGTGCTCGCGCTGTATGTAGCTCGCCACCTTGCTGTGCAGCCAGCCTTTGTCGACAACTTCAACGAGCCCGCCCATGCGCTCAATCTCATCGAGCTCTTCGAGCACCTGCCGTTCCGCTTCATTGGTCAGCGCCTCGACGTAGAAGGATCCGGCGAGCGGATCGACAACCTGCGTGACCTGTGTCTCGGCCTCGATAATCTGCTGTGTCCGGACCGACGGGAGGAGCGTTCTCTCGGAAGGAACCGAGAAGGCCTCGTCATAGGTGTCCACGTGCAGGGACTGTGTCCCGCCGAGCACCGCCGCGAGGGCGTGATAGGATGCGCGAATGATGTTGTTGAGCGGCTCCTCTCTGGTCAGCGAGATTCCCGAGGTCTGTATGTGACAGCGCAGCCACATGGATCGGGGATCCTTGGCGCCGAACCGGTACTTCATGATCTTGTACCATAACCTCCGTGCCGCACGAAGGCGGGCGATCTCCTCGAAAAAGTCGTTTCCGAAAGACCAGAAGAAGGCAACCCGCTTTCCGGCCCAGTCTGCGTCATAGCCGCGTTTCATCATATCCTTAATAATCTCGATTGCATTGGCAAAGGCGACCGCAATGGAGGTGATGGCGGAAGTCCCCTCTTCACGGAGATTGTATCCGTTCAGGGTGATATAGTTCCAGCGGGGTACCTCCTTCCGGATGAATTCTATGTTGTCGCACTGAACGCGGAAGTCGTCCTTGGGCGGGATGAACTCGCATGCGCCGCGAACCACGCTCTCCATGATGAAGTCGTTCTGAACGCTCCCCGTGAGCTGATCCCAGGGAATGCCCCGGCGCTCGGCCATGACAAGATACATCGGGAAGATAATTGCCGTGTTTCTCGGGAAGTGGGTGATAACCGAGACGCTGATCTTGTCGATGGGGATGTCCTTGTAGATGGTCTCCATGTCGTCGACGCAGTCCACGGGGACGCCGACAACACCGGTCTGTCCGCTCGCCTCGGGCTCGTCGGAATCGAACATCTGCACCGTTGAGAGATCGAGCGCCATGTTGAGCCCGGTTGCCCCCTGCTCGATAAGAAACTTATACCGCCTGTTCGTCTCTTCGGGAGAACCTGCTCCCGGAAGCGGTCGCATGGTAAAGGTCTTGCCGCGATACATGTTGCTGTGAATTCCCCGCGTATAGGGCTCCTCTCCGGAGAATCCCAGATCCTCGAGGTAGTCGAAATCTTCAACATCCAGCGGCGAGTAGAACATGCTCTTGTTGATTTCCGAACCCATGATGGTGTAGGGAGTGACCTGCCATTTTTCCCGATCAGCCTCGCGTACGGTTTCATTCTTCCACTTGTCAGCATGCTCGCGGATCTGCTTGAGCGCATCCGGATTGTAGAGCGGCGTGCGCTTTTTGCTCTTCAACTGCTCCTCGAGTATCTGTTTCGTTGTTTTTTCGCTGCTCATGAAACGTACCTCCTTTAACAAATCCTGTGGTATGATAATGTGTCCACAACGGCGCGCTCCTTCGAGCGGAACCGGTTCTCTGATGATCCCCGCTCTCCGGGCAAACGCTCTGTGAAACGGCACCGAAGTGGTTTCTCTCAAAGAATACTGGTAATGAAATTACTTATACTTCAGCTGCCATGATCGCCGCCCCCAGGGCGGTTATAATCTGAGGATTGTCGGGCACCTTCAGGGTAATGCCCACTTTCTCCTCGATTGCGGCGATGAGCCCGATGTCGAGGCCGCCGCCGCCGGTAATGGCGACCTCCTGCTCCATACCGATTCGATCAACGAGAACTGAGATCTTGTTGGCGATAGAGCGGTGCACTCCTGCAAGAATATCTTCTTTCGAGAACCCCTCCGACACCCGCGAGATCGCCTCGGATTCGCTGAAGACGGCACAGCCGGTGGTAAAGGTGACGGGATTTTGAGCGCGGAGAGAGAGCTCCCCGATATCGTTCAGATCAACTCTGAGTATATTCGCGATGATCTGGAGAAAACGACCGCTCCCGGCAGCGCACTTCTCGCTCACCACGAAGCCCGAAACCCGTCCATGCTCATTTATTCGAATGACCTGTGATAATTGCCCCTGAACGTCAATGACCGTTTTCACCGATTCGAAAACGCTTCGTATTCCACGCGCGCAGCATCTGATGTTGTCTATCTTCTTCTGACTGAACTCGACCCGGTCAGCGCCCTGGCCGGTGGAAGCGATGGAGCGAATATCTTCAAATGAAATGCGGGACTTTTCGCGGAGATCATCGCGTAATCGGTTGGCGGCCTCCCGATAGTTCATTCCTGACGGAATAACCGTATGGGCAACGATCTCATTCCCGTCAACAATTACTCCCTTGCTGGTGACCGATCCGATGTCGATGCCGAGTGAATATGCCATAGAGTGTCCCTACGTGTAAAAGGTAACGGTATCTTCGAGCTGCCGCTTCTTCCGCTCGAGTGTCTCATTGCGTTCCTTCGCCTGGAGAAAAATCTCCTTGCCCAGAAGCGCTGCGCCGAGCGCTCCCGAGATCAGGGGGTTGTCGGGCACATGAATATCGAGTCCGACTGTTTCCTGCACCGCATGAACCACCCCGATGTTTTTTGCCACGCCGCCGGTGAGAACCACATCGGGTTCTATCTTCAGCCGCTTGACCATTCTCACCACCCTGCTCGCGATGGCGTCGTGAAGCCCGGCGATGATATCCTCCACGGAGGTTCCCTCCGAGAGGTACGATATCATCTCCTGCTCCGCAAAGATGGTACAGGTGCTGCTGATGGTGACCTTCTGCTGTGATTTCATCGACATGCTGCCGAGATCCTCGACGGCAATCCCCAGTTTCTCGGAGAGGACCTCGAGAAATCTCCCGGTTCCGGCAGCGCACTTATCGTTCATAACGAAGTCCAGGAGCTTCCCGTCCTTGATTTTCAGCCCCTTCGCATCCTGTCCGCCAATGTCAATAGCTGTTCTCACGCCGGGAAATGAGTGCGCCACCCCTCTCGCATGGCAGGTGAGCTCGGTAATCTGGCGATCGGCGAAGGGGACATTAATTCTCCCGTAACCGGTTGCGACACAGTACTCGATGCGTTCAAAGGGTACCTGCATATTTTCCAGTGCCGCTTTCATCACCTCATTTGCCTGATGACGATGTTCCGGACCGGTAGGTCCGATTATCACAGAGCGGATAGCATCATCCATATCGATGATGACCACTTTGGTCATCGTAGAGCCTATGTCAACGCCGGCAAAGTAGATAAGCCACCTCCAATCATCATCTCAGTGTTTCGATAAATGCTTCAATCCTGGTCCGGAGCGGTGCCAGTGCCGATTCGCTGTAGTCGGGCTCGATATAAATGGACTGTATCCCCTTTTCACCGAAGTAGTCTCTCAGACCGGGCACCTCATAGCCGTGAATATCACAGTAACGCAGCGAGTGGAGGATAATCCCGTCGGCGTTCCACTCACGTATATAGTCATAGAGATAGTCGAAGCGGCTCTTCAGGTCCTTCTGATAGTTCTTCGTGATCTCCCCGTATTCCGATTCCCTGAAGGTGCGGGGGCACTTTATTTCGACCAGGTAGCTGTAGGCGAGGCTTGCGAGCGGATCGTCGGTGACCTCGACAGTGGGGAAATATGCCCTGCTCCCGACACAGGTATCGTCCATCACGAGATAGGCTCCCACATCTTCTATCAGCTCGACGAAGGCGGTATCATCGACAACGCTGCCCCAGAGTATGAGCCGCGTATTTTTTCGGGGGAGCTCCTCCCGTCCGCTCACCTCGTCGATAACCTCTCTGAGAAGCTGATTTCCCTCTTGAACGGGGATGCTCATCAGCGCCTTGAGCACCTGAAGGGTTTCGGTGCCGGTTATCCGGGGCGGATCGGGTTTTCTGAGCTCGTAGAGCTCCCGCACGAGCTTTCGCTGCTTATTATGAAGTTCAATTGCCGCATTCAACAGATCATCGGTGAGTTTCTTTCCGGTGTATGCTTCAAGCGATTTTTTGAAATCTTCCAGGAGATCACGGTGATGCTCCTGCGCTGCCTTATGGGTGGTATGCGGCGTATCGATGAAGAAAGAGTATTCGGGATTGATATAGGTTTTCCATATGTGCGACAGCTTCTCGCCGACCTCACAGGCATGAGCCATGACCATACCGTCGAGAAAATCGTACTGTCCCTTCAGCCCGATATCGAGCGTGCTTCTGAGAAAAGGACAGACGACGGTGGGGAGGCTCGAGTCGGCTTTCGTGATCGGTTCCCGGATATTGCCGAATATGCGGTACGGGACCATATCGACCGCAGTGAGCATCTCGATGATGGGATAGATGCACAGATATCCGATAATCTTCTTCCCTTCCTTCTTGAGCTCAATCGCCCTGCTGGATCGGTTGTTGTATATCTCCTTTGCCCTGGCGAGACCCTTCTTCTCAGCTCCCATACGGTACCTCCTCAATGATTGGATTTTGCACCCCGCACGTGTTCGATGTCACCACTCAAGCCCCTCTTTTCTTCTCACCTCGCGATAGTGATCCATATTTTCCTCAAAGGTCTCAGCACGCCGCAGCGCTTCAGCGGGATCGAAGAGCTTCAGATCAACAATATCTCCCTCAACGATTATGGAAGGCACCTTGAGTGCTTTCATGAGCCTGTCCTGGACCAGATACAGGTGATTCGTCGCGGTTCGACAGGTTATCAGCGGATGTAAAAGCGCTCCATCGCATTGATAGCTCCTCACGTAGTCGAGATACGGATAAGCGAAATATCCCCACCACTCACGGGCTTCGAGCGCACTCTGATAGTATCCCGTGAGCCACTGATAGGTAAACCGGGCAATGCGCTCGAGCGGATCGCTCACCGAGCTCAGGTCGATGGGGATGGGGGGATGATATGCCCAGCTCTCGATAACAAAATTCCAGCCACGCTCTGCAAGCGTGTCGAAGAATCCCAGGCTGTGCCAGGGGGGAAGCTCCCCGAACGCCATACGATACTTTTCATCCTCAATGGCTCCGATTTTCTTGTCAACCCGCTCCTTGATCTCCTCATAGAGATCGCCGTAGAGCCTGATCAGAGCCTTCAGATCGCCGGCGGGGTAGAGACAGCCGGTCATACAGGTCCAGAAATCGCGGGAGTGCATCGGGCAGGGTTTCACTTTGCGAAGCTCATTGGTTTCATACCATATCCGATTCATCTCAAAGATATCGGCGATGATCTCCTCCAGTTTATCCCAGTCGAGCTTCTTGCCGAGGAGACGCTCCAGGAAGTCAATAAACTCCCTGAGTTCCTTCACCATGAAGGCGATGTTGTGCTCGTAAGCGCCATCCATCATCCCCTCTTCAACGCCCGGTTGCGGCATTTCCAGGGTCCAGACCGGCACATCGAAGTATCGGCCGAGCGCCTGAAACCATTTGAATCGGGTATCGCAGAGAGCGCCGGATGCCAGGAGGAACACCGGTTTCGGCATGCCGCCCATGGGTGCCTCCTCGGGAATGTTCCCGAGCTCGCGCATTCTGGTGGTATAGCCGATACAGTTCCTGGCATATCCGCACATATGCGTCGGGAATCCTTCCGCATCACAGATCTCGAGGTAGGACTGCGCAGTACCCTTGGCGGCACAGACCGCACCGTAATTCTCAGGATAGACAGCCTCCACCCCCATGGCCATAACGATGGGATCGCCCTCCCACCAGTTAACCATGGACCACGCGGTCGGCTTCCCTTCTTGCATTGCTTTGACGCTGTTCTTGTAGACCTCATCGATTCGCGCCCGGAGCGGGTACATCGCCTGAGGTCTGTTTATAGCCCTCTTTTTCTTCTCATTGGTCATCCGCTCTTTCTCTCCTTTACTCTCTGTGCTCCTCTGCGGAGACAGGTGATCACTCCATCTGTATCTGAAGTGGCTGTTTTCGCGACTGCACACCGGAGAGAAGAGGGGAGGGGTGAGATTATTGCGATATCGGAGCATCGGAACGCGAAGGTATCTCTCCCCTCTCCCGGGAGTCTGCGCTCCCTTCTCTCTGGATCATCGTACCATGCAGTTCGGCGATGATTGCTTATCTCCCTTATGTGGCCTCAAATGCCAGATACGTTTTCATATTTTCTCCTTCACCGCGGTGGAGATATTTAGCCGTCATGGGTGTCCCCACCTTTATCGTTTCCGGATTTTTTGCATCAACACCGAGTATGCGGGCGTCGATTCTGACGCCCTCGTCGAGCTCGACGACGCCGACGCAGTAGGGGTTCTTCCGGTCATGCCCTTCCGCGACCATGAAGGGGGGGCCGACGGTGATCGAGGTGTATGCTGCAAGCTTGCCCGTCCCCTTCGCCTCAAACCATTCGAACTCGGTGGACTTGCATTTCACGCAGATTGGACGGGGGGGCAGATAGCGGGCGCCGCACTTCTTGCACCTGTTGCCCATAAGCTTGTCTTCGTTGAGATACTGGTTGTATGAGATGTCGCTGAAGCTTTTCTCCATGATGGTTCTCCTTATCGTCTCTCGAGAATGGTGAAGGTGCAGGTCCCTCCGGTTCCGCCCAGATTGTGGGCCGCGCCGATTCTCAGGTCCTTTTTGGGAACCTGACGGGGTCCCGCCTCTCCTCTGAGCTGCTCCCAGACCTCGTAGAGCTGCCCGGTGCCCGTTGCGCCGACGGGGTGTCCCTTGCACTTCAGGCCGCCCGAGGTATTGATGGGCATCGGGCCGTCCAGTTTCGTCATGCCGTCCGCAATCGCCTTGTATCCTTCTCCCGGCTTGAAGAAGCCGAGATCTTCCGTGTGAATTATCTCGGCGATGCTGAAGCAGTCGTGCACCTCGGAAAACTGTATATCGGACGGCTTCAGCCCCGACATGCCGTAGGCTTCCTGGGCCGCATAGCGGGTGGCCTCGAAATAGGTGAGCTCGGGCGTGGCGTGCAGGCCTCTCCCGCTCCCCTGGCCGATGCCGACAACATAGAGTGGTTTGTCGGTAAAGTCCTTGGCGATATCTTCCGCGACGAGGAGCATGCAGCTCGCGCCGTCGCTGATGGGACAGCAGTCGTAGAGCTTCATCGGCCATGCGACGGACGGGTTTGCCCGGTCATCGCGGAGAAAATCCTTCTCGTCCTTCCAGTCGGGCACCGGCTGCCCCTTCTTCTCGGCCCGCTCCTTTGCCTTCTGCATCATATCCTTGATGGTCTGATTGAACTGCGCTCTCGGGTTGAGCGGGGCGTTGTTGTGGCTCTTGATGGTGACGTTCATCAGGTGTTCCCGGCTCGCGCCGTACCTCTGGAAATACGCGGTCGCCAGGGCGCCGAACACCGCCGGGAAGGTGAATCCGATTTGCATCTCGTAGGGGACGAGCGCCAGCCCCAGCCCTTCGGCGACCTCTTCGGTCGTCCGCTTTGACATCTCCTCGACGCCGCCGACAAGGACGATGTCGTAGAAGCCGGAAGCGATGGCGAAGACCCCCTCCCTGAATGAGAGGGCGCTCGATGCGCAGGCCCCTTCGGTTCTCGTGGCCGGAATCGGCGCTATCCCCAGAATGTCGGTCAGCAGGGGGCCCCAGTGAGCCTGATGGACAAAGAAGTCGTTCGAGAAATTCCCGACGTAGAGGGCATCGATATCCTTCGGATCGACTCCTTTGTCAACCGATTGCAGCGTTTTCAAATAGGCTTCAACGAAGAGGTCCTTCGAGTCCTTGTCGGGGTACATGTTAAACGGTGTCATGCCGGCACCGACGACGGCGACTCCTCTTCCCAGTTTTCGCTTTTTCATACATGTTCCTCCATCGTATTAAAAAGTAAAGAGATCGATGCCACCGCTGACGACGAGCTCGGTTCCGGTGACATAACTTGACTCTTCTGAAGCTAAAAATGCAATAGCATTGCTTAATTCTTCCGGCTTGCCCGCTCGCCGCATGGCGACGCGTTTGACAATACGCTCACGGAAGGGTTCGGCGACCTCGTAGAAGCTCCCCCCATCGAACACACCGAGAATGACGGTGTTGCAGGTGATATTGTAGCGAGCTCCCTCGAGGGCGACGGTTTTGGAGAGTCCGATCATTCCGGCTTTGGTGGCAGCATAGCTGCACTGGCCGAATCCACCCAGGGTTCCGGTCACCGATGAGACGTTGATGATTCTTCCCCAGTTCTTCTCGATCATGCCGGGCATTGCCGCCTTGATGGTGTTGAAGGGGCCGGTGAGGTTAACGCTCAGGTCCCTGTCCCAGTCCTCCCTGTTCATCTTGACTATCGTGACTGCCCGCACGATGCCGAAGGCGGCATTGTTGACGAGAATATCCACGCTGCCCAGCTCCTTCTGCACCTTCTCGACGCTTTCCTGTACTTCTTTCTCATCTGCGAGATCCACCTTGACCGCGAACGCTTTCCTGCCCAGCGCGCGAACCTCTTCGGCAACCGCCTCGGCCTTGTCCAGGTTTCTATTGGCAGTCATCGCGACATCGGCGCCGTTCTTTGCGAGAATCAAACAGTGTACACGCCCCAGTCCTCCGGAACCACCGGTTACATATGCCACTTTTCCTTCTAATGACATGGTACCATACCTCCTTTTGTTTTGTGTTGCGTAACAGACAGTGTCATGTATAGATTCAGAGTTGCAGCGTATCGGAGTGAGGTTCGATATCGGCAGTGAGCGGTACCGGCTCACCCCTTACGCATCTCTGCCCCTTTTCAATAGATGCTGAATGACTATATCGGCAGCCGTATAGGGATCGAGCTCGGTCGTTATGGCCATCTTCTCCAGAATATCGTGCTTCTCGCCGCCAACTTCAATTGCCGCGGTAACCGCCCTGGTGACCTCCGTGTTGATAATCTGAAGCAGCTCAGCTTTTGAGCGCTGAGCTCGCCGCTCCGCCATTGTGCCCGATTCAATCAGAAAGCGATAGTGTTCTTCTATTCTTTCCCGTAACTCTTCGACGCCCTTATTCTCAATGGCGATAGTCATCACGATCGGCTCATCCCAGCCATTCTCCCTGTTGTTCTTCTTTAACTCGAGCATAAACTCGACATCGGCACGTGCTCGCTGGGACTCGACGTGATCCGCTTTGTTTATTACGTGAATATCCCCAATCTCGAGAATACCCGCCTTGATACACTGTATGGCGTCTCCCCCGCCGGGCATTGATACGACGACGAGGGTATGAACATACTTATCGATCTCGATCTCGTCCTGTCCGATGCCGATGGTTTCGATGATGATAATGTCCTTCTTGCTGGCATCGAGGATGTTGATGACATCGCTCGTTGCCTGCGCCAGCCCGCCGGTTCCGCCCCGGGTTCCCATGCTTCGGATGAAGACGCCACTGTCGCCGATCATCTCCTGCATGCGGATTCTATCACCGAGGAGGGCGCCGCCCGTGAAGGGACTGGTCGGATCGATGGCGATAATCCCGACCGTCTTGTTCTGCTCGCGGAATGCTCTGGTGAGCTTGCCGGTCAGCGTGCTCTTGCCCGCGCCGGGCACACCGGTAATGCCGATGATTTGCGCCCCCCCGATGTGCGTACATATCTCCTTCATCGCTTCCCGCGCGCGCGGATCCTGATTTTCCACCAGGGTAATCAGCCGTGCCGTTGAGAGGCTGTCCCCTTCGAGAATTCCCTGTATTAAGTCGAGGTGCTCTGATCCCTTCAATAGCTCACCCTTTCATTCTGTTCTCAGTAATCTCATCTATCGAATATAACCCGAAATTTATACTTGTTTTCAACAAAGTATGTCCAGACAATCTCGATGGGTTTATTCATCGTATCGAAAATGGAGGTTTTAATGGTCAGTACCGGGTCCAGTATGGGAATTTTCAGGTATTTTGATATTTCCTGGTTTGCCCGGGTAATCTCAACCTCATGCTCAATAGTGCCGAGCTCGATTTTCTTCGTGGACTCGAGCGCTTCGAGCATGGTTTGCTCTTTAAGAAGGCTTTTATCGATGTGCGAGCCGTATTTCGGGGGAAGATAGTTGATGGAGAAGCTCATCGGCTCGCCGTTGGCATATCGCATTCGTTTGAAGATAACAATCTCGGTTTCAGGATCAATCTGCAGGAATTTATGAATCTCCGGATTGACCCGTGTGACGGATTTCGACAGGACACGAACGGATGTTTGCGTGTTCATATCGAAGATCTCCCGGTTGATTCCCGATACCTTTTCCTGTCGAATCTGATATGCTGTCTCTGTCCAGAAGGTGCCCTTTCCCTGCTTTCTGAGAAGGAATCCCTTGTTGAGGAGATGCTCCAGCGCGCGTCGAATGGTTGATCTGCTCACGCCGAATATATCTTTGAGCTCTTCTTCCGGTGGGAGCTTGTCTTCGGGATGGATATCCCCCTTCTGAAGCATCATAAGAATATAATCGGATATCTGATAGTGAAGTGGTATCTGCGTATTTTCCAATCGAATCTTTTCCATGGGCAGAGGACTCGCAACCAGACAGTGTATTCAGAATACCGATGCAGAAAGAACAATTGTATAATTGTTCCAACTATAAAACAATTTTTGCCTGTGGAAAAAGTCAATAAAAAAAATTACCGGCGATATTTTTTCTCCTGTTTTTTTAAGTTGAAAAAATTATTATTTTCTTTACGGTGTGATTATCCCATCACCGTGATCCTGAACTAATAAGGTGATTCGAATCCATAACCGGTTCCAAAAGCGATTACCGATGAAAAGATATCTCTTTAACGCGGAAAAGATCAAATACGTGACGGGTGCAAAGCCTGATGTTGCATGCATTCTCTGCGCCCTTCGCGATGGACATGCTGAAGTGCCGAGGCTTGAAGTCTATCGGACAGAGCTCATGATGATATCGGTCAACCGCTATCCCTTCAATCCGGGCCATCTCATGATATTCCCGCTCCGCCACGTGGAAGAGTACGAGGAGCTGACCGATGAGGAAGCGCTTGAGCTGTTTCATCTGACCGCTCAAACGATATCCATTCTCAGGGATGAGTTTCATCCTGACGGATTCAACATCGGCTTTAACCTCGGGAAGGGAAGTGGAGCGAGCATTGCGCACCTTCATCAGCACATTGTTCCCCGCTTCGGAAATGAGGTTGGTTTTCTTGACGTGCTTGCGGGCACGCGGGTGTTCGTCGTTGATCCGGTCGTCGTCATGAAACGGCTGAGAAAGCGCTTTCGGAAAAAATGATTCGGGGGCATTTTTTTACAGAACGTTCAAGAGGAGACAGAATAACAGGATTAAAAACTGATTAACGTTATCTCTTATCCTTTTCATCCTGTCTGTTTTTTTCTTTGCCGGTGTCGCCTCGTTCGGATCCGGCTGTAGTGGGAAAGCCCTTACAGATACGGTTCTCTGCTTCCCCGTATCTCCTTGCTCAAATGACAATAATCATCGAGAGAATAAAAATGGAGACGATACCTTTCCTCAGATTCGAGCGAGCCCTCCCGCATCAGATGCGGGAGTATATCGCGCAGCGGCCGATTGCATATGTTCCCTTCGGAGCGCTGGAATGGCACGGAGAACACGCAGCGCTCGGCCTTGACGGCCTGAAGGCACGCTGGATCTGCGAACGGGCAGTTGAACGGACGGGAGGAGTTCTCTTCCCAGCGGTGTACTGGGGTGCCTTTCACACCATGCCCTTTCCGTACACCTTTCACTTCGCAAAGCGTTCGATGAAGAAGCAGGTGAGGATTATTCTCCGATCATTGGCCGATTGGGGCTTTCGATCCATTGTACTGCTCACCGGCCACTACCCGGTTGCACAGATATCTCTTTTGCGGAGGGAGTGCAGACGTATTGCACGGCGGAGAAAGATAGGGGCTCTCGGCATCCCTGAGCAGGCACTGGCCACTGATCTGGGGTATCTCGGAGATCACGCTGCGAAGTGGGAGACATCGATCCTGATGGCAATTGATCCGACGCTGGTAGACCTCTCACGGCTCCCCGATGACACCGGTTCCCTTGCCGAACGGAGCATCAGGTACGGCATAGATGGCATCTCACCGAAAGATGCCGATGCCGAACTGGGACACCGGACGCTGGAGACCATTGTTGAGCGTCTTGCAGCGGCAGCTCGGAAAATGCTCGATGAGGGCAGCGCGAATGCAGCCGAGGAGGTATACCGCACTTTCGGAAAGGCTTTCCAAAATCTGTTCGAAGCGGGTCGCACTGCCCTCGGCGTTGATTCGAGATGGGAGATAGTGCGGTTCGTTGTCGGCAACATCATACGGTATCGGCATCTCTAAACCTCGAACATTTTTTCTGGTAATACTTTTAGGAGTTTAGACGGGATAACAGGATTATCAGGAGAGGGTTCGTTCCGCTTGAGTGTTTCGCGATCCTCTACAACGATGAAATGTGAAGACAAATTTTATTTTCCTGTTATCCCGTCTGATTCTTTTCCGCTTTTTGCTCAATACCGGTCATGCCTGCATTCTCTTGAAAAATGCTCGGGATAGGTGTATACTGTTTCTAACTATCACCAGGAGCGGATGGGGATGAATCACGAGCACCATTTTCATTATCGGGACGATGCCGCTCTTCCGAGAAGGAAGCTGTCGGTTGTCATTTTCCTGAATGCTGTCATAACCATTGCCGAGTACATCGGCGGTGTGCTTTCCGGGAGCCTCGCGCTCATCTCCGACGCCGGCCATAATCTCTCCGATGTCCTGTCGCTGATTCTCGCCTATGCCGGTGAGCGCGTTTCGGCAATGCGGCCCGGCCGGCGCTTCTCTTTCGGGCTCAAGCGATTTGAGGTTCTCATCGCGCTCATCAATGCAATAAGCCTTCTGATAATCGGGATGTATATCGTCTATGAAGCGATGCAGCGATATATGCATCCTCCGAATATAGTTCCGGGTATTATGATACCGGTTGCCATAATCGGTCTGCTGGGAAACCTCATTTCGATGCTGATCATCAGTCGCGGAAAAAACGCGAACCTCAATATGCGAGCAGCCTTCCTGCACCTCCTCTACGATGCGCTCTCATCGGTCGCGGTTCTCGTGACGGGTGTTCTTCTCCTCTTTGTCGATCTCGTCGTGCTGGACCTCGTTACGAGCATTGTTATTGTCATGATGATTGTCTGGAGCTCGCTGGGAGTGCTTCAGGAGTCGCTGCGGATCTTTTTACAGGGAACGCCGAAGGGCATCACTGCCGACGAGGTGTACCGTTCTATTCTCTCGGTTGAAGGCGTCGGCAGTGTTCACGGTCTTCATATCTGGTCGGTGAGCTCTACGGAACCGTTCCTCTCCTGCCATATCTGTGTTGACAGGAGCACGGAAACGGTTGACACCGATCATCTGATACGTGAGGTCAATGCGCTTCTGCAGCAGCGATACGGTATAGCACATACGGCCCTGCAGGTGGAGAACACCGAGTTCTGCAATGCCAATACCTGTTGTCGATAGCTTCAGTCGGAAAATTTCACGATTCCTATCAGGGAGTCGAGATTGGGAGCCAGGAGGTTGTTCTCCATTCTCCCCCGCACCGGTTGCGCATCGAATTCATCGAGAAGCGTTTTGTTCCCCTCGGCACTCTCGGGATATTCCGCGTACTCTGTGACGAAAAGGGGAACAGACACCTTCTGAGCAGATTTGCCTGCCTCGAATATTCCCCCCTCGGCCGGTGATTCCACGATGTATACCGCATAGGAGAGAGCACAGATTATTCTGTTCCGGTTATACGCATTGTATACACTGAATTCCCGTGTCGGGTAAAACGGTGAGATGATTACCGCTCTTCCGGGATCGAAGACCTCTCTGAGGAGCTCGGGGATTTTCAGATGCATCATGCCGAAGGGGACGATGGCAATGGTCTTTCCGTTACTCTCCAGGGCGGAGAAGTGCGCGGTGAGCTCGGCGCCCCGCGCGAGTCCGCTGATGACAGGGATCCCGCGCCGGGAAAATTCCCGCGCGGCGAGATGCGCAATGAGATTTCCCTTTTCACTGATGTATCTGTCCCCGAGTATCGCCGCTCCCCGCTCCTGCAGGATGCCCGTATTGCCGAGACAGTAGAGGATCGGCGGAATGCTGTTCTGAAGATTTCCGATCAGTCTTTCCGGATATCCATCTTCGAAAAAGAGGAGCGTTTCAATGCCTGCGTCCAGGAGGCTCAGATAGTCGTTTTCAATTGCCGGCATCGACTCCCGGGCGCTGGTGATTCCCTTTATCAGGGTATCGCTGATGCTGAATTCACTCCGTATTTCCGCCGGCGTTAAATCGAAGATGTCAAGAATTGAGAGATCATGTTCCTGCAACACACCCTGCAGCGATCGCAGATGTGCGGGGCCAATCCCCTCAACCTGTTCCAGAGCAATCCAGTATTTGGCGTCTGACATCAGTACCGAAACCTCTTCTCAATTATCCCCGGAGAGACTTCCCGGGAGAACATGCGGGCGGTACACATTACGGATACCTCTAAAAGCGGTATTCGCATTGATCATCTCATTGTCAATACGGGTTTTATCAGATATCGAGCCCGCAGCGACACGACTACGCGCATGCCAGCGTGCACAGTATGGGCGGAAAAAAAGCCGGCCGGGGGACATCATATTAATAGTTATGAGAGGCCCCATTATTCTAAAAAAAAACAAAAAGGTCAAAATCATAATTGACAGATAAACGTGCGATTTTAGTTTGTAATTGGATCGTCATCGGTTTATTCCTTGTGCGCTGTACAGG
>CAZZCF010000097.1:0-16637 GCA_964652955.1 uncultured Leptospirales bacterium
CAATTCTCCTCAAGATTATATTTATACTTGACGATAAATAAAAAAAATGCACCCTGTACCGAGGTAGGCTATGAACAATAAAGTGATCGCGATCCTGATACTCATCTCATGGGTATGCCTTTTGAGCTCCGCACGCAGCTATGCTGTCTCCGGCTCCGTACAATCACAGGATGATTACATTTTTACGCTTACCCATCTCAGAAACATGAGGATCGTAATTGAAAACTTCGGTACTGATGAGCTGAAAACTCACTTCGACAAGGTGAGTCAACTCTTTCAGAGAAATGCAAAGGAATTCTACGCACAGGAATTTTCATTTTTCGACGAAGAATCAAAGAAATATCGAACACGTTTTTTTTACGTGAAAAAAGAGATGAGCACCCTCTTTGACAAGATGGCGAACATATACCTGGAGAGAGGGAAAGAGATTCTTGATTCTACGACAAAACAATCATTCGATATCCTCATCTCCTATGGTCGCCAGAGCAATCTGGTTAAATTTTTCAATAAAGAATTCGATCCTCTGAATGATATCAAACCCTATAAGGAAAAGGAGTATCACTTCTTTCATGATAAAGAGATTATCGAGCGATATCTCAGGCATGGCTACAAAACGCTGAATAATGCGAAGCGGATTTATACTGATCCCGATCTTCTGCTTATCAAGAACAAAGAGAAGAAAACATCTAAGGATTATTCCTATCTTATCAACCGATACTGGCGAGTTATATCAGATTGTCGGCAGGCGAAGCAGTACGGGATAGAAATTCACAAAATACTCAAGGTAAACGAGGTGACAACAATTCTCAAGAGATATCAGAAGAACCTTGTCTCGCTCGATCCCAACCCGATATTTGACGATCGGATTCCTCAGGAATTCAAGGTTGATGCAAACGACAATCTGAAATTAATACACTCTCACGAACTGCAGCGCATTTCGAAGGTGAAGGGGCCCTCTGAAAAACCTCAGGAATAGGGAGACGAACTTCCCGGTGGTATGTATAGTGTTGAGGAGGGAATGGCTATTCGCTCGCCTTTTCTCCGTCCTTATCCTTTTTCCTCCCACGCTTCTCTTTCTTCTCTTTTTGTGGTTTCGTTTCACTCTCGGCTGCCTTTCTCTTGACGAGCTCTACTAACGCCATTTCGGCAGCGTCCCCGGGACGTTTCCCAAGAAGATAGAGTCGGACATACCCTCCCTGATTACTGTCCTTATAGCGGAGCGCAATATCATCAAAGAGTTTTTTTACGATATCTCTGTCATGAATACGCCTCATTACAATCCGTTTATGGTGCAGCTTCTCGCCAACCTGCTCATCCGTGAGCTCAAGATTTTTCCGTGCGCGGGTTATCAACCGCTCGGATATCCTCTTCAGCTCTTTTCCCTTCTGCTTTGTCGTAATAATTCGCTCATGCTTGAAAAGGGAGGTCACCATATTTGAAAACATCGCCTTCCGATGGGCGCTGGTTCTTCCTAATTGCTTTACACTATTTCGATGTCTCATGCTTCTCTCCGAAAATCTACTTCATCTGCCGAAACGGCAGTTTCATCTCCTGTATCTTCTTTGAAGCGATCATCCTTTCAAACCAAGACTCAGATGCAATTCCTCGAGTTTATCCTTAATCTCCTTGAGAATTATCTCGCTGAAGTGTTTTGATTTCTTCAATTCGTCCTCGGTTTTCTGAACAAGCTGTTCGAGATACGAGATGTCGAGACTCTTGAGGGTGTTATACGCTCTCACCGAGAGCTCAAGCTCATCAACCGATTTCGCGAGGAGCACCCGCATTTTCTCGAGACTCTCATCAACGACCTCAGCTTCGTCCTCAATCTCCTCTTCAAAATTGATAAATATAGTCATGTGATCCTTGATGATTTTCGCAGCATGTGCAAGTGCATCATCAGGGGTGATTGAACCGTCAGTCCAGATCTCCAGGATGAGCTTGTCATAATCAGTCCGTTGCCCAACCCGGGTATCCTCAATTTTCACATTGACCTTTCTGACCGGGCTAAATATCGCATCAATCGGTATGACACCAACGGTTTCTGTATTGCTCTTGTTGAGCTCAGCGGGGATATACCCTCGTCCCCTTCTGATCTCAACTTCCATATCAATCTTCCCATCCTCATTCAGTGTTGCTATCTTAAGCTCCGGATTCATAACTTCAATATCGGGATCAGTATTGAAGTCCTCACCAACGAGATCACCAGGTCCCTCCTTGACAATATGCAGGACCTTTTGTATTTCACCGTGATATTTAAATCGAAGCTTCTTCAAATTCAAGATTATCCTTGTGACATCCTCATATATCCCATCGATAGAATAAAATTCATGAGGTACCCCTTCAACTTTGATCGCGGTTATGGCCGCTCCCTCGATTGAGGAGAGCAACACCCTTCTCAAGGAATTGCCAATAGTCAAACCATAACCTTTCTCAAAAGGTTCAGCGATAAATCTCCCATAGTGCTCTTGAAGCTCATCGTGCTCAAACTGTATTTTGCTCGGTCGCTTAAAACCCTTTAATAGACTTCTCGGGGACATTCTTACCTCCAATATAAAGGGTACGCTCCTCTCTCCCCGAAGTGCTGAGAGAGAACCTTATCATATTTGCCATTTTCAATTCCTTACTTTGAGTAAAGCTCAACAACTAAATGCTCACTAAAATTACCGGTGACATGCTCGCGTTCCGGTAACCGAAGTATCTTGCCTTTTTTTGCCTCAAACTCGACATCAACCCACTCCGGTATCGAGCCGACCGCTTTCGAAAGCTTAATTGCATCCTCTACCATAACATTATTCTTAAACTGATCCACAACCTCGACAACCATTCCCTCCTTGACCCGAAATGAGGGTATATCTACTATAATACCATCAACGATCATATGTCGATGCTGAATAAATTGCCGTGCCTGCATACGCGATGATGCAAAACCCATTCGATAGACAACATTATCGAGTCTTCGCTCGAGAAGAGAGAGCATGTTATCAGCAGTTACCCCCTTCATCTGTGATGCCTCCTTGAACAGGCGACGAAACTGATTTTCCAGAAGTCCGTAACTCTTCCGTATTTTCTGCTTCTCCCGCAACTGAATACCATACTCGGAGAGCTTTGATCGCCGCTTTCGGGGAGGGCCAGGAGGATATTTCTTCTTCTTCAGCGCACACTT
This sequence comes from uncultured Leptospirales bacterium, assembly GCA_964652955.1. Lineage (GTDB taxonomy): Bacteria > Spirochaetota > UBA4802 > UBA4802 > JAKQUI01 > CAZZCF01. The sequence continues at coordinate 3,164 of CAZZCF010000097.1, forward strand.
ATCCGAGAGACAGCGCTGCCCCTTTAACATTAGCGGCGTCATCTCCCTTCGACATATTTTACATGATGGTCCCGTATATTTAGCCATGATATCCTCTCCTACACTCTTCTGCGCTTTGGCGGTCTGCACCCGTTATGCGGTATCGGAGTAACATCCTTAATCTTCGTTATCGATAATCCCGACTGAGAGAGCGACCGTATTGCAGCCTCTCGTCCAATCCCCGGCCCCTTAACGAGCACCTCAATGGTTTTCATTCCTGCAGAATCGATCGCCTTCTGAGCAGCAACTCGCGCAGCCGTCTGTGCAGCAAAGGGGGTTGACTTTCGCGAGCCCTTAAATCCCTCACCGCCTGCAGAAGCCCATGCGACAACATTTCCCTCCATATCGGTAAGCGTTACGATGGTATTGTTATAGGTAGCCTGAATATAGGCTTTGCCGACCGGAACGTTCTTCTTCTCTCGCTTTTTTGTTCTCTTCTGTTTCACTTATAATGCACCCCTCATTTCCTCTTCTTACTTAAAACCGGTCTCCGATTACCCTTCCTCGTCCGGGCATTATTCTTCGTGTTCTGTCCACGAACGGGAAGCCCTCTTCTATGTCGCAATCCACGATAACAGCCAACATCCATCAACCGCTTGATATTCATTGCCACTTCAGTTCTCAGATCACCTTCAACCTTGTAGCTCTTCTCTATGGTCTTTCTCAGCCTGTTTATCTCATCATCCTCCAGCTCGCGTACCCGTTTATCCGGATCAACACCAGACTCAGCAATTATCTTTTGAGAAGATGAGAGGCCTATGCCATAGATATAGGTCAACGCAATTTCAATTCGCTTATCATTTGGGAGATCGACTCCTGATATACGTGCCATAGCATCCTCACCCTATACTTTTCTTTTCGGCGTTCGTACCTTCTGCCGCTGTTTATGCCGTGGATTCTTACAAATAACACGAACGACGCCGTGACGCTTTATAATTTTACAATCACTGCAAATTTTCCTTACCGATACTCTCACTTTCATAGCAATACACTCCCCCTTACCGATAGCCAGAAATGAAGAACTCGAGTTCCTGAAGATGTTGAGCCGATTTACTTCGTCCGATAGGTTATCCTTCCCCGACTCAGATCATACGGTGAGAGCTCAACGGTTACCTTATCTCCGGGCAATATCCTGATATAGTGCATTCTCATCTTGCCGGATATATGCGCGAGAACGAGATGTCCATTCTCAAGCTTCACCCTGAACATTGCATTTGGCAATGTTTCGATGACAATACCCTCGACTTCTATTGGTTCTTCCTTTGGCATTATAACTCTCTATCATTAATGGTAATTCTTACCGCGGGTTAAAATCTTCCCCTTCCCGCCCACCATTGCAACAGTATGCTCAAAATGAGCCGAAAGCTGTCTATCACCCGTATAGACTGTCCATTTGTCATTTTCATCAACCTCAACAGCATAGGTTCCCATATTTATCATCGGTTCTATTGCAAAGACCATTCCCTCCTTAAGCCGTGGACCCTTCCCCGGTTTTCCAAAATTAGGAATGGATGGCTCCTCGTGAAGATTGCGCCCAACACCGTGACCGACGAAGTCCCGAACGGGAGAGAAACCATATTTCGTAACATAACTCTCTACCGCGTGTGATATATCTGATATCCTGTTCCCCACCTTACATTTCTCAATTGCAGCATAGAGCGATTCCCTCGTAACGCGCAGCAATTCTTCGGTTTTAGCATCAACGGTGCCTATCTTGTAGCTCCTGGCTGTATCACCAAAGTATCCATCAAGAAAAGTCCCCACATCAATGCCGATGATATCGCCATTCTTGAGTATCACATCCTTCCGAGGTATGCCATGTACCACCACCTCATTGGGAGATGCACAAATGGCTGCGGGAAAACCCCGGTAGCCGAGAAATGCCGGTTTCGCTCCCTTCTCCGAAATAACGCTTCGCGCTAATCTGTCGAGCTCATAGGTGGAGATACCCTCGCCGATGGCCTCGTCAATCTCGTCCAAAACCTCAGCTGCAATCAAACACGCCTTCTCTATTAAACCAATTTGCTCACTATTATAAATATAAATTCCCAATGTATACTACTCGTGCAACGATATTATCCTTTGAGGGGTAAACCTTTTAACGTCTCCCCTTTAAGCGCCCTTTCTTGAAAAATCCATCATAATGTCTCATTAAGAGCTGCGATTCAATCTGCTTCAACGTATCCAGAGCAACACCAACAATTATGAGAAGCGAAGTGCCCCCGAAGAGATATGCCATCTCAGCCGGTACTTCTTCGGGCCATATGCGAATAATGAAATCCGGCGTAATCGCAATTAATGCCAAAAAGATTGAGCCCGATAGGGTTACCCTGTTTAATATTCTCATAATGAAATCAGAGGTATTCTTTCCCGGACGTATCCCCGGGATAAATCCTCCGTATTTCTTCAAATTATCTGCAATGTCCACCGGATTAAACTGTATCGCGGTATAAAAATAGCAGAAGAATACAATTAATAAACCGTAAATAATCATATAGGGAATCTGCCCCGGCGACAGCCAGAACTGAATCGTATTAAATATCGGATACTCGCTCACCTTCATTATATTCGCAATCTGTGTTGGAAAGAGAATAACCGATGAAGCGAAAATAATTGGAATAACACCCGCAGCATTGACCCGCAGAGGAATCGCCTGCGAAGTCATCTGCACCATTCGTCTGCCAACGACGCGTTTCCCGTACTGTACCGGTATCTTACGTGTTCCCAGCGTCAGGAGAATAGAAGCGGCAACTACCATCACAAATATGCCAATGAGAATAACTCCGATTATCGGATCACTCTGAGATACGATTCGCTTCATCGTTTCCATAAATGCAGCCGGAACGCGAACGACAATTCCCGCAAAGATCAGAAGTGAGATGCCGTTCCCCACTCCCCGCTCGGTGATGAGCTCTCCAAGCCACATCAATACCATGGTTCCCGTGGTAATGGCCACAACGGCAATTATAATAAAACCGATGCCCGCATCCTTTGGAACAACACTCCCCTTTGTCGGTGACGACATTGATTTCATCCAGAAGGTCAATCCCAGTGACTGTACCGCACAGAGGAAAACGGTTCCATATCGAGTGTACTGGTTGATCTTCTTCTGACCTTCGGGCCCCTCCTTTGAAAGCCGTTCAAGAGCAGGGATAACGACATTGAGCAACTGCATAATGATCGATGCAGAGATATAAGGCATAATTCCCAGAGCGAATATGGTAAATCGCTTCAGCGCTCCACCGGCAAAGAGGTCAAAGAAGTCCAGCAAACCGCTTCTCCCTGCCTCCTTGAAGTATTCACTTAACGCATCAACATTGATTCCCGGAATCGGTATATGGGCGCCAATCCGATATACCACCAGAATAAAGAGTGTAAAGAATACTCGTTTCCTCAGCTCAGGTATTTTAAAAATACTCGCAATTGCTCCCATAATACTACGCTATGCCTCTTTCTGCGTTTCCCCCTGTTTCTCACTATACTGCTGTATGATGACCTCTCCACCGGCCTTCTCAATCTTCTCCCGTGCGGAACGGGAAAACTCATCAGCCTGAACTCTCAACGGTTTTGTAATCTCGCCCTCACCCAGAATCTTAACCGGAGAGAGCTTTTGTATCAATCCTCTCTCTTTCATCACCCGCTGATCAATATCCTTAAGATCCAGCTTCGACAGCTGGGAGAGATTCAGAATCTGGTATTTTTTCTTAAACTTATTGGTAAACCCCCTTTTCGGGACACGTCGCTGTATTGGCATCTGTCCACCCTCAAACCAGGGACGACGTTTACTGCCAGATCTGCTCAACTGTCCCTTTTGACCTCTTCCACAGGTTTTCCCTATACCGCTGCCAGTTCCTCTTCCCACACGCTTCCTGGACTTGAGTGATTTCGGCTTTTTTAACTGATATATCATTTCCATGGTGTGTCATACCTCATTCGTACTCATCTCGTACTTCGGGAGATTGAATCATCCTTTGCCACGTGAGTCACTTTGTTTCAAACATCACTTCTCAATCTCCTCAACCGACACGAGAAAATGTACTTTCTCTATCATGCCACGAATTACCGGGTTATCGTCATGTATGCGGTGTGCATTTATCTTTTTGAGCCCAAGTGCTCTCAGCGTTGCCCGGTGCTTCGGTTTTCTTCCGATGCTACTCTTAATCTGTCGTACCAATAATTTCTTTGCCATTGATATTTCCGATTACCTACTCCATGATTTTCTTAAGGGGAACTTCCCGAAATTTCGCTGCTTCCTGTAAGCTTCGCAATCGGAGCAACCCATTCATTGTCGCCTTGATAATATTCAATGGATTTCGCGATCCCAGGGCCTTTGCTAAAATATCCGATATGCCTGCCTTTTCAACGACTGCACGGACCGGAGCACCTGCAATAATTCCGGTTCCAGGTGCAGCAGGTTTCAAAACGACTTTTGCAGATTTGAATTTCCCTATTATAGCATGCGGAATAGTACTCTTATTCCGCTTTATCTCGTAGAGGTTCTTTTTCGCGCTCTCGACACTCTTTCGTATCGCCTCTGGAACCTCATTCGCTTTTCCGAAACCAACGCCAACATGACCTTCTCCATCACCAACAACCGATAGAGCGTTGAAGGAAAATCGCCGTCCCCCCTTCACAACCTTGGCAACCCGATTAATTGACACTACCTTCTCAGTAAGCTCCAATCCCTCAGGTTCAACTACTTTCTGTACAATCTTCATCAATAATAACTCCTATAATACCAAACCATTTTCTCTTGCGGAATCGGCAAATGCCTTAATCTTCCCATGGTACAGGTATCCGCCTCTATCAAAGACAACACCCGTTATCCCCTTTTGGAGAGCTCTTTCGGCAATTATCTTCCCCAGAGCTTTCGCTGCTGAAATGTTGCCCCGATTCTTCATCGCAGGAAAATCCTTTTCAAGTGTCGAGGCAGCAACCATCGTGAAGCCCTGTGAATCATCAATTATCTGTGCATAAAAATTCTTATTACTTCTGTATATACGCAAACGCGGACGATCAGGGCTCGTCTTAATCTTCTTTCTAATGCTTAACCGCCGACGTTGATGCCGTTTTCTCTTTAACTCTAACCTGTTCATTGTGCCTTACCCGCTTTACCAGCTTTCTTGCGAATGTATTCGTCCTTATACCGTATGCCCTTTCCCTTATACGGCTCGGGTGGTCTCAGATTTCTTATATCAGAGGCAACCTGACCGACTTTCTGTTTACTAATACCCTTTACTACCACTCTCGTATTATCAAGAACCTCGAGCGTAATTCCCTCAGGAGGACTAAAAAGGATACTGTGTGAATAGCCGAGCTGAAACAGGACATCGCTGTCCTGCTGCGAAGCACGGTATCCAACTCCTATTATCTGCAACTCCCGCTCAAATCCCTTCGAGACACCGGTTACCATATTCGCTATAAGAGATCGGTACAATCCGTGAAAAGCTGCGAGTTTTCTGTCCCGATCATCACCACGATTTACAACCGTTAAAACGGTGCCCTCAATCGTCACCCCAATTTGCGGATGAACCTGTTGCTGCTCTTCACCGAGGGGTCCCGTCACTTTAACGATGTTATCCGTAAAGTCAACGGTAACTCCCTGTGGTAGCTCGATTTGTTGTTTCCCTATCCGTGACATTTCAATACACGCCCACCTGTTACAGAATTCTACAGGATCTCACAGAGAACCTCTCCGCCAACATTTAACTTCCGTGCCGCTTTATTCGTAATGAGCCCTTTGGAAGTTGACAAGATCCAAATACCGAGATTATTATACACCGGTCTGAGATCCGAGGATTTCACATAAACGCGTCGTCCAGACTTGCTTATTCGTCGTATACTCAATATTGCTGGTTGTTTCTCCTCACCGTATTTCAGGTAAATACGGAGTATTTTCTGCTTTTTATCGTCAATAACCTTGAAATTCTTTATAAATCCTTCATCCTTCATGATCTTCGCAATACCAACCTTCATCTTCGATGACGGAATATCAACTCTCAGATGATTTGCTTGAATTGCATTGCGAACTCTCGTCAACATGTCCGCAATAGGATCTGTGTTCATGCTCATATTCCGTATAACTCCTTATTCTAGTATTACCAGCTACCAGGATGATTTAACGACACCCGGTATTTTGCCTTCACCTGCCAATTTTCGAAAACAGATACGGCACATTTCAAATCTTCTTATATATCCTCTGGGGCGCCCGCAGATTCGACATCGATTGTACTCCCGAACGCTGTACTTCTTCGGTTGACGGTGTTTGGCTATAATACTCTTTTTTGCCAAGGCTCTCTCCTCTTATTCTCGGAATGGCATTTTAAATTCATCCAACAGGGCCTTTGCTTCGTCCCTGTTTTCAGCAGTTGTTACAATGGTTATATTAATTCCATGTATTCTCTCAACCTTATCAAAATCAATCTCCGGGAATACTATCTGCTCCTTCACCGAGAAATTATAATTCCCGAGATTATCAAATGATTTCGGTGAAAGCCCCCGGAAGTCCCGTACCCGCGGCAGGGAGACATTGATGAGACGATCGAGAAACTCGTACATATAGTTTCCCCGAAGGGTCACCCTACATCCCACATCGTAACCGTCACGTATTTTAAAAGCAGCAACAGATTTCTTCGCCGTTGTTTTTACCGCACGCTGTCCGGTAATCATTGTGAGGCCCTCAATTGCTGCATTGAGCGCATTTGGATTGGAATGTGCATCACCCATACCGACATTCAAAACTATCTTTTCAAGCCTGGGAACCTGCATTATCGACTTGTATTGAAATCTCTTATGCAAATTATTCCTGATGTTTTTGTCGTATTCCTCTTTCAGCCTCGGAACCATAGTTACTACCCCATTTTATCGTACAACGACATCATGCTCACTCGTCAACAAAAGAAGCACGAAAGCAACGGTGATGCAGGGATTCGCACCTCAAATCAATCATAGGTCTTCCCACAGGTACGACAAACGCGCACCTTATTCTTCCCCTTCGTATCAACGGAAACCCTCACGCCCTTCTTGCACTTATCACAGAAGAGCATGATATTGGACAGGTTGATGGGAAACTCAAGAGTGATAATTCCACCCTTCGGGTTCTCTTGAGACGGCCGAACAAATTTCTTCTTCTTATTGACACCCTCGACAATAACCCGTCCCTTCTTACTATCAATGAACAGAATTTTCCCCCGCTTTCCACGATCAGCGCCCGATATGACGACGACGTTATCATTCTTTTTCAACCGTGTTTTTACCATTGCATATCACCTGCTATAGAACTTCAGGAGCGAGAGATATTATCTTCAAAAAATTCTTATCGCGCAGCTCTCTCGCCACAGGGCCAAATATTCTCGAACCGCGTGGTTCTCCCCTGCTATCGATTATCGCCACTGCATTATCATCAAATCTGATATAGGAGCCGTCATTTCTCCTGACCGGTTTCTTGGTGCGAACAACAACCGCCCTGAGCACTGCCTTGCCATGGACTTTTTTCCCTATGGAATCCTTCAGCCCGTAAGAGGGCTGAGCGCTCTTAACCGCTACAACGATAACATCACCCACGGTGGCATATCTCCGGCCGGTTCCTCCTAGTATCTTAATGCACTGTACCTTTTTCACACCACTATTATCCGCGACGTCAAGCATTGTTTGAACCTGTATCATTTTCCGAATACCTCATAAAACCGTTATGGAGACTGCTCCGCACGCTTACTTCACCTTTTCAATTATCTCAACAAGCCGGAATCTCTTTTCTTTGGAAAGGGGTCTCGTTTCTTCAATTTTTACTATATCGCCGATGGAACACTCGTCTCGTTCATCATGACTTTTAAAGCGTTTATTTCTCCTCACTGACTTCTTATACAAAGGGTGCATCATTAACCGCTCAATCTCAACCACAATCGTCTTATTCATCTTATTGCTGACAACCTTTCCAATATATTGCTTTCTCTTTTCCATTACCGATTCCTCTGGCTATAAATATAAAACCGTTATTCTCCCCGATGTTTTCTTATCCCGAGCGCATATTCTCGCTTAAGCGTTAAAATCCTCGCAATATGTTTTCTCAACTCCCTGAATTTCTTCGGATTATCAACCTTGCTGGTAACCAACTTGAATCGCAATTTCCTGAGCTCCTCTTTCGTCTCCACGAGGCTTCGGTCGAGCTCATCGATACTTAATTCATGTAACTTCCCCTTCATCGTACCGTTTCCTTATCATAGGTGAATGTGATTACTGGACGCTTATAATCTTCGTTTTAACGGGAAGCTTAAACGATGCCAGCCGAAAGGCCTGTCTCGCCAGCTTCTCATCAACACCCGCAAGCTCAAAGAGGATGCGGCCAGCTTTTACCCGTGCAACCCAGCCTTCGGGATTACCCTTTCCCTTTCCCATTCTCGTCTCAGCAGGCTTTTTCGTAACGGGGTGATCGGGGAATATCCGGATCCACAACTTACCGCCGCGCTTGACCCTTCTCGAAATTGCAATTCGTGAAGCTTCAATCTGTCTGCTTGTAATATTACCCGACTCGACGGCCTTCAGGGCGATATCACCAAAGGCGATATGTGCTCCCCGGTATGCTTTCCCCTTCATTCTCCCGCGTTGCTTTTTGCGGAACTTTGTCCTCTTCGGCATCAACATGTCATGTAGCCCTGTCCGGTATTATACACTGATTCTCTTATCAAAAAATACATGCGCTTCTTTTAAAGGTATACTGCTACTTCGTTTTCCGCTGAACAGTATAACCCTCCTCCTCGGATTCCTCCTTGCCTGAGAGGACATCACCGTTATAAACCCATACCTTCACACCAATAAGACCGAAGGTCGTGAGCGCTTCACCGAAACCGTAGTCAATATCAGCTCGCAGGGTGTGCAGGGGGATTCTTCCCTCCTTGTACGACTCAGTTCTTGCCATTTCAGCTCCATTGAGTCTTCCCGAAACCGTGATTTTAATTCCCAGGGCACCACCGCGAATTGCTCCCGCTATCGCCTGCTTTACCGCTCTCCGATAGGGAAAGCGGGATACTACCTGAGCCGCTACCTGCTCGGCAATTAACTTAGAAATCTTCTCAGGTTTCTTGACCTCAATTATATTGATATACACCGTTTTTGAGGCAATCCTCTGAAGATCCTTCTTCAGGATTTCAATATCGGCCCCTTTCCTCCCAATAAGCAATCCCGGCCTTGCCGCATGTATATTGATATTTAATCTATCATACAATCGTTCAATGGTTACTTTTGCGATGCCGGCATTCTTATGATATTTCTGTATGAACTTCTGTATCTTCAAATCCTCATGGAGATTATCGGCATAGGATTTCTTCTCATCATACCATACGGAATCCCAGGATCGTATGATGCCGACCCGCAGTCCTGTCGGATTAACCTTTTGTCCCATGATACATTCCTCCTCTTTACTCACCCCTCATGGTTCCGGGATTTCCGATACTCTATTCGTTTGAGAGCACAATGGTAATATTGCTCATTCGCTTGCGAATTCTGGTTGCCCTCCCCCGCGCTCGGGGACGAAATCGTTTCATCGTTGGCCCTTCATCGATAGTAATCTTCTTAATAAAGAGATCGTCTTCTATAATATCAGGATTCTGATATTTCGCATTCGCTCCTGCCGAATAGAGCGTTTTTAGAATCAATCCTGCGGCCTTCTTCGGGATAGCCTTTAAAACATCAACCGCTTCAGGAAATGAATAACCCCGAATCTCATTTGCAACCAGACGTGCTTTAAAGGGAGAAATCCGTATATATTTTGAAACGGCCCGTGTCTCCATTATCTCTTCCTTCTCGCAATCTTGTCATCCTTGCTTGTATGTCCGCGGTAGGTTCTCGTCGGTGCGAACTCGCCAAGCTTATGACCAACCATATTCTCGGTTATATACACGGGAATGAAATTCTTCCCATTGTGCACCATGATAGTATGACCAATCATTTCCGGGAAAATAGTGGAACGTCGTGACCAGGTTTTAATAGTCTTTTTAACATTCGATGAGTTCATCTCCTCGATCTTCTTGAAAAGCCGCATATCGATGTAAGGTCCCTTCTTTATCGATCGTGCCATTGCCTATTTCCCTCTTCTCTTCACAATCATCTTATTGCTGTACTTGTTCTTTTTCCGTGTCTTATAACCCTTGGTGGGCTTCCCGGTCGGCGATACGGGATGCCGCCCACCGGACGACTTGCCCTCACCGCCCCCCAGAGGATGGTCAATAGGATTCATTGCAACCCCGCGCACCTTCGGTCGCCGGTTCATCCATCGGGACCTTCCCGCTTTACCCAGGGATATATTCGCATGATCTTTCTTCCCGACTTCGCCAATGGTCGCATAACAATCGGCATGTATCTTACGTATTTCACCGGAAGGAAGTTTCACCAGGCAGTAATGACCTTCCTTTGCGGTTATCTGTGCTTCCGATCCCGCTGAACGTCCCAGCTGCCCTCCCTTGCCGCGCTGCAATTCAATATTGTGAATACTCGTTCCCGGTGGTATTCGCCGCAACGGGAGGGAATTCCCAATTTTAATCTCAACATTCTCGCCCGAAACGACGGTATCGCCAACTCGTAGTCTATCAGGCGCAATGATATATCGCTTCTCCCCATCTTTATACGTTACAAGTGCAATATAAGCAGATCGGTTGGGATCATATTCGATAGTTGCAACCGTCCCCTCGATATTATATTTATTCCGCTTAAAATCAATAACGCGATATCTTCTCTTATGTCCGCTCCCGCGTCTTCGCACTGAAATTCGTCCACCAGAGCCACGACCGGCATGTTGCTTCTTCCCTGCTGTCAACGGCTTAAAGGGCTTGCTGACGGTAAGCTCATCACCGGTTACGGTCGTCTTGAATCTGAGTGTCGGGGTTACCGGTCTGAATTTCTTTATGCCCATACTTCTCTTCCTCGTTGTATCATCAACATTTTACCATTACCCGATACGTCCCTACTGCCCCTCAAAGAGCTCGATTTTCTCGCCCTCTCGCAGCGTTATAATCGCCTTTTTCCATGCAGGTGTAATACCATACTGATACCGGACCCGCTTCCTCTTTCCCCGCATTCTTATTATATTAACCTTTTCAGGCATCACATTGAAGATTTCCTTTATCGCCTTTTTTATGAGATGCTTATTCGCCCTCATCGAAACTTGAAAGACGTACTTATTCTGTACGGCAAGATCAGTACTCTTCTCAGAAAGCACGGGTTTTATAATGACATCATTGTAATCCATGACCACTCATCCTACGTGTAGTTCTCATTCAAATATGCAACAGCACTTTCGGTAATCACGACAGTCTTCGAATAAAAGATATCCCTGCCGGAAAGACGCTTCACGTTGTTGTAATAAAACCACGGGATATTGCTCATTGATCTCTTGAGCAGGGTATCCTCGCTATCCGTTATCAATACACCCTTATGAACATCCAGCACCTTGCCGATCTGTGCCATCTCTCTGGTCTTCCCCTCGGCAATCTTGAAATCTTCGATTATCTTAATGGAACCCTCACGGGCCTTTAAAGACAGAAGAGACCGATATGCTTTCCGTTTCATCTTTTTGGGAAGCTTTTTGTGAGAATTCCGAGGAAGCGGACCAAAGATAACACCACCTCCACGCCAGAGGGGAGAACGAATGGTGCCGTGTCGCGCGCGTCCTGTACCCTTCTGCCGCCAGGGCCTGCTGCTCCCCCCCTGCACCTCAGAACGCCGCTTCGTTGAACTGGTGCCCTGCCACTGACTCATGTTCGCGGCTGTTATCAATGCATAGAGAAGACCATCATCAATGCCGGCACTGAACACAGAATCAGCCAGCTCAATCTGTCCAACAACCTTCCCGTCGGTTGAATATTTATCCACAATCATCTTATTACCTACGTCGCCTGAACAGTTATAATAGAATCCCTATTCCCGGGAATTGCTCCAGATATCAACACGAGATTCTCGTCCTTTACAATTTTTACAATTTTCAAATTCTTGACCGTAACCTGCTTGCCACCATGTCTGCCGGGCATCTTTCTGCCCTTCCATACTTCAGCGGGATCCGCACAGGCTCCTATCGAACCGGGAGCCCGATGAAAATGCGAACCGTGTGTTTTCTTTCCACCGTGAAAGCCATGACGTTTTATTACACCCGCAAAGCCCTTGCCCTTTGAGGTGCCGGTGACCTGAACAGTATCGTTCTCCGAAAAGATATCACAGGTGATGACACTTCCCTGATCGAGAGTGTCATCGAAAATCTCAACTTCCCGGAGCACCTTTTTGAGAGGTATATTTCTCTTCTTCATATCCTGAGCAACAGGTCTTGTTAAACGGTGCTCCTTTGTGTCCAGATACCCGATCTTCAATGCAGCATAACCGTCCCGTTCGGGTGTTTTTTTCTGTATGACAACACAGGGGCCGAGTTCGCATACCGTAACCGGAATCATCGTACCACTTTCATCTATATACTGTGTCATTGTTTTCTTTTTTCCGATAAGCGCTTTCTTCATCATTGATACCCGTTTCAGTATGGATTCCCAAACCAGGAGAAAAAACCTCTTTATAAATGCCCTGGGGAATCCTTTTCATTCATTACTTGCCATACGCAACACCCATAACGACTCCTCCAAATCCCAGCAAGAAGCTTATCATGAATCGGTGCGCACTCAAAATTACCCTTCTTCTATCGCTGAGAAGCATAACCTATCCGCAGTTCCCACAATTCTATGAGTTAGATGAACCGAAGCCGACAGACAGGGGAAGTTCAGATGATTCTAAATTCGTATCAAAAAAACCACCAGTCTCAAATATTTATAAATCAGGACTTAATATCCACAGAAATTCCCGCAGGAAGCTCTAACTTCATGAGCGCTTCAATAGTATCTTCGTTCGGATCAATAATATCAATAAGACGCTTATGCGTTCTGATCTCAAACTGCTCGCGCGACTTCTTATTAACATGTGGCGATCGAAGAACACAGAATTTCTCAATTTTGCTCGGCAGCGGAATAGGACCGGCCACCTTCGCACCGCTTCTATTTGTCGTTGCAACAATTTTTGCTGCCGACTGATCAAGTAACTTTGCGTCAAAGGATCTTAACTTTACCCGTATTTTTTGAGCTGTAAGTTTCGCCACCGAACATTCCCTTCAAAAAGTAACGTATAAATTCCAACCTTCATTCATTGTATGGCACAAAAAAATACAACAACTAACTGATAATATACATCAGACCACACTACGGTGGCCCGCCAACTATCATTATTGGCTCTCGAGAAATCAAGCTTTTTTTAAAATAAGCTTGATACCAATAAAGCCTCCCCCCGAAAATGGAGGGAGGTTTATAACGCCAAATACGCCATTGAACTACTCAATAATCTTCGTTACCACACCTGCTCCGACAGTTCTTCCACCCTCCCGAATAGCGAATCGAAGTGTTTCCTCCATGGCAAC